>NZ_JBXARS010000002.1:0-250534 GCF_058808515.1 Bacillus sp. GW821-FHT11D08
TCTAATTTCGGATAACAATCATCCGTATTCAAACTTGAAGGTGTTTTTATTTGTCTCATCTTATGGGGTCAGTCCCTAAGGGGCGGGTTTTTTTATAAAAACACTTGCACCGGCCCCGGTTTCGGGATATGCTCTTGTAGCCCTTTCGCTTTCTGGGAGAAAGCGTTTTTTTAATTGCCGCCGCTTTATTGACTCGCCCATGCCGCGCCTTTATATTCTTATTAAGAGGAAAACTTCACCAAGAGAATCGGCGTCAGAAGCCGGGCAGCTTTCGATACAGTGCAATGATATTGAAAGGGAGATGAGCGGTGTGGAACATGTACAAAAAAATCAGTCACTCAAACAAAAGGATAAAGAGCTGATTTGGCACGCGATGAAAGGGGCGGAGCCGGATGACAGCATAATCGTCCAAAAAGGGGAAGGCGCCTGGGTTACGGACATTGACGGCAGACGGTATTTGGACGGCATGTCAGGCCTGTGGTGCGTCAATATCGGATACGGCAGAAAGGAACTTGCCGATGCGGCTTACAGCCAATTGAAGGAGCTTCCTTATTATCCGCTGACCCAAAGCCATCAACCCGCGATTGAGCTTGCGGAAAAATTGAATGAATGGCTCGGCGGCGATTATGTAATCTTCTTTTCCAACAGCGGATCGGAAGCAAATGAAACCGCGTTCAAAATTGCCCGCCAATACCACATTGAAAACGGCGATCACAGCCGCTTCAAATTCATCTCCCGGTACAGAGGCTATCACGGCAATACGATGGGGGCGCTCGCCGCTACCGGCCAGGCGCAGAGAAAGTATAAATATGAGCCGCTCTCACAAGGTTTTTTGCACGCGGCGCCGCCTGATCTCTATCGGAATCCCGGCGATGCCGTCACATTGGAAAGCGCGCATGAAATCGACCGGATCATGACGTGGGAGTTAAGCGAAACGATTGCCGGCGTTATTATGGAACCGATTATTACAGGCGGAGGGATACTGATGCCCCCGGACGGGTATATGGCAAAGGTAGAGGACATTTGCCGCCGCCACGGCGCGCTTCTGATCAGTGATGAAGTTATTTGCGGTTTCGGCCGCACGGGAGAGCCGTTCGGATTTCAGCATTACGGCGTTTCACCGGACATCGTCACAATGGCAAAAGGCATTACGAGCGCTTATCTGCCGCTGTCGGCAACGGCAGTAAAACGGGAGATTTTTGAGGCGTATTCGGGCGGTGAGCCGTACGGCCGCTTCCGGCACGTGAATACATTCGGAGGCAATCCGGCAGCCTGCGCCCTGGCCTTGAAAAACCTGCAATTGATGGAGGACGAAAATCTGATCGCCCGCTCCCGGGAGCTTGGAGAAAGGCTGCTCCGTGAGCTTGAGCCGCTCAGAGAACATCCGGCGGTCGGAGATGTACGGGGCAAGGGCCTTCTTGCCGGCATTGAGCTCGTCAAGGACAAAATCACGAAGGAACCCGCTGATGCCGCCCTTGTGCAGCACGTCATCACCGCGTGCAGAGAAAAAGGCCTGCTTGTCGGGAAAAATGGCGATACTGTAGCGGGATATAATAATGTCATTCAGCTGTCTCCGCCTTTTTGCCTGTCGGACGAGGAGCTCTCTTTCATCATTTCGACCGTCAAGGAAAGCGTGCTGAGCATTGATTTTTAATGTAAAGGAGTAAAACATGAGTTTTCACAACCAGCAGATTCTACCGGCAATCCGGAACATGAAGCAATTCGATGCATTTTTAGAAAGTCCGTTCTTATACGGCGTCATTTTAGATATCCACCTCGGTCAATTAAAAGGTGTCGTGAATGAAGCGAAAAAACACGGAAAACTTCTGATGGTTCACGTCGATTTAATCCACGGCATTAAGCATGATGAATACGGTGCGGAGTTCATTTGCCAGGATATCCGGCCCGCGGGCATCATTTCGACGAGATCATCAGTCATCGTCAAAGCGAAACAAAAGAAAATATACGCGATCCAGCGTCTGTTTCTCTTGGATACGAGCGCCATGGAGAAAAGCATGGAATTCGTCGGAAAGCATAAGCCTGACTTTATCGAGGTTCTCCCGGGCATCGTTCCGACTTTAATCAGAGAAATTAAAGAAATGACGGGGATTCCGATTTTTGCCGGCGGCTTCATCCGCACGGAGCAGGACGTTGAAAACGCCTTGCAGGCAGGAGCCACGGCCGTGACGACTTCAGACACCGACCTATGGGCTAAATATGAACATTCTATGACAAAAAAAGATTGACACCGCTTACACCCATTGTTACAATAGACCTAGGTTAATACTATGTGATGGAGACCCGGAGACCCACAACAGCTCTTTACGGAAGAAATAAAGCGTAAAGCGGTTTGTTGTGGGTTTTTTATTCTCTATAACTCTGTCAAACCTGCTATTATGTCATTTAGGAGGAATGATGATGACAGCATTTTGGGGAGAAGTAATCGGTACAATGCTGCTTGTTATTTTCGGCGGCGGCGTTTGTGCGGGAGTCAATTTAAAGAAATCGCTTTCATACCAATCCGGATGGATTGTTATTGTATTCGGCTGGGGATTGGGAGTAGCCATGGCGGCATATGCCGTCGGCAGTATCAGCGGCGCCCACTTGAATCCGGCTTTAACGATAGGCCTTGCGCTTGAAGGCAGCTTTCCTTGGAAAGAGGTCCCTGTTTATATTGCAGGACAGATGATCGGAGCAATGATCGGTGCGGTTGTTGTGTACCTTCATTATCTGCCGCATTGGAAGGCGACGGATGATCCGGCCGCTAAACTGGGCGTTTTCTCGACCGGCCCGAGTATTCCTCATACATTTGGGAATATGATAAGTGAAGTCATTGGTACGTTTGTGCTTGTGCTCGGCATTTTGGCAATCGGAGCGAATGAATTTACAAAAGGGCTGAACCCGCTGATTGTCGGATTCCTCATCGTTGCCATCGGGATTTCTCTTGGAGGGACGACCGGATATGCGATCAACCCTGCGCGGGATTTGGGGCCGAGAATCGCTCACGCCTTTTTGCCGATTCCGAAAAAAGGACCGTCAAATTGGAAATATGCCTGGATTCCCGTAATCGGTCCGATCATGGGCGGTGCGTTCGGCGGCGTATTTTACAATGCCGCGTTTAAAGGAAATGTGACACCTAGCTTTTGGTTTGTAAGCGTTATAATGGTTGTAGTGCTTTTCATACTCTATATTTATACCAAGAAATCTCAATCACAGAAAACATTATCAAATTCTGAATATATTTAAAAAGGAGAGCGGCATCATGGAGACCTATATTTTATCAATTGACCAAGGCACAACAAGTTCAAGAGCGATTCTTTTTAATAAAGAAGGAAAAATCGTGCATTCCGCTCAAAAGGAATTCACACAGCATTTCCCTCAGCCGGGCTGGGTGGAGCACAATGCGAACGAAATTTGGGGATCGGTGCTCGCCGTTATCGCGACTGTGATCTCCGAGTCCGGAATCAGCGCTGATCAAATTGCCGGCATCGGCATCACGAACCAAAGGGAAACGACGGTCGTATGGGATAAAGATACCGGAAAGCCGGTATACAATGCGATTGTGTGGCAATCGAGACAAACATCCGGCATTTGCGAAGAGCTTCGTGAAAAAGGATATAATGATACATTCAGAGAAAAAACGGGACTTTTGATCGACCCTTATTTCTCAGGAACGAAAGTCAAATGGATTCTTGACAATGTAGAAGGCGCGCGGGAAAAAGCGGAAAACGGAAGTCTTCTGTTCGGAACGATTGATTCATGGCTCATCTGGAAAATGTCCGGAGGGGCGGCGCACGTAACGGATTATTCCAACGCTTCAAGAACGCTGATGTTTAATATTCATGAATTAAAATGGGATGACGAGCTGCTTGATATTTTAGGCGTACCGAAATCAATGCTGCCGGAAGTGAAACCGTCTTCTCATGTGTACGCGAAAACGGTTGATTATCATTTCTTCGGTAAAAACATTCCGATTGCGGGAGCGGCCGGAGACCAGCAGTCTGCGCTGTTCGGTCAGGCGTGCTTTGAAGAAGGCATGGGGAAAAACACATACGGCACAGGCTGCTTTATGCTGATGAATACCGGAGAAAAAGCCATCACTTCTGATCACGGCCTTCTGACGACAATTGCCTGGGGATTAGACGGAAAAGTCGAGTATGCACTGGAAGGAAGCATCTTTGTCGCAGGTTCTGCCATCCAATGGCTGAGAGACGGCATGCGGATGTTCCAAGATTCGAAAGAAAGCGAGACATACGCAGAGCGTGTGGATTCCGCTGACGGTGTTTATGTCGTGCCCGCTTTCGTCGGATTAGGCACACCGTACTGGGACAGTGACGTGCGCGGCTCAGTTTTCGGCTTGACACGCGGAACGACGAAGGAGCATTTTATCCGGGCTACGCTTGAATCTCTCGCTTATCAGGCGAAAGATGTGCTTGATGCCATGGAGGCTGATTCAGGCATCTCTTTAAAAACATTGCGTGTAGACGGCGGAGCGGTAAAAAATAACTTCCTCATGCAGTTCCAGAGCGACTTGCTTGATGTGCCGGTTGAACGTCCGGAAATTAATGAAACGACGGCGCTCGGTGCTGCGTATTTGGCCGGAATCGCTGTCGGCTACTGGAAGGACAGCACTGAAATCGCTGATCAATGGAACCTTGATAAGCAATTCAAACCGGAAATGGAAGATGAAAAACGCGATGAATTGTACGGCGGATGGAAAAAAGCAGTAAATGCAGCTATGGCTTTTAAATAAGATAAAAATGTGGTATACTGAAAACAAGTTAATAGGAACGGTCCTGAGATGAGGAGAGACCACAGCACCAAAGTGATGACATGCGCTTTGGCTGTTGTGGTCTCTTTTTCTATACCGTGACAACAAGGAGGAAACGTAATGATGAATCACCAATTTTCAAGTTTGGAACGGGATCATATGCTGGAAGACATGACTAAAAAAACATACGATCTGTTTATTATAGGCGGAGGTATTACGGGTGCCGGTACGGCGCTTGACGCTGCTTCAAGGGGAATGAAAGTCGCTTTGAGCGAAATGCAGGATTTTGCGGCCGGCACATCAAGCCGATCCACAAAGCTTGTCCACGGCGGTTTGCGTTATCTGAAGCAATTTGAAGTCAAAATGGTTGCAGAAGTCGGTAAGGAACGTGCCATCGTGTACGAAAACGGCCCGCACGTCACGACGCCGGAATGGATGCTGCTGCCGTTTCATAAAGGCGGCACGTTCGGTTCATTCTCTACTTCCATCGGCCTGCGTGTGTATGACTATTTAGCGGGAGTAAAAAAATCAGAGCGCAGAAGCATGCTGTCTGCTAAAGAAACGCTGCAAAAAGAGCCGCTCGTCAAAAAAGACGGCTTAAAAGGCGGAGGCTATTATGTAGAGTACCGGACGGACGATGCGAGACTGACGATTGAAGTCATGAAAGAAGCCGTTAAATTCGGTGCGGAGCCTGTCAACTATTCTAAAGTGAAAGAACTGCTTTATGAAAAAGGAAAAGTTGTCGGCGTTTTAATTGAAGATCTGCTGTCAGGCAAGGAATACAAAGTTTACGCCAAAAAAATCGTCAATGCGACAGGTCCGTGGGTCGACGAGCTGAGAGAAAAAGACCACAGCAAAAGCGGAAAACATCTTCAGCACACAAAAGGGGTCCATCTCGTATTCGACCAATCCGTATTCCCGCTTAAACAGGCGGTGTACTTTGATACGCCGGACGGCCGGATGGTGTTCGCCATTCCGCGTGAAGGAAAAACATACGTGGGTACGACCGATACGGTTTACAAACAAAAACTTGAGCACCCGCGCATGACGGTGCAGGATCGTGATTATGTCGTCAGCTCCATCAATTATATGTTCCCGGAACTGAACATTACGGCGGACGATATTGAATCAAGCTGGGCCGGCCTCAGACCGCTTATTCACGAAGAAGGGAAAGACCCGTCTGAGATCTCCCGTAAAGATGAAATCTGGACATCTCAATCAGGCCTGATTACGATCGCCGGAGGAAAACTGACGGGCTACCGTAAAATGGCTGAGCACATTGTCGATCTTGTCCGCGACCGCTTGAAAGAAGAGGGCGGCCAGGACTTCGGCGGCTGCAAGACGAAGACGATGCCGATTTCCGGCGGACATGTCGGCGGCTCTAAAAACTTCGAGTCATTTGTGGAAGCAAAGACAAAAGACGGCTTGAAAATCGGTTTACCACAGGAAACCGCTAAGCAGTTAGCCATCAGATACGGCTCTAACGTTGAAAATGTATTCAGCCGGATTGAAGGTCTGAAAGACGAAGCGGAAAAACGCCAGATTCCGGTTCACATTCTGGCGGAAGCGGCTTACAGCATCGAAGAAGAAATGGCTGCGACACCTGCCGATTTCTTCGTCCGCAGAACGGGAAGACTGTTCTTCGACATCAAATGGGTGCAAACGTATAAAACAGCCGTGATTGATTACATGAGCGACCGATTCCAATGGAATGACGAAACGAAAGAAAAACACACTGAGTGGTTAAATACGCTGCTGCACGACGCGGTTGTTCCGCTCGAACAATAATAACCGGAGGGCTGTGCCGAAAAGGCATGAGCCCTTCTTTTATCTTTTTACATAAAGCATTTGGTTAAGTTATCAAGTGACACGGGCAGCCGCTTCATATTAAAATATGGTCATAAGCTGAAATTATAGGAGGACGAACATGAGTTGGAGTAAGAGTTACGAACGCTGGAATCAGGCCGAACAATTAGATTCAGAATTGAAAAAATTATTGGCGGACGCAGAAGGAAACGAGCAGCTGCTGGAAGATTTTTTCTACAAAAATCTTGAGTTCGGAACAGGAGGCATGAGAGGAGAAATCGGGCCGGGTACGAACAGGATGAATATTTACACGGTCCGCAAAGCATCCGCCGGACTTGCGGCGTATATCGCGAAACAGGGGGAAGACGCGAAAAAAAGAGGGGTTGCGATCGCATACGACTCCCGTCATAAATCTCCTGAGTTTGCGATGGAAGCTGCAAAAACCCTTGCTTCCCAAGGCATTCAAACATACGTATTTGATGAGCTCCGCCCGACGCCTGAGCTGTCTTTTGCGGTGAGAAAGCTGAACGCTTATGCCGGTATCGTCGTGACGGCCAGCCATAACCCGCCTGAATATAACGGATATAAAGTGTATGGCGATGACGGCGCACAGCTGCCGCCGAAAGAAGCGGACATCGTCATTGCGGAAGTGAATGCCATAGAAAATGAATTAACGATTCAAGTTGAAGATGAACAGTCGCTGAAAGAAAAAGGTTTGATTAAAATAATCGGTGAAGAAATTGATAAACCGTATACTGAAGAACTGACTTCCATCTCCGTACATCCCGAGCTTTCGGATGAAGTGGATGTCAGCGTCGTGTTCACTCCGCTGCACGGCACGGCAAATAAACCGGTGCGCCGCGGTCTTGAAGCACTCGGTTACAAAAACGTCACCGTCGTGAAGGAGCAAGAGCTGCCGGACCCGGATTTTTCAACCGTCAAATCGCCGAATCCGGAAGAGCACGCGGCATTCGAATATGCCATTAAACTCGGAGAAGAACAAAACGCTGATATTCTCGTCGCTACGGACCCGGATGCCGACCGTCTCGGCATTGCGGTAAAAAACAGCGAAGGCAAGTACACAGTGCTGACGGGAAACCAGACAGGCGCGCTTTTATTGCATTACCTGCTTTCCGAGAAGAAAAAACAGGGCGCCCTTCCTGAAAACGGTGTCGTCATGAAAACGATTGTCACGAGCGAATTGGGCCGCGCCGTCGCTTCATCGTTCGGATTAGATACGGTTGACACGCTGACAGGCTTCAAATTTATCGGTGAAAAGATCAAAGAATATGAAAAATCAGGCCAATACACGTTCCAGTTCGGGTATGAAGAAAGCTACGGCTACTTAATCGGCGATTTCGCGCGTGACAAAGACGCGATACAGGCTGCACTGTTAGCCGTCGAGGTATGCGCCTTTTATAAAAAGCAGGGCATGTCGCTTTATGACGCGCTGCTGTCCATTTTTAAAGAATACGGTTATTACCGTGAAGGCTTGAAGTCATTGACGTTAAAAGGAAAACAGGGAGCAGAGCAGATTTCCGCTATCCTGACTTCCTTCCGAAACGATCCGCCGAAGCAGATGGCCGGAAAACAAATCACGCAGGCTGAAGACTATTCAACGGGAAAACGGACTGTATTTACCGATCATCATGAAGAAGATATTGATCTGCCGAAGTCAAATGTCCTGAAGTATTTCCTTGAAGACGGCTCTTGGTTCTGCCTTCGTCCATCGGGAACGGAGCCGAAAGTGAAGTTCTATTTCGCCGTGAAGGGAACTTCTTTACAAGACAGCGAACAGCGTCTTGCCGCATTATCTGAAGCCGTCATGAAAACGGTGGATGGCATAGTGGAAAAAACGAAATAAACAACAAACCGCCGGAAGCGACATCCGGCGGTTTTTTTATACGCCTCATCCGAAAGTATGAGGAAAATTCATGCTGAAAACAAAGGAATATACAGAAAAGAATTGATATAATATGGATAATTCTGATTGGCCGGAGTGAGGGAAATTGACGAAAACGACGGTAGAAACGTTAAAAACGTTAAAAGCGATTGCGGAAACCTTAAACCAAAGCCACGATTTAAAGGAAGCGCTTGATAAAGTGCTTCGCGAACTGCTCAGCCTGACCGGGCTGCAGACAGGGTGGATTTTTCTGATTGAGCCGGACGGGTCTTATACGCTCGCCGCATCCGCTTATTTACCGCCGGCTCTCGGTCAGCGGGAAAATGCACTCATGTGCAGCGGGGAATGCTATTGTCTGACCAAATTCAGCAATGGCGGATTGACAAAGGCCGTAAACATAATGAATTGTAAACGGATTGAATTTGCGGAACAGACGACGAACTGCCGCGATACGGAGGGCATTACCCATCATGCGACCGTACCGCTTGAGGACGGCGGCCGGAAGTTCGGTTTATTAAACGTCGCCGCAAGCGAAAAGACATTTTTCAACGAAGAAGAACTGCATCTGCTTGAAGCGGTTGCATTTCAAATCGGAACGGCGATTCAGCGGATGAAATTGGCCGAATTTGAGCAGCAGAACGCCCTGTTGATGGAACGAAGCAGACTTGCGCAAGAGTTGCATGATTCCGTCAATCAGATGCTGTTTTCTGTCAGCTTAACGGCAAAAGCCGCAAAGAGCTTTACAGATGATGATCGGCTCCGGCAGATGATTACGTTTATTCAAGAGCTGTCTCAGAATGCGCTAACAGAAATGAGAGCGCTTATTTGGCAGCTGAAGCCGGAAAGTTTGACGAAAGGGCTGTATGCGTCGATCAAAAGCTATGCCGCTCTTATCGGCCTGGAAGCCGTTTGTGAAATGGAGGATGAGCTGGAGCTTACAGATGAACAGGAACACGCGCTTTGGCGGATCGCCCAGGAAGCCTTGAATAACTGTAAAAAGCATGCGGGAACGGACCGGGTTATCATTTCCGCCGTTAAAAAGCCGGATTGCGCGGAGCTTCATATTAGCGACCGTGGAGCGGGCTTCAGCGCTGATGCGCATGCTGTGCTCCCATCGCTCGGCGTGGCCGGTATGAAAGCGCGGGCTGAAGCAATCGGCGGCCGCTTTACACTGCAATCTGAGCTTGGCGCCGGAACGATTGTCTCCGTTCGGCTTCCGTTTCGGGACAGGAGGTCTGATTGATGAAAATTGTGATTGCTGATGATCATCACGTTGTCCGCAAAGGACTGCGCTATTTCTTCGCCACTCAGGAAGACATTGAAGTTGTCGGTGAGGCGTCCACCGGTGCTGAAGCGCTTCAGCAAGCTGAAAAGAAGGAGCCGGACATCATTCTGATGGATTTATCAATGCCTGATATGGACGGCATAGAAGCGGCAAAAATTGCGGCTGAACGATTTCCGGACATCAGTATCGTCGTTTTGACGAGCTATTCTGATCAGGAGCATGTCATTCCCGCCCTTAAAGCCGGCGCAAAAGCGTATCAGCTGAAAGACGCCCAGCCCGATGATTTAGTAAAAACGCTCCGGGAAGTGTATTCCGGACGTTACCGGCTGTCGGCGGATATTGTGCCTCACGTGCTGACCCATATGGTTCAGGATGATCAGGATAAGGAAAAATATGATCAGCTGACCCCTCGTGAAAAAGATGTTCTTCAAGAAATAGCCAAAGGGAAAAGCAATAAGGAAATTGCGGCGGCACTGTTTATTTCAGAAAAAACAGTGAAGACCCACGTGTCCAACCTGCTGTCAAAGCTGAATCTTTCCGATCGGACGCAGGCGGCATTGTATGCGGTAAAATATAATGTTTTTGGAAAGGCGGTAAAATGATGAGCATATTAGTGATCAGCGGAACACCGAGAAAAAACGGGCGGACTAGAATTGCCGCTTCTTATATAAGAGATCGGTTTCAAACCGATTTTATTGATTTGAGTGAAAGTGAACTGCCGCTTTATAACGGTGAAGAAGAACAGAACGAGCTGCCTGCAGTGCAAGAGTTAAGGCGGCAGGTGAAAAAGTCGGCGGCCGTCGTCTTATTATCTCCCGAGTATCACAGCGGCATGAGCGGCGCTTTAAAAAACGCCATCGATTTTTTAAGCAGCGATCACTGGGCATACAAACCGGTGGCAATCATTGCCGCGGCGGGCGGAGGAAAAGGAGGCATGAACGCGCTGGCGAATATGCGGACGGTCATGCGGGGCGTCTATGCAAATGTCATCCCGAAACAGCTGGTCTTAGACCCGATTCACATCGACATGGAGCGCCGGACCGTATCTGAGGATATGGCTGTCAGCCTGAAAGAGATGATCGAAGAGCTGAATATGTTCACAAACATAAGAAATCCCGGCGTCTGACGCCGGGATTGTTTTTATGTCAGCATGGCTAATTGATCTTCATATGCGAGCTCTGTCGCATGATCAATATACCCGAGAAGAGAATACAGCTCTTTTTCAAGCACCGCATGATCATATTCGAAATGATACGCGTGCAGAAAGTGCTCAATACGCTTTGATAATAAATCATCTTTTGTACGAACCATCAATATTAACAAATTGTCCCATTGAGACCGGTGTGTGTAATACAAGGCTTTGTCATAATCGGCATGATCCATCTAACGCTTCTCCTTTCAATGAGAAGTTCTCCGTTAGTTTATGCCGTCGAAGCCCGATGCAACGGGGGAAAAGTTGGTGGCCTTATCACAGCGGCATAGCAATATGAGGGAGACATAAAATAAAACCGCATATCCGTCTCTTCTTTGGACACGCTAAGATTGACAAAAAACGACTCAGGAGAACATAAAGATGAAATCCCTTCCATTTGCGCTTGCCCTCTTGTTTTGCGGCATTCTCATTGCCTCGATCGCTGAAAAAGGGCATACAGAACACCTCGATCCGTCAGTTGAAAAATGGGAGCAGCTCGCATGGAACCAGCTTGAACGTGAATACAAGGGGTCCGAGCTTACCGATTATTCGTACATGGGCCGTACAAAAGTGAACCGGGAACAGACGAAAGATGTGTTTCGCGTAACGGTGCAAACAGCAAAAGAAACGTTTTCATCCCGTGCTGAAGTGTATTTCCATCCCGTGACAAAACATGTGATCAGCATTAATATTTTCAGACTGTAAAAAAAGCTGCACAGCCTTATTGAGGCCGTACAGCTTGTCAGATATCAGAAGAAACGTTTTGCGCCGAGGTAGCGCTGTTTCCAATAGGAATTGTTCATGCTGGAAATAACGACACCCGAATCGTTTGCATTAATAAACTGGCCGTTCCCGAGATAAATACCGACGTGGGAAGGTCCGGCTTTATAAGTTGAGAAAAAGACAAAGTCACCGACCGCCGGCTGGCTGACTGATGTCATCGTATTCCAGTAGCCTGCGGCTGAAAGTCTGGATACAGAAGTGACCTTATTGAGAACGTAATAAATGAAACCGCTGCAGTCAAAGCCTCTCGGCGTCGTCCCGCCCCATACATACGGTACGCCCAGCTGAGCTTTTGCGGCATCGATCATTACATTAATCTTCGCGCTTGTTGAACCTGTGCCGCCTGTGTTGCCGGACTGATTCGGAGTCGTGTTTGTCTGCTGCCCGGTAATCGTCAGCTTTTGTCCGATTTGAAGAACATCTGTTTTCAGATTGTTTTTCTCGCGGATCTGCTGGGCGGTCACATTGAACTTTTGGGCGATCACCCATAAAGAATCCCCGCTTTTCACGGTATATGTAGTGGTTTTCCCTGTATTTCCGGACTGGTTCGGAGTTGACGGTGAAGTCGAAGAGCCGGAAGATGACGTTTTGGTCAGCTTAAGCACTTGTCCGACCCGCAGCATGTCTGACGTCAGTTTGTTGATGCTTCTGATTTGCTGAACCGTCATATTGTATGCGTTTGCGATTTTCCAGAGTGAGTCTCCGCTTTTTACTGTATAGGAGGACGTTTGCGTCTGGTTTTTATTTTGGTTTGAATTCTCCTTTGACGGCGTGTTTCCCGAAGAAGACGTTCCTTTTGTTTTCAGGACTTGGTTTACGTAGATCGTATCCGTTTTTAAGTTGTTTAATACTTTGAGTTCCGCAATGGTCATATTGACGCTGTTTGCGATCTTCCATAGTGAATCGCCGAGTTTGACTTTATACGTCCCGGAAGATGATGACTGCTTTTTGCTGCTGTTTGAGCTGCTGCCCGGCGTGGTTTTTTTCTGATCGGTGCTTGAGGAAACTTTCCCCGTCACTTGCAGCTTCTGTCCCGCGCGGATTAAGTCGCTTGTCAGACCGTTCAATTTTTTCAGTTCCTGTACGGACATTTTAAAATCAGATGCGATCAGCCACAGCGAGTCGCCGCTTTTCACTGTATAAACGCTTTTAGTCGTGCCGCTGTTCTTTGAAGATGGATTTTTGCTGCCGGAATCTGATTTGCCGTTAGGAATGTTGAGCGTCTGCCCGATAGAAAGAACGGTGGATTTTAGATGATTGGCTGATGTAATGGCATCCACGCTCGTATTGTAGTTTTGGGCAAGCTTCCATAATGAATCTCCGCTTTTAACCTTAATCGTTTGTGCTTCTGCCGGTGTTACAGCTAACGCAGACCCGACGATCGCAGATGCAGTCAAACCGACCGCTACCTTTTTTCTCATAATGAATCTCCCTTTTCCTGCGATGATTTTACTATCCCCATTCGTTGCAGCCGCAAGGTGAGGATATCAGTAATGATAATCTTTATATCGGCACTTGTCTGCAATCGTTTATCATATTAATAGAAATAGTCCTTTTTTCTTATGCCGGCATAAAAAAAAGAAGGAATGCGGACATTCCTTCAGCTTCTGAGCAGTCTCATAATCTCCTCTTTGTTTTTGACCAGATCCCTTAACGTATATTTGTCTAAAACGGCCAGGTAAGCTTGCAGGGCTTCATTCAGAAGGTTCTTTAAGTTGCAGGCGGGAGATATGATACAGAGATTTTTTTGGGAGTCAAAGCATTCTACGATGTTAAAGTCGTCTTCTGTATTTCGAACGACTTCTCCAATGTTTATGTCTTCCGGTGTCATTCCTAATCGGATTCCGCCTCCCCGGCCCCGGATCGTTTCGACATACCCGAGCTGGCCGAGGCGGTAAATGACTTTCATGAGGTGGTTTTTAGAGATGGAATAAGTATCTGCGATTTCTTTTATATTGGAAAGTTCATCGGAATGTCTGGAAGCCAAAAAAATCAAAACGCGTAAAGAATAATCGGTATAGTTCGTTAATTTCATAGAATGACCTCGAAAAAAGAGATTTTGCTTCTGTTACAGTCTATCATATATGAATCTAAAATGAAAAAAAAGGAATTTGCCCCCTTAACTCAAAAAAAACGTGCGCTCCTTCTGAGCACACGTTTTTTTCGTTAAGACATCGGCGGCTTCCGATCGTCAGCCGATTGATGTTTTTCAATTTTGCGATCCAATTTTGCGAGATAACGGGAGGCGAAATCTTTTCCGCCAAGACCGAATGAAAGTCCGAAGGCAAGCGCGAAACCGCCCAGAATCAGAATAAACGCGGCATTTACGATCGTGTCGGCGACACCGAGCTGATCCAGCGCCATAAAGATTGAAAGAGTGATAATGGTATATTTCGCAAGCGGCGCCAGGAATCTGAATTCCTTTCCGCTCAGCATGCCGGCAAGCAGTCTGCTGACGAGCTGTCCGGCCAAAAGTCCGATTCCGAGAATAAATACAGCGGCCAGAACATTAGGCAGGTAAGCGATAATACCTGTTGCGATAACGACGAGAAATTCGAGATGAACAAGCTGCAGCGCCTCTGCCGTAAACAGCAGGACGATGATAATCTGAACAATCATGCCGACCGTCTGAGAAAGCGTCAGCTTCGGGGTACCCGTCTGTTCAAAGCCCATTTTACCGAGAAGAGAGTCGAAACCGGCCCGGTGCAAGAGCCCGGATACAATGCTGTTGACCCATTTTCCGATCCAGATGCCGGCGATGATCAGCACGATACCGATGATGATATTAGGGAGCATTGTGAAGACCGTGTGCAGCATGGCTGACGCCGGTTCAGAAATACCCGCCACATCAAGCCGGTCAAGCGCAGAAATGATCACCGGAATGAAAATCAGCACGTAGACAATCGTTCCGATGATTGCCGACAGGCTTGTATCCTTCAGGTATATAGAAAGCCCCATACGTGCGGCGAGCCTTTCCGTGCCGATACTCGCCAGAAAGTTTGTGACGATATCACGGACGAGACGGGCAACAAGCCAGCCGATTAAAACAATCAGTGCCGCGGCGAATAATTTCGGTATAAAGGACAAAACGCTTTGGATCATATTTGTAAACGGCCCTGATACTCCGCTGATTTGGAGAGCGGCCAAGACGCCGGGCAGGAACAAGAGCAAGACGAAGTAAAAAACGATTCGTGAAGCGGCCGTAACGGATCTGCTCATCTCCGCTTCTTCAGACACCATTGTCCATTTTCTGAGCCGGCCGTTTTCAGCGAGTTTCATGCCCGCTTTTTTGACGAGATAGCTGAAAAGCGAAGCGGCCGCCCAGCCCAACAGCAGAATCAGGCCGGCTTTTAAAATGCTCGGCACAGCCGCCGTTATCGCTGACAGCATGCTGACAAAAGGCGAAGCCACGGTTGTCAGATGCAGAATGTTAAAGAATAGAATAAAAACGATGATTAATGCGATAAAATAAATGACTTTACTGATGACTTTTTCTGAGGAATAGCGCGCCGGCTTTTTTTCGGCGAACAGCCTGTCGTCGATTTTTGTTTTTTGCAGGCCTTTGTATACGGCTTTTTCAATGATTTTGGCAATGCCCCAGCCGATAAGCAGGACGAGCAGTGCGATGATCAGATTCGGGAGTTTGCTGAGATACGTCGTAAGCATGTCTGCTGTATTCAAGTAGAATCGCTCCTTTTCTTTTTGGGGTATGGTGTGTGTTTTACCCACTTACATATAAAGCAAACGGGGCGGATGTGCCGAAAGTTTTCAGCCGGAAACCGGTCTGTTATTTCATCTTTTGAGAGGAGGGGTCATACATTATAAATAAGTCCAAGTAGGGGGGATTCGGTTGAACGCGGAGGAGACAAAAGGTTTACAGCGGGCAATTGAGGAAATAACCGACATTGCGAAGGGTTTCGGCCTTGATTTCTACCCGATGAGATATGAAATTTGCCCGGCTGAGATTATTTATACATTCGGCGCGTACGGCATGCCGACGAGATTCAGCCATTGGAGTTTCGGCAAACAATTTCACAAGATGAAACTCCATTATGATCTCGGTTTGAGCAAAATTTATGAACTTGTCATTAATTCCAACCCTTGCTACGCTTTTTTGCTGGACAGCAATTCGCTGATCCAAAATAAATTAATTGTAGCCCATGTTCTTGCCCATTGTGATTTTTTCAAACATAACTGCCGCTTTCAAAATACGAACCGGGACATGGTTGAGAGTATGGCGGCTGCGGCGGAGCGGATTAAGCATTATGAAAGAATTCACGGGATCAAAGAGGTGGAGTCCTTTTTAGATGCCATTCTGGCGGTTCAGGAGCATATCGATCCGTCGCTCGTCAGGCCGAAGCTGCTGTGGAGCGTCGATGACGAAGAGGAGGACGAAGAAGAAACCGCGCCATCGCCTTACGATGATTTATGGGGAATGGATAAGCCGAAGCAGGTGAAAAAGAAAAAAGGGAAAAAACCGTTTCCGCCCCGGCCGGAAAAAGATATTCTGCTGTTTATCGAGGAACATTCGCGGGAGCTTGAACCGTGGCAGCGTGACATTTTAACCATGATGAGAGAAGAAATGCTGTATTTCTGGCCTCAGCTGGAAACGAAAATCATGAACGAAGGCTGGGCATCCTATTGGCATCAGCGGATTATCCGCGAGCTTGACCTGACTTCAGATGAAGCCATCGAATTTGCGAAGCTGAACGCAGGCGTCGTTCAGCCGTCAAAAACGGGAATCAACCCGTATTATTTAGGGCTGAAAATTTTTGAAGACATCGAAGAGCGTTATGACAACCCGACAGATGAAATGAAAAAAACAGGGGTAAAGCCCGGTTCCGGACGCGAGAAAATGTTTGAGGTCAGGGAAATTGAATCGGATATATCATTTATCCGCAATTATTTGACGAAAGATCTCGTGATGCGTGAGGATTTGTATTTATTCCAAAAGCAGGGCAGGGACTATAAAGTGATCGACAAAGAATGGAAGGCCGTGCGCGATCAGCTCGTGAACATGCGGGTCAACGGGGGATTTCCTTATCTGACCGTCAATGACGGGGATTACCTGAAGAATAATGAGCTTTATATTAAACATTGGTATGAGGGAATTGAGCTTGATCTGAAATATTTGGAGAAAGTGCTGCCGTATCTGTACCAGCTGTGGGGCAGGAGCGTGCACATCGAATCTGTTCTTGAAGACAGAGAAGTGATGTTTTCGTATGACGGCAAAGGAGTGCACCGGAGATATCTGTAAAAGAAGAAAGGATGCGGGGAAACCCCCGCATCCTTTTTTTATTTTCCGTGTTTCAGGATGTGAAAGATCTTTTTGGCCTGATCCGTGTTGTTTAAAAGCCCCGTAAATGACTCTCTTCCCGGACCGTATGCGTAAACGGGAACTTCTTCGCCTGTATGATCGCCGGTTGTCCAGCCGCTGTTGGTTTTCGCATTAAAGAGCTTAATGATCGCTTTGTAGATACTCTTGTCAGCATCCTGTTTTGCGGCCATTTCGATCTGTTTGATTTCAGCTTTTGACCATTTCAGGTCTGTATAGCGCGCAAGCACGGAAGATACGGATTTGCCCGCTTTGATTTGGTCAGCCATAAATGCCGGGGTTTTTTTTGCGGCAAGAATCGGTTCAACATGCCAGTTTTTATCGTCATTCGCGCCGATCGTCAATCCGCCGGTGGTATGATCAGCCGTGGCAACGACAAGCGTATGTTTGTCCTTTTTGGCAAATGCGATCGCTGCTTTATACGCTTTTTCAAAGTCCTTCATTTCGCTCATTGCGCCGACTATATCATTGTCATGTCCCGCCCAGTCAATTTGGCTGCCTTCGACCATTAAGAAAAACCCATTTTTATTCGTGTTCAGCCTGTCGATCGCCGCCGTTGTCATGTCTTCTAATGAAGGGACGGCGTTTGAGCGGTCGATTGCTTTGTCGAGTCCGCCATCGGCAAACAAGCCGAGAATCTTCTTGTTACGATCCTTTTTGAGCTCCTGTTTTGATGTCACGTAGCTGTATCCCGCTTTTTTGAAATCCTTTGTTACATTGCGGTCTTTACGGATAAAGTTTGACTTGCCGCCTCCGAGGAGCACATCGACTTTCTGTTTTCCGTTGATACGGTCATCAAAGTAGCTGCTTGCGATGTCATCCATGTTCTTTCGGGATTTGTTATGGGCTCCGAATGCCGCAGGGGTGGCGTGGGCAATCTCCGAAGTTGCGACAAGTCCGGTGGATTTCCCTCTTTGTTTCGCTTCTTCGAGGACGGATTTTACCCGCTTTCCTTTTTTATCGACTCCGATCGCCGCGTTATACGTTTTCACACCCGTGGCCATTGCCGTGCCAGCCGCCGCGGAATCGGTAATATTGGAATCAGGATCGTCAGGGTAAGTCATCATCATACCGGTGAGATTGGGGTCGAATGCCGTCAGTTTCATACCATCCGAAGGCTTTCCTTTGTTAATGACCGAACGGTAGGCGTTCATATAGGGAGCGCCCATTCCGTCGCCGACCATGAAGATGACGTTTCTGATTTCGTTTTTGTCAGGCTGTTTTTTTGCCGCAGCCTGTTCGGAGTGCTGAAGCCCCGCGCCCGCAATCAGACCGGCTGTCAGTACGGATACGGCTGCCGCCGGCAGAAGTTTTGATCGAACCTGTTTAAATAGACTCATTCTCACTCGTCCTCCTTTAATCGTGTCTGCATGTCTAATGGTAGGGGGTGTTTGTAAAGAGCGCCTGTTCCTCCTGTAAATTTCAGGTGAAACATTGTTAGAAATGTAAATTCCGGTGTAAAGTTATGTTTTCAAGAAAGAGTGAAAACCATTCACTTTTTTGAAAAAGTCGAGGATTTTTTTAACAAGGGGTTATTTGGAAAATAAACTGCTTTGTTTTTCCAAAATACGAGGATCACAGGAAAAAAACATGACAAATTGACTCGTTTTTCGTCACGTTTGAAATCAAATTGAAATATTTAATACCCTTAAAAACTTTTTTCTAAAACGAATTAGTAAGAAATTTGTCACGGGAAGTCAAGTCTATTTCTAGTGGAAATTGAACCTTATAATAGGAAACAGATAAAAACTTTAAAAAAGAGACACATAAAATAGATAGAATCATTCAGGGAGGAAAATATGAAAAAGCAACTTGTTACAGCAACAACGGCAGTGGTTTTGGGGACGACTTTGTTTGCGGGCGCGGCATCTGCGCAAACGATTAAGGTAAAAAAAGGCGATACATTATGGGGACTTTCAAATCGGTACGGAACGTCAATTAATTCCATTAAATCTGAGAACAAATTAAAATCGGATATCATTTACATCGGTCAGACGCTTTCGATTAACGGTAAATCATCCTCAGGTTCAAGCTCAAGCAGCAAGTCATCATCGTCTACATATAAAGTCGTAAAAGGCGACAGCCTTTGGAAAATTGCGAATAAATATAAAATGACGGTAAACCAATTAAAAAGTTTAAACGGTTTAAAAACGGACCTGATCCGCATCGGACAAGTTCTTAAAGTAAAGGGATCAACTTCCGGTTCAACGTCTTCAGGATCTTCGTCATCAAAGCAGCCTTCATCCACCCATAATGCTGCACAGACGAGCCTGAATGTAAACAAGCTGATTTCTGATGCGCAATCTTTAATCGGCACGCCGTATGTATGGGGCGGAACAACGACTTCCGGCTTTGACTGCAGCGGATTTATCTGGTACCTGTTAAACAAACAGACGAGTGTCGGCAGAACGAGCACTGCGGGATACTGGAGCTCAATGAAGAGCGTGTCCAGCCCGTCAAGAGGAGACTTCGTCTTCTTTACAACATATCAGGCCGGCCCTTCACACATGGGTGTGTACATCGGAAACAACAAGTTCATCCATGCCGGTTCTGACGGCGTCACAACAAGTGATCTGAATAACAGCTACTGGAAACCGCGCTACCTGGGCGCGAAAAGATTCTAGCAGCGATAGAAACCCGTTCATCAGAACGGGTTTTTTATTTAGACGGGACAGAGCTCCATTTGTTTCACCTAAAAATGAAAATGTGATAAAAAATCTAAAAAGGTTTTCTTTTTTTCATTTTCATAGAGGGCGATGGCGTATGCGCCCGCGCTCGGCATCTGGGCGAATTCGCACGGAATTTCAATCATGCTGCCTGCGGCGAGTTCGGCCCGTACCGCTGACAGCGGCAGAAATGAGACACCCAGCCCCTCTTTAATAAATCGTTTCGTAATATGCGTCTGTGTCACCTTCATTGTCCTGACGAAAGGGAACTGTATTCTGACCTGGCGGAGCAAATCATCCCAATAGTCAGGATGGTTATGGGTCAAAAGCAGATATTGTCCGAACAGGTCTTTCACTTCATCCGCCTTCCCTGTTCCGGGTTTTCGGCCGGGCGGCGCGACGAGGACAACGGGGTCATTGTACAGGGGGCGGCAAGTGAGGGAAGATGATTGCACCTTTAAGCAGCTCAGTCCGATATCGGCTGAGCCGTTTCTGATTTGAGAGGCGATTTCTTCCGATTCGAAAATGGTGACCGTCATTTCGGTTTCTTTATTGTCCTCTGTATAACGCTTCATGACAGACGGGAGAACGGTGTCGGCGATAAGCGGCGAAACAGCGAGTGTCAGCGTGTGCGAGTAGCCCTGGCGTACCCTGTGCAGTTCCGCCATGCTGTTTTCATAGTCTTCCAAAAGCCTCATGGCAAACGGCACGTATGCTTTTCCTTCTTCGGTCAATTGTATTTTCCGGCCGCTCCGCTGAAACAGCTTGCAGCTGATTTCTTTCTCTAATAATTTTATATGAACGGTGACGGTCGGCTGAGATAAAAAAAGCGTTTCCGCCGTTTTTCTGAAATTCTCATATTTTGCCGCGGTGACGAAGGTGTGAAGCCATTTAAAATCCATAGATGCACTCCTCTGATTAAAAGTTTTAATTAATTCCCTTAAAAATATTCATTATTTTTTAAATATTATATTTACTATAATAACAGAAAGAGGATAAGGGGGAATGAAATTGATTTATCGTGGATTGAAAGGGATTACTTGTGCAGAAACGGCGATCAGCCACATTGACGGAGAAAAGGGGCATTTAATATATCGCGGCTATGACGCGAAGGATATCGCGCTGCAATCCAGTTTTGAAGAAGCGGCGTATCTCATTTTGAACGGGGCGCTTCCTGATGAGCGGCAATTGCTTGCGTTTCAGGAAGAACTTGCAGCCGAGCGCGGGCTTCCGAAACATTTGATCGACTTACTGGAAACGCTTCCGGATGAAATGGATGACATGGCGGTGCTGAGAACGGCTGTTTCAGGTTTGGGCACAGATTCATTTACATATCCGCCCAAGCCGGAAGAAGCGATTAAACTGATTGCCGTCACACCGACGATTATTGCGTACAGATACCGCCGTAAACAAGGGCAGGAAGCGTTGTCACCTGAGGCGCGATACGGACACGTTGAAAACTATTTGTATATGCTGACAGGCAGGCAGCCGTCCGCAGCCCAAAAGAAAGCGCTTGAGACGTATATGATTCTGGCGATGGAGCACGGGATGAATGCATCGACTTTTTCGGCGAGAGTCACCGTTTCGACTGAATCGGACTTAGTGTCTGCCGTCACTGCCGCACTGGGTACGATGAAAGGGCCGCTGCACGGAGGCGCGCCTTCAGGCGTCACGAAAATGCTTGAAGACATCGGGACAAAAGAAAATGCAGAAGCGTATTTGGCAGCGAAGCTTATGAGGGGAGAACGCCTGATGGGCTTCGGGCACAGGGTGTACAAAACAAAAGACCCGCGGGCGGAAGCGCTGCGCATAAAGGCTGAAGAGGTGGCGGGAAATGATCCGTCGCTTGACTTGGCGCTTTATGTGGAGAAGGAAGCCATCCGCCTGTTAGAGCAATATAAGCCCGGACGGAAGCTGTATACGAATGTGGAGTTTTACGCAGCGGCTGTGATGCAGGCCATTGATGTCGACAATGATTTGTTTACGCCGACCTTTTCAGCAAGCAGAATGGCAGGCTGGTGCGCACACGTGCTTGAACAGTCCGCTGACAACATGATTTACAGGCCGTCTGCGAAATACACCGGCGCTTTTCCCGAAACGGCTCAGCAGCTTTAATTACCGGCATATTTGTCCGTTTAACTCCCCGCACTGCGTGGTATCGTCTCAGTAATACCAATTGCAGGAGTGTGAGAATATGAATCCGATGGACAGACAGACGGAAGGACAAAAGCCGCAGGTGCAAAAGCGCCAGCCCGGCATTGAGTCAGACATGGAGCCGAAACCGTTCTTGGAGGACCCGGATGTAAAAGGGTCGGGCAGATTAAAAGGAAAAGTCGCCGTCATCACGGGCGGAGACAGCGGCATCGGCGCAGCGGCTGCGATCGCTTACGCGAAGGAAGGGGCGGATCTTGCCATCCTGTACCTAGACGAACATGCCGATGCCGAGAGAACGAAAAAGCGTGCGGAAGAATACCAGGCCGAATGCCTGTTAATTCCGGGAGACGTCGGTGATGAGGCGCATTGTCAGAAGGCGGTCCGGCAAGTCTTAGATCACTACGGAAAAATAGATATTCTCGTTAATAATGCGGCTGAGCAGCATCCGCAAAACGGGATTCTTGATATTACAGCTGAACAGCTGGAGAAGACATTCCGTACAAACATGTTTTCTATGTTTCATATGACAAAAGCCGTGCTGCCCCACCTGCAAAGAGGGAGCGCCATCATTAATACAACGTCTATTACCGCTTATCAGGGAGACACATCATTGATCGACTATTCGTGCACGAAAGGCGGCATCGTTTCCTTTACGCGTTCAATGGCGATGTCATTGGCCGATCAGGGGATCAGAGTAAATGCGGTGGCCCCTGGCCCGATCTGGACCGCCCTGATTCCGGCAACGTTTACTGAAGAAAAGGTGGAAAAGCATGGTCTGGACACTCCGATGGGAAGACCGGGACAGCCTGCGGAACACGCCGGAGCTTACGTGCTTCTGGCTTCAGACGAATCTTCCTATATGACGGGGCAGACCATTCACGTAAATGGCGGCAGATTTATTTCAACATAATACGCAAGTCTTATCCCGCGCTTTTAAAAAGGGCGGGATTTTTATTTGAACGTACATATGAATACGATTTTCAAAAAATGGAAGTCGCCAGCTGAATCACTAATGTTAATATTTAACAGTGGAGAATCCGCTGCGTTCTGTTTTATGAAAACTAAAAATAATATATAGAATTTTCAAAAAAGTTATTTTCATTTTTATATTTTTCGCTATAATATGACATAGGAGAAAGGGATGATGTGCTGAAACATTTCATGCGAAAAATAAGAATTTAGTCATTATTGCTATTGTTATCTGAATATTCTAACATATATTAATTTACAAGGAGTGAAGCAGATGAAAGGGAGCGTATTCAGAAAGAAAAGCATTCAGGACCTGCTTGCCGCAACGGGCGGGGAAAAGTCGCTGAAAAGAGAGTTAGGGGCCTTTGATCTGACCCTTCTGGGGATAGGGGCCATCATCGGAACGGGGATTTTTGTATTAACCGGAACAGGCGCTGTCACGGCGGGGCCGGGGCTGACCGTTTCATTTGTCATCGCCGCTCTTGCGTGTTTATTTGCGGCTCTGTCATATGCTGAATTTGCTTCAAGCGTCCCGGTTTCAGGTTCCGTCTACACGTTTACTTATGCGACACTGGGTGAACTTCTAGCGTTTATCATCGGTTGGGATTTAATCTTGGAATATATGCTCGCCGTCAGCGCGGTTTCGGTCGGCTGGTCCGGCTATTTTCAATCATTCTTGGCGGGCTTCGGCATTCATCTTCCGACCGCATTAACGGCCGCGCCAGGATCCATTAAAGGCACGGTCACATTCTTTAATCTCCCCGCATTTGTTATCGTGCTTGCGATTACATTCCTCCTCTACTTAGGCATTAGGGAATCGAAGCGGGTCAATAATATTATGGTCATTTTGAAGGTTCTGGTTGTTCTATTGTTTATCGCCGTTGCGGCCGTATATGTCAAACCTCACAACTGGCAGCCGTTTATACCGATGGGTTTCGGCGGTGTTTTCAGTGCCGCGGCGCTCGTTTTCTTCTCTTTTATCGGTTTTGACGCCGTCTCTTCCGCCGCTGAAGAAACGAAAAATCCGGCGAAGGATCTGCCGAAAGGAATTATCTTTTCATTAATCGTCTGCACCGTGCTGTATGTGACCGTATCGGCGATTATGACGGGCGTCGTTCCGTTTGCCCGCTTTGAAGGCGTTGACCATCCCGTGTCTCTCGTTCTGCAGATGGCCGGACAGAATTGGGTGGCCGGGATTATTGATATCGGCGCAGTGTTGGGGATGACAACGGTGATGCTCGTCATGCTGTACGGGCAGACGAGGGTGATGTTTGCCATGTCCCGTGACGGTTTGGTGCCGGGGGCGCTTTCAAAAGTTCATCCGAAGCATAAAACGCCGCACGTGGTGACATGGGTGTTCGGCATCCTGTCAGCATTACTCGGCTCGCTCGTCCCGCTTGATGAACTGGCGAAGCTGGTGAACATAGGCACGCTTGCCGCGTTTGTCCTGATTTCCGTGGCGGTTATCGTATTGAGAAAGAAACAGCCTGATCTGCCGAGGGCTTTTAAATGTCCGGGGGTTCCCTTTATTCCGATATTGTCCATTCTGTTCTGCGTGTTTTTGATTATTAACCTCGGCGCCACCACCATATTCCGTTTCTTTATCTGGCTGATCATCGGTCTGGTGATTTATTTCTTATATTCGAGAAAGCATTCGAAATTAAACGGGGATTTGTAAGGAGCGGCACCCGCCGCTCCCTTTTATTTTTCGGAATAATGAAACATATTGAAATGGGCTTAAGTTATCGCAGTGAATAAGGGATAATATAGGGCGGAAGGGAAGTGGAAAGTCGTGTCTGACCAAAAAAGGGTTCAATGGGCCTCAAAAATAGGATTTATTATGGCCGCTGCCGGTTCGGCGATCGGCCTGGGAGCCATTTGGAAGTTCCCTTACGTAGCGGGTACGAACGGAGGAGGCGCTTTTTTTCTTGTATTCGTCCTCTTTACCGTGCTTTTAGGCTATCCGCTTTTGCTCGGTGAATTTATTTTCGGAAGACGGAGCCAGACAAATGCGATTGATGCCTACAAACAAGCCGCGCCGAAGTCGGTATGGCACCTCACGGGTTATGTGGGTGTGGCGGCCTGTTTTTTAGTTTTGTCTTTTTACAGTGTTGTCGGCGGGTGGATTTTGCTTTATGTGTTAAAAGCCGTTACGGGTTCTTTATCCGGGCTCACTCAGGAGCAGTACGGAACGGTGTTCGGGACGGTCATTGAAAATCCGATCCAGACTCTCGTTGCGCAGCTTGTATTTATGATCATGACGGTGGCGGTCGTCGCAAAAGGCGTGCAGAAAGGGATTGAACGTGTCAGTGCAGTGCTGATGCCGATTTTATTCGTGCTGTTTCTATTGCTTGTGCTGCGATCAGTCACGCTCGATCATGCCGTTGAGGGGATTAGATTTTTATTGGTTCCGCACTTTGAAGATTTGACGCCGGAATCCATCCTATATGCTTTAGGACAGGCGTTTTTCACATTAACGCTCGGCGTTTCGGTCATGGTGACATACAGTTCGTATCTGCCGAAAACCCAAAACCTTCCGGGATCGGCGGGTTCCATTGTTATGATGAATGTGCTCGTCACGCTGTTTGCGGGACTGGCCATTTTTCCGGCGGTTTTTTCGTTCGGCTTTAAACCGGATGAAGGGCCTACACTGCTGTTTACCGTACTGCCGGCTGTGTTTGACCGGCTGCCGTTCGGCTCGCTGTTTTTTATCAGCTTTCTGGCGGTCTTTTTCTTCGCCGCGCTGACTTCGGCCTTTTCGATGGTGGAAATTATCGTGGCGACTGTCGGGAAAGGTGATGAAACGAAAAGAAAGAAGCTGTCGTGGACAAGCGGTCTGCTCATTTTCTTAGTCGGAATTCCGTCCTGTTTATCATACGGTGTTCTCGGTGATGTTCATTTGTTCGGAAAAACGTTTTTTGATCTTGCGGATTTCACCGTCAGCAATGTGCTGATTCCGCTCGGCGCTTTATTAATATCAATCTTCGTCCCGCTGAAAATACCGAAGCAGGAGCTGTTTGCCGAGATGAAAAGCGGTTCCGCCATCGGCTATCGTTTCTTTCAGCTGTGGTATTTCCTTCTGAAATATCTCGTGCCGCTGGCTATCATCGTCGTATTGCTGCATTTAATCGGCGTTCTTTCATTTTAAAAAAACAGGCCCCCGTAAAAGGGCCTGTTTTTACGTTTAAAAACCGAATTGCAGATTCGTATCAACCGCAACGATCGTATATACACAGACAATGACGAACAGATTGAGAATGACACCGAGCAGTCCCGGGCCCGTCCGTCCTTTTTTAATAAACAGCTCAATGATGCCGAACGGCACGGCGGCCATCGCAAACGGCAGCATCTGATAAGAATAGAAAGTCACATTGCTGATGATTGCCACGTTCAAAAGCAGCAGCGACAAAATCGCGGTACCGACTGATATCCAGCCGAAAACATTATGCTCTTTAAAAATTCTTACCAATTCCATAATTCCACCTCACCGATGTTTGCTGCTTTTACTGTTTTGTTTTTCAGCAGACGTTCGATTTCTTTTGTCGGCCCCGTCACGACAGAGCCGTATACGTTCATTCCGTGATGTTCAACATAGTCGATTCGGCTGCCAAGATTCATGTCTTTTCGTTTCGATATTGCATGCGCCCATTTTTTATGGCTGGACATAAATTCAAGGGCATTGATAAATTGTTCACGGTCTGTCTGTCCTTGCGTTTCGAAAGAGGACACCATCTTGGAATCTTTCCCGGGAAATCCTAACGGCTCGGCATAAGGACTGTCTTTCAGATTTTTCTCCGTTTCGACCGCGTTCCATAAAAACTTCACATCGTATTTTTTAAAAGTCGAATATACTTGAGAAGAAGGGTAGGCTCGGTCATAAGAAAGATAGACCTCCGCCACGCTTCCTTCAGGCAATTTTTTTAATGTCTGTCCGGCTTTTTCAATCGTGCGTCCCTTTAAGCCGGAAGGATGGGCGAAATAATGCTTTGCCTGTGCCGCGTCTAGATCATAGTAGTTAACGGCAGGCGATTTGACCGTATCTAAAAACATTTCAATCCGTTCTCCGCCGACGGATTTCGTTTTTGTGCCAATCTGCTTTTGCAGCGGAAATTCCGTATTCATTCCAAACAGCTTCACCTGGCTTTTCAGTCCGGAGGTATCGACGAGGACGTTCGGCATTGTGGTCGCCACCGTCACTGCCGCGGTCTCCATTAATTGATTGCCGGTGCTTTCTTTTCCTCCCAGACCGTAATAGAGGTAGCTTCCTAATGTGCAAAGCGGCAAAATCATCAAAGTGGAGATGACGGCGAGAACTGAAATCCGCAAATACGATTTGCGTTTTCCGTATGATAAAATGGCCTTCTGTTTTTCCGGGCTGATGCCGACGTCCCATTCCCGGTCGTCCTGCATTTCGCTTTCAATCAACTCCTGATAGACTTCCAGCTTTTCCAGCTCTTCTTCAAAGGCGGCCATTTCCCGGTCGCTCATTTCTCCATTTTTGTATTGGTAAAAACGCTTTTTAAATTCTTCATTCATCATTAACACCTCTATTATAAAGTGCTTTCAGCCGCTGTCTGGCACGAAATAAAACACTTTTAAAATTAGCCTCTGAAATATTCATAATATGGGATGCTTCTTTGTAATTCAGTTCTTTTAAATAATACAGTGTTAAGGCCTCCCGATAATTGTCGGGAAGTTCGGACATATACCCTGTCAGCACTTCCTTGATTTCAATCTGATGAGCCGGGCTTTGAACAGCCGTCTGAAAAAGGCTCCCAATTAAGTCATCGGAAATGGTCACTTCCTTTTTATGTTTTCTGACATAATCTATAAACGCATTTCTCGCCACTTGAAAAAGCCATGGCTTTACTTTGCTGTGGTCGTAGGAGTGAATGTGTATGTATGCCCTCATAAAGGTTTCCTGCAGCAAATCTTCAGCGAGATGCTTGTCTTTTGTCATGGAGAGCAGGAACCGGTAAACATCATTCATATACATTTGGTAAATTTCATCGATCGTCACTGCCTTTTCTCCCCTCTATGTTATACACGCATAAGAAAGGTTTAAAGTTGCACGTTCCATGCAAACGGCTTAAATTCATTTTCACCTCATCAAACACCATTTCTCTATAGTACCCAAAATCCGTCATAAAAGATAGAGATCGGCGGAGGAAAAATATAATTATTAGTACCAGGTAATAAAAAATATTGTTATAATAGAGAGAGAGAACACTTTTGATCATTACAACAAAGGAAGTGCGTTATGTATAAGTTTTGTGCAAATGCCATCAAATGCATTCTATCCCTGCGCGGAGGAGTGAAAGTGTACAATAAAGAGAATCTTCCGTCTGATAAAGGATTCGTTATCGCGTGCACGCATGCGGGCTGGGTGGACGTCCTCACGCTCGGTGTCGGGATATTGCCACATCAGATTCATTATATGGCGAAAAAAGAGCTGTTTCAGAAAAAGTGGATCGGACGTTTTTTGAAGAAAATTCACGCGTTCCCGGTTGACCGTGAAAATCCGGGCCCGAGCAGCATTAAAACGCCGATTAAGCTTCTGAAGGAAGGAAAGATTGTCGGGATTTTTCCGAGCGGTACGAGAACATCAGAAGACGTCCCGCTGAAAAGAGGGGCCGTGACCATCGCCCAAATGGGAAAAGCGCCGCTCGTTCCGGCCGCATATAAAGGGCCGTCTACGGGAAAAGCGCTGTTTAAAAAGGGAAAAATGCGGCTTATCATCGGCGAGCCGATTTTTTTGGAGGACTTTTCCGATCTTGCGCCGAAGGAGAGGCTTGCGGCCATGACAGAAGAGCTGAATGCCAGAATTAAAGAGCTTGAGAAAAAACTTGAACAACTGTAAATGAAAAAAAGCTTGCCGTCTGTATCAGACGCGCAAGCTTTTTTGTTATGCTTCTTTTTGTTCGGCGGTTTCCAGCAGTTCATCAAACGCCAGTTTTTTCACTTCGATATATGCGACGTGGTGGCCGTCAATTTCATTAATGATAAATTCACAGCCTTCTTCGATAATCGAGTCGTATTGTTCGACGTCGTATTTCTGGGTAAGGAACCAGCCGCCGATAGTGTCGACCTCGTCATTTTCCAAATGGATGCCGAGGAGTTCGTTCACTTGATCAATCAGGACCTTGCCGTCAAGCATGTAATGGCCGTCGCCGAGTTTACGGATTTCGTTGATTTCATCGATATCAAATTCATCACGGATTTCCCCGACGATTTCTTCAATAATGTCTTCAACGGTGACAAGCCCCGCGGTTCCGCCGTATTCATCCGACAGAATCGCCATATGAACCCGTTCCTTCTGCATTTTTACAAGCAGATCGTGAATCGGTGCCGACTCAATCACATGGATGATCGGATTGACAAAATCGGTAATCGGCGAGTCGACTGATACTTCGCCGCTGATGCAGGCGGTCAGCACTTCTTTAATGTTAATAACGCCGATAATATTATCTTTGTCACCCTCTTCGACAGGGTACCGGGTATATTTTTCAATCTGAATGATGTCCATCATTTCAGAAATTTTGATATCATGCGGCAGACTGACGATTTCCGTACGCGGAATCATGATTTCTTTTGCAAGTCTGTCGTCAAATTCAAAGATTTTGTTCACGTATTTAAATTCAGACTGGTTGATTTCACCGCTTTTATAGCTTTCCGATAAAATGATGCGCAGCTCTTCTTCAGAGTGGGCAAGCTCATTTTCAGACACCGTCTCCAGACCGAACGTCTTCGTTAAAAGACGGGCGGAGTTGTTCAGAAGCCAGATAAACGGGAACATGATGCGGTAAAACCAAATGAGCGGTTTTGAAAACAGCATTGAAACGGCTTCCGCTTTCTGGATGGCGACTGTTTTCGGCGCCAACTCTCCCACGACCACGTGTAAGAATGTAATGATCGCATAGGCGAGAATAAATGAAATAATATGCGATAATGAGCTTGGTACGTTTATCTTTGTGAAAAGCGGATGAAGCAAGCGTTCAATCGTTGATTCGCCTAAGACACCAAGACCGATGGAAGTCAATGTTATGCCGAGCTGGCACGCCGATAAATACTCATCTAAATGCGTGGTCACTTTTTTGACACCGATTGCGGCTTTATTTCCTTCTGCTATAAGCTGGTCAACCCGTGAGCCTCTGATTCTGATTATCGCAAACTCAGATGCTACGAAAAATGCCGTCAGCGCGATTAAAACCGCGACTAAAATCAAATTCACAATGTCCAATTAGAACCTTCACTTCTTTTGGGAAGATGAAGGTAACACCTCCTGTTAGTAAGATAATGGTTTAACTTAACAGCAGCATAAATGATTGAAGCACTGCAAGCTTTTCAGGAGCCAGCCTTTTTTTCAGCTGGGCACGCTCCTCTGGTTCAAGCTTTTCAAACCGATTCAAGATCACGGAGATGTTTTGATTCATGTGATCAATTTCCGATGCCAGATTTCCAATATCGTCAGGCAGGGCTGAAGAGGGAAACTGGTTCTCCAGTCGATCTTTTATATCAGACAGGGCCAATCGCTGCTTTTTACAAGCGACTATAAACTTTAACCGATTAAGTGCAAGTGTATCGTAGTAACGATAGTTCGAACAAGACCTGTCAGGCTTTAAAAGCCCGAGGTTTGTGTAGTAATCCACCGTGCGTTTCGTTACACCGGCAAGCTCTGCTAATTCACTGATGCGATAAGTCTCAGCCCCATCTAAATCCCTCCCCAACCATCACGTTATAGTTATGAGAATAGTTTAATATATGAAGGGGAGTTTGCACAAGTTTATTGTTTTCCGTCTTTCTCCTGAAACGACGCGGCGGGCTGTCTGAAAAAGCGTTGACTGCGCCATGTAAATCTTTCATAATCATTGTAAATAGAAACGGAAGAAAAAGACAGAAGGGACAGATGACAGTGGCCGGTTTATCACGGGAAGTGACACAGAATCTGGAGAAAGGGTCATGGATACGCAAACTATTTGATGAAGGCGCTCGGCTGAAAAAAGAGTTCGGCGCCGATAAGGTGTTTGACTTTTCAATAGGAAATCCGGTTGCGGAGCCGCCTGAAACATTTAAAAAGGCGCTTTGCGAAGCAGCTGAAACAGGGCGGCACGGATACATACAAAACCAGGGGCTTCCGGAGGCGAGAGAAAAGGTTGCGCGCTTTTTGTCAGAGCGGTTTCAGACAGAAATTTCCGCCAGGCATACAGTCATGACGGTCGGAGCCGGCGGGGCGCTGAATGTCGCGCTGAAAAGCATTTTAAACCCCGAGGAAGAAGTCATCCTTCTTTCGCCTTATTTTGCGGAATATAAAGCGTATGTTGAAAATTACCGCGGCAGACCCGTCATCTGCCCGCTGACTGACTCATTTGAGATTGATATTGAAGCGGTTAAAGGTGCGATCACCCCCCGTACGAAAGGACTGATCGTTAATACGCCGCATAATCCGACGGGGACTGTGCTCAGCCAGAAAAACCTTAACGAATTGGGCGCCTTATTAAAAGAAGCCGAAGAGCGGAACGGCCAAAGCATATTTATTTTATTTGATGAACCGTACAGCCAGCTGATCTACGGAGAAGAGCAGGCGAATCCGTTTCAGGCGTATCACCGCGTGATTTTAGTCAGTTCGTTCAGTAAAGATCTCGGCATTGCGGGGGAAAGGCTCGGGTATATCGCGGCAGACGCCCAAATGCCTGAGGGCGATCTTCTGACGGATGCGTTCGTTTTCTGTAACCGGACGCTCGGCTTTGTGAACGCTCCGGTCATGATGCAGCGTGCCGTGGCGAAAATGGATGATCTTTCGATTGACGCTGAACCTTACAGAAAGCGGAGAGACCTTATGGTGGACATCCTCACAGAAGCCGGTTTCGAATTTGAAATGCCGAAAGGAGGCTTTTTCGTCTTTCCGAAATCACCGATTGAAGACGAGGTGGCATTCTGCATGCATGCCGCACAGAAATACAAACTATTGATCGTACCCGGCAGCGGATTTGGAAAAAGCGGCTATTTCCGATTATCTTTCAGCGTGCCTTCAGAACAGATCAGACAGTCACGCGATATTTTCAAAGCACTGTATCAAGATTTTTCTTCATAGCTTCCAATACATAAAGATGGGAGAACGGACAAATGTCGAGGACTAATAATGGCACGTCAGACATCAGCATTACAGGAATCGGAGTCTTAGCCGCGGTCGGACAAGGCAAGGAGGCGTTTCTCGATGCGCTTATGGAGGGGCGGCACGCCTTTGATGTGATGAAACGGCCCGGCCGGCAGAAAGGCAGTTCGTTTATCGGCGCGGAGCTTAGCGAATTAACGCCGCCGGACGCGCTGTCGAAGCGCTTGTACCGAAGGGCCGCATTATCGGGAAAGACGGCGCTTATCGCTTTATATGAAGCGTGGCATGACGCTCAATTAGACGGCGCTGACCACAGCCGCACCGGTCTGATTATCGGCGGCTCGAATATGACGCAGCGCGAATTGCTGCAGGCCTTTGAGAAAAACGGTGAAACGCCGCAATTTGTAAATCCGACATACGGGCTTTCTTTTATGGATAGTGATTTGTCGGGGCTTTGTACGGAGCAATTCGGGATAAAAGGGCCGGCCTTTACGGTCGGCGGCGCGTCGGCCAGCGGCCAGGCGGCGGTTATTCAGGCTGCTCAAGGAATCAAAGGCGGCCTGTTTGACCGGTGCATCGTGATCGGGGCGCTGGCCGATCTGTCGTACATGGAGTGTCATGCTCTCCGTTCTTTGGGAGCGATGGGCACTGATACATACGCTGAACGGCCTGAAGCCGCCTGCCGCCCGTTTGACCGGCATACGGACGGGTTTATATTCGGAGAGGCGTGCGGGGCGATTGTGCTGGAACGCGCTGAATCTGCCGAACAGAGGGGCGCACGATCGTGGGCCGGCTTAAAGGGCTGGGGGATGGCTTCTGATGCGAACCGCAACCCGAATCCTTCAGCAGAGGGCGAAATGACGGTGATCCGCCAGGCGCTGGAGCGGGCCGGTCTTTCAGCAAAAGAGATCGATTACATCAACCCGCACGGCACCGGTTCGCCGATCGGTGATAAGACTGAATGCCGGGCGCTTTCTGAAAGCGGCCTGTCGCACGCGCGGATTAATGCGACAAAATCGATTACCGGACACGGTCTGAGTGCGGCCGGAACGGTGGAAATCATTGCTGCTCTCTTGCAAATGCGGGAAAACAAGCTTCATCCGATCCGAAACTTAACGGAGCCGATTGACGATTCATTTCAGTGGGTGACCGACGGGCCGAGCGCCCATACCGTACACCATGCGTTAAGCTTAAGCATGGGATTCGGGGGGATTAATACGGCGCTTTGTTTAGAAAATCATTTCCGAAGCAGATAACGGCAGCCTTCTTTTTGAAGGCTGTTTTTTATATCATAAAAATCTGAAAATGATGAAAGAATGGAGTTGTGATACAATAAACTATACAAATGACAATCATGCTTTGACTTAGGAGGTGGCAGGATGGGGCCCTCTGTGTAGTCAATCAACCATTTCGTTCCTCTCGCTTAAGAAAAAACGATGAAATCAGGAGGTGACGTCCTTATCCTTCAATTCGGGATAAGGTGAAATGGACGATATTGACAGTTTGATTTTAATCGGTGTGCTCATTACGTTAACGGCATTTTTCGTGGCGAGTGAATTTGCGATCGTCAGAGTGAGAAGATCCAGAATCGATCAGCTCATTTCAGAAGGGAACAGACGGGCGGTGCTCGCAAAGCGTATCATTACGGATCTTGATGAGTATTTATCCGCCTCGCAGCTTGGCATTACACTCACATCCATCGGGCTCGGCGTACTGGGAGAGCCTGCATTTGAGCGGATGCTTCATCCTGTGTTTCAGGGCATGGGGCTGCCGGATTCTGCTGAGCATGTGATTGCTTTTGCTGCGGCGTACGGGCTGATTACGTTTCTACATGTCGTCGTCGGTGAGCTTGCGCCTAAAACGGTTGCGATTCAAAAAGCGGAAAAGCTGACGTTATGGATTGCCGGACCGCTTCGGTTATTTTACGTATTCATGTTCCCGTTTATTTGGGTGCTGAACGGCTCCGCGAGAATTCTGACCGGTTTGGCCGGATTAAAGCCGGCATCTGAGCATGAAGGCTCCCACTCTGAAGAAGAGCTGCGGATCCTGCTGTCAGAAAGTTTAAAAAACGGAGAAATCAATCCGTCTGAATATACATTTGTGAATAAAATTTTTGATTTTGATAATCGGATCGCCAAGGAAATCATGATCCCGCGAAAAGAAATTGCGGCTGTTTCCACTGATATGGACGTTCCGGAAATGCTTGATATGATGCTGAAAGACAAATATACGCGCTGGCCCGTAACGGACGGGGACAAAGACAGTGTCATCGGCATGATCAATACGAAGCATCTCTTTTCAGATCTGCTGTTTATGACAGAAGATGAAAAAGCGGAAGTATCCATCACGTCTTACATCCGCCCGGTGATTGAAGTCATCGAGACGATCCCGATACACGACCTGCTGATAAAAATGCAGAGAGAACGGATTCATTTGGCGATATTGTCTGATGAATACGGCGGAACGTCCGGTCTTGTGACGACCGAAGACATACTTGAAGAAATCGTCGGCGATATCAGAGACGAATTTGATGAGGACGAACAGCCGCAGATTCAAAAGCTGTCCGAACGCCATTATGTGCTGGACGGAAAGGTTCGGATCGATCAGGTGAATCATCTTCTCGGCGCAGGGATTGAAGAGGAAGTCGACACGATCGGCGGTCTTGTGCTGAAACGGAATATTGACATCTGTGCGGGTGAGTCGATACAAATCGGGGGATACACTGCCCTCATAGTAGAAATGGACGGCCGGTTTATTAAACAGCTTGAACTCAAAGAAGAACAGGGCCGCCCGGGCGGTCAGGGAACAATAAACCGCCAGCTGCCCGTGCCTGAAACGGTCATGCTTCATAACGCAACCTTGAGCGAAAAATAAGCTCAAGGTTTTTTTAAATGGATATCATAACAAAGCCGCACCAGAACGCCAAAAGGCTTCCGGCTGCTGAAACAGCGATGTAGAGCAGGCTTTCCTTTATGCGGTAGTTCATCATCAGCTGCACGGCTTCAATACTGAACGTGGAAAAGGTCGTAAACGCACCGAAAAAGCCGGTCGCGATGATGATGCCGGCAGAAGGATTATCCAGGCCCAGGCCGGTGAACATGCCGAGGCCGAAGGAGCCGAGCAGGTTGACCGCAGCCATTCCAAGCGGCATCGGAAAACCTTTTGTTCTTTCTGAAATTGTTTTACCCAAAAGAGAACGTAATACCGCTCCGATACCCGCTGCGATAAGCATCAGGACAATCGTCATGGTGTATCATGCCCCCTTCCCGCTGCGTGAAGGGCAATCCGCCGTCCCAAAAAAATGCCGGCGTATGCAAGGGCAAGACCAGCGAATAAAGTCGCGGCAGCATAACAAAAAGCCGCTGCGGGAGACGATTGCAGCAGAAAAATGGTTTCTTTTGCGAAGGTTGACATCGTCGTGAAACCTCCGCAAAAACCGGTTCCTAAAAAGGCGGTCAAAAGAGGGCGTTTAGCCCGAATGATGAAATAACCCGTAATAAGACCGAGTAAAAGGCTTCCCGCCGCGTTTTCGAGGAAAGTGGCCGCCGGGAAAGAACCGCTGTGAATGTGCGCGCTCATTTCAAAGCGGAGCAATGCGCCAAGCGCGCCTCCGATAAAAATTGCGATGTATTGTTTCATATCAGCCATCCTTAGAAATAAAATCCGGAAAATCAGTTACAATGCCGTCTACTGCCATCATTTGCAGTTTTTCGGCCGTCTTTTGATTTCTGACCGTCCAGGCAAATACTTTCAGGCCGTGTCTGTGAGCGGTGGAAATCAAGAACCGATTCAGACGGGTATATTTAATATTGACATAATTTACGGCTGATTTGTAGGCGGCCAGCTGGCTTTTGGAAAACATCCCGAAGCTGGGTCTTGCAATTATTGCAGTCGGAACGGACGGATACATGTCGTGAAAGGTCTGAATTGACTTGAGGCTGAATGATTGAACGATAGGGCGGATGGAAAAGGAAAACCTGCTTAACAGCTGGCCGACTGCTTTTTCAAGACCGACTTGAGAAACGTGCCCTTTCAGTTCAATTAAAAAACCGATTTCAGAATGATAACGCTTCAAGACCTCTTCGAGCAGGGGAATCCGCTCCCCTTTAAACTCAGCCCCATACCAGCTGCCGGCGTCCAGAGACTGCAGCTTCTTCAGCGTAAAATCTTTTACAAAACCGGAGCCGTCCGTCGTCCGGTCGACTTTGTCATCATGGATGACGACAATCTGGCCGTCTTTTGTGAGCTGGACGTCAAGCTCAATGAAATCAGCGTTCATTTCGGCAGCGATATCAAATGCCGCAAATGTATTTTCGGGCGCGTAACCGGATGCGCCGCGATGAGCGATGGTATACAAGCTTGTCAGCTCCCCTCATGGGCATTTCTGTTATTATATCAGATTCGTATATGCTCAGCGATTCAAACTGGTGAATGTGCGAAACAGTATTTTATTGGAATAAAGATAGTGCTTTTTTCGGTTTACAATCCGCAGTGATGATTTATAATGGCAAAAAGGAGGCGAGATCATGGGAAAAGGGAGATTGAAAGTGGAAGAAAGAATTAAGGCCGAAACCGATGCTGAAATCCAAAAAGCGACTCTCCTGAAACAGACACAATCAAAGAAGAAATAGTGCCTGACCCTGTTGTATCTGGCTGAAAGATGAACGAATGTGTGAAAACCCCGGCTGTACTCTGATGCCGGGGTTTTTCAGGCTGCCTAAAGACATTAAAAAAAGCTGATGTCCGAATGTTTTAGTATAATAGATTTTCGACAAAACAAAGGAGCATATGCCATGATGACACAATTTCAGAGCTTTTTTACGCTTGACCATATTTCGCAGATCAGTATCAGCATCGGAATTTTAGCGGCTTTTCTCGTTTTGAGAAAACTGTTTGTCAAATACTTTTTTCAGCTCATTTACAAATTGGCAAACAAGCCGAAAACCGACATATTCAAACAGATTGCCGTAGCGTTTGACAAGCCGGCCAGATGGTTTTTCGTGGCGCTGGGTCTGTTTTTGGCGATTGAGTATTCGCCGTTTTTAGACGGGCAGATGGACATTGTCAAAAAATTGTACCGCTCTCTGATCGTTGCGCTGATCGCCTGGGGGCTTTGCAATCTGACATCGGCGTCTTCGTTTTTATTTCATAAAGTCAATCAGCGCTTTGAGCTTGATATGGATGACATTTTGGCGCCGTTTTTATCCAAGGTGCTGCGCTTTGTCATTCTCGCGCTCAGCGTCAGTGTGATCGCGCAGGAATTCAATTATGATGTAAACGGGTTCGTGGCCGGACTCGGACTTGGCGGATTGGCCTTCGCGCTTGCGGCTAAAGATACGATCAGCAATTTTTTCGGCGGCATTATCATCATTACGGAAAAGCCGTTTACGATCGGCGACTGGGTCGAGACGTCATCTGTAACGGGGGGCGTTGAAGATATCACATTCCGAAGCACAAGGTTCCGCACGGCGCAGGGGGCGCTTGTTACCGTGCCCAATTCAACGCTGTCCATGGAAGCCATCACAAACTGGACGAGGATGACGAAGCGCCAGGTCACGTTTTCCGTTCGTGTTTCTTATGCGACGCCGATTGATCGTTTAGAGCGGTGCATCACAAGGCTCAGAGAAATGCTTCGTGAACATGAAGGCGTGCATGATGATACGATTATGGTTAACTTTGACGTGTTTGCGGACAGCTATTACAATCTGTTTTTCAACTTTTACACAAAGACCATCGTCTGGGCGGAAAGCCTGGACGTGCGGCAGGATATCAACCGCCGGATTATTGATATTTTTGCTGAGGAAGGCGTGGAATTCGCCTATCCGGGCCAGAATGTATTCGTAAAACAGAAAAGCCACGATGATCCGGTTCATGTGAAGGATCATTCCGGAGAAAAAGAACGGGCATAACAGGCGCCGTTCTTTTTTCATGATATGATAAAAAGAAAAGGCGGTGGAAGAGTGGAAGCGTTTATGACATTGATCAATCAGGCGGAACGTATCGTGGTGCTGACGGGAGCGGGAATGAGCACGGAATCCGGCATTCCTGATTTTCGTTCGGCGGGCGGTATATGGACCGAAGACACCTCCAGAATGGAAGCGATGAGCAGGGAATCCTTTGAACGCCGTCCGCGTGAATTCTGGCCTAAATTCAAACAGCTCTTTCAGATGAAAATGAGCGGAAGCTATGAGCCGAATGCCGGCCATACGTATTTGGCGGATCTTGAAAAGCGGGGAAAGCAGGTAGACATTTTCACGCAGAATATTGACGGGCTGCATAAGAAAGCGGGAAGCAGCAGTGTCTATGAGCTTCACGGTTCAATTCAGACCGCCGCATGCCCCCGCTGCGGAGCGCGCTACGGGCTTTCTCATCTGCTGAAGGACGAAGTGCCGGAATGTACGGCGGAAATCGGTGATCATGCGGTATGCGGCACCGTATTAAAAACGGATGTCGTGCTGTTCGGCGATCTCGTTCAGCATTTTGAAACCCTTTATGAAAAGCTTGATAAAGCTGATCTTCTTCTTGTGATCGGCACTTCGCTTGAAGTGGCGCCGGCAAGGTTTGTCCCTGAGGATGCGGGACGGATTCCCGGTTTGAAGCAGGTGATCATTAACCTTGAGCCGACATATTGCGACCATTTATTTGATCTTGTCATCCATGAGAAGATCGGTGAATTTGCAAAACGGATCAGCGCCGCGACATAAAAAAAGCCGGATCATATACAGATCCGGCTTTTCTTATTCATGGACGGGAATCATTTGATCCGTCAGAACATCAAAGGAGTAGCCCTGGGCTTTCAGTTTTTGAATCAGGCTCGGCAAAGCGTGCACCGTCGCAGGCAGATCGTGCATTAAAATGACATGCGGCCTGCTCGTATGAACGCTTTCCAAATATGCGAGCTGATTCAATACTTCCGGCACGTACCGTGCGTTTTTGTACTTCCAGTCTTCACTGTCTATCGTCCAGTCCCAGTACACGAATCCGTCTTTTTCGAGATTCTTAATTTGGGCATCCGTCAATGACGGTTTACTGCCGTAAGGCGTGCGGACAAGATCCGTTTTTACTCCGGTGATTGCCTCGAGTGTATCGCGTCCCTGCTGCATTTCGTTCAGCGGTGATGTCGGTGTTTGATAAAACAGGTGATTATCGTGCGTCACGCCGTGCAGGCCGAGCGCGATTCCTTCCTGCTTCGCTCTTTGCACGGAATGCTTATAGGCTTTCATCCGCGGTTCAAGCATAAAAAAAGTGGCCTTTGCGCCATTTGCCTTCAATACATTCAACAGCTGTTCAGTATATGGAGACGGCCCGTCGTCGAAGGTTAAATATACCGTTTTTTTCCCTGGGTCACGCTCTCTCTGCAAATGTTTCATTAAGACGTCGGGAGAATCATTTTTCAGCCGCAGGCTTTCTGCTTCATCCCGAAGCTGCCCGTTTGCGGTCACGGTGACCTGTTTGTTTTTTGCGGCGGAAGCGGAATATCCCATTATGACGATTACCAGAAGCAGTCCGCACAAAACTGCTAAACTCGTAAGTTTAAAAGCCAATGAAAACAGAGAAGGGGAAGCACCTTCTTTTGTGTTGCGCATAACAATCTCTCCAGTAGCATAAGTTTCTGCATAATGCCGATAACAGCGGAGGCTTGCGAAGTGCCATAAGTTAACAGCATATGTATGTCGAATCAAGTATACAGGAACAAAACTGGAAAAGACATAGAAAAGATGTCGAATAATAAGATTTTAAGAAAAAAATAAACTCCGCAGCCGGCTCGTTCAGTATGATAGAATAGTTGACAATAACAGCTGAGAATGCACATCACGGCAGATAACGATGAGGAGGGTTTACATGAAGACATTAGTAAACGGCCAGTTGATTGATCGTGAAGAAGCGGCAGTTGATATTGAGGACCGCGGATATCAATTCGGTGACGGTGTGTATGAGGTCATCAGAGTGTATAACGGTGCCTTATTCGGTCTGCGTGAGCATATCGTCCGTCTTTTCAGAAGCGCCGCAGAAATCGGCATCACCCTGCCGTTCTCCGCAGAGGACATAGAATGGGATCTGCAAAAGCTCGTACAGGAAAACAAACTCATTGACGGCGGGGTCTATATACAGACGACGAGAGGGAAGGCGCCGCGGAAGCACCAGTATGACGAAGGATTGGAACCGCAGACGACGGCATACACCTTTTCAGTGAAAAAACCGGAAAATGAACAAAAAGCCGGAGCGCAGGCCATAACGGCGGAAGACAAACGCTGGCTGAGGTGTGACATTAAGAGTCTGAATTTACTGTATAATGTGATGATTAAACAAAAAGCCTATGAAGCAGGCGCTTATGAAGCGGTGCTGATAAGGGACGGAGCGGTCACGGAAGGAACCTCTTCCAATGTATACGCCGTCATAAACGGCACTGTCCGGACGCATCCTGCAAATGAGCTGATTTTAAACGGCATTACGCGGATGAAACTGTTAGAGCTGATGAAAGAAAACGGGATTGAGGTGCGGGAGAAGGCTCTTACCGAAGACGAACTCAGGGATGCGGATGAAATTTTCATCTCGTCAACGACGGCTGAATTAATCCCGATCGTAACCCTTGACGGGAAACCGGTCGGAAGCGGAGCGCCGGGACCTGTAGCCAAAACGATTCAGGAGGCTTTTCAGTCGCACATTCAGCAAGAGCTCGGCGTTCAGTCATAAGCTGAAAAAAGGCCGGAACACATCCGGCCTTTTTACTTCAGTCAGATAAAAAGAGATTCGATATGCTGAACGAGCACACGGGAGATCTTCTCTTTTGAAAGACGCTCAGGTTCAAGCATGGCATGCAGCGCCAATCCGTCGGCGATGGCGTACATTTTCTCCGCTTCGATCTCTTTATCAAGATTCGGTTTCAGAAGCTTATTTTCATCCAGCCAGTCAATCAGACCGCGGATATATGCCAAGATCCCGTCCTGCTGGGGTTGAAACTCTTCTCCCTTATGTCTGGCATAAGCTGTGAAAGCGAACCATACCTCCATTTCAGCCATCGTTTCTTCATCTGTCGGGATGATTTCAAGCATCAGACGCACCGCTTTTTCTTTCGGCGGCAGATCTTTCATGGCAACTTCGTTAATTCTGGCGGCCGCTTTTTCTTTTACGAGTGTCATCGCATACCCTAAAAGCTCATCCTGGGTGGTGAAATAGTGCCTCAGCGCGCCTAAAGAAAGACCCGCTTCCTGGGCGATGTTTCTCACTGTCGCTCCTTCCATTCCCCGCTCCAAAATCGTCCGCCAAGTGGCTTCGGCTATTTGTTTTCTTCTTTTTTCATGATCGATTATTTTAGGCATGGTTCCAGTGTAACAGGAAATATTTTTTCTTGCAATTTTGTAATACAGTTGTATTAAATAAAAAGCAGTGATACAATGCATTTTAGAAAACGATAAGGGGGAACCGGATTGAACGCGATTGCTTGGTTGATTGTCATTTGTGAGGCTGCTTTTTGGGCGGCTGTCATCTTCGGATTGGCGGCGCGCTATATATTCAGGCGGCAAAAGCTCGGAATGTTTTTTTTCGCTCTCATTCCTTTATTGGATGCCGTACTGTTTCTGGCGGCCGCAGCTGATTTATACAGAGGGGCGGCGGCGACTATGGCGCATGCGGTGGCGGCCATTTATATCGGAGTGTCTGTCGCCTTCGGGAAAAGCATGATTCAATGGGCGGATGAGCGGTTCCGCTATTATGTGGTCAAGGAAGGGGCAAGACCGGTCAAGCGGTACGGGCTGGATTATGCCAAACATTATGCAAAAGGGTGGGGGAGACATGTATTAGCGTTTGCCATCGGCGGCGTTCTTTTAGCCGGAACGGTATTTCTCATTCAGGACGCTTCCCGCACCGAAGCGCTCAGCAAGCTGTTAAAGGGCTGGTCTGTCGTATTGTGCATCGATTTTTTGATCATGGCGAGTTTTTTTGTGATGCCGAAAAAAAGAAGAAACAGCCGGGAGCTGTAAAAAAAGCAGCTTTTGATTAAGCTGCTTTACAGAAAGAATTATTTTACGATCAGCACGGGAATATCGGATTTCGATGACAGTTTTTCACTGACGCTTCCGAATAAAAGTTTTTTCAGCCTGTTCTGGTCCCGGCTCCCCATGACGATCAAATCCGCCGATATACGGTCGGCATGCTCGATAATGGCATCAGCGGGATCACCTTCTAAAATGTCGATATCCCCGTCAATCTGGCTGTCGTTCATCAGCATTCTCGCTTCCGCAACGATTTCTTCCGTACGGTCTTCATAAATCATCGGATCAGGGGAGATTCTTTCCGCCTGGAGCGGGTCAGGAACGCTTGCAATCCCGCCGCCGATATACGTTGCCCCGGCTCCCGGCCTCGGGGGATCAACAATCGTCCGGGTATCTTTTGCATTGTGGGAATGTACGACCGTTAAATCCGCGTGAAATGTTTTTGAAAGGTCTATGGCTTTTTGGAGCGCTTTTTTACTATCATCACTTCCGTCAAAAGCTGCTATCAACCGGTCCGCATGAAACATCGGCCTCATCCTTTCAGTAAAAAAGGTTTGTTTTACAATACCCGAATGGCAGAAATGTAAAACCTGCATTGACAAAAAAAGGATTTGTTTATATGATGAAGGAACAATATAGGGAAAAAGGAGGTATGGATCATGTCAAAACTAAAGCTTGTCAACTCATTTTCAGCTGAATACCGGCGTGACTCCCATACAGCTTCCGTTTTCTGAACATTTGCTTAAAAACGGGGCAGTCGCGCATAAACGGCGGGTCTGTACCTTATTTATAATAATAAGAGGCATGGAGCTGAGGCTTCATGTCTTTTTTTATACAAAAAAATGAAAGAAAGACAGGTGTGATGCATGTGGCGGTATTAGCGAAAACAATGAAAAACAATCCGGAAAAGCTTGAGGGCGGCTGATTGATGAAAGGGGATGACGGTATTTGTTTACTGTATTAAAAAAGCTCGCATGGTTTTTTAAAGCCTATTGGCTGCGCTATACGACAGCGATTGTTCTGTTATTGATTGTGAATGTCATTGAAATGTTTCCGCCTAAACTTCTCGGTAACGCGATAGACGATATGAAGGCGGGCGTGTTTACAAAAAGCGGGATGCTGTTTTACATATGTGTTTTTCTCGCATTAACGGCAGCCGTCTATTTACTGTCTTATTTTTGGATGTATCAGCTTTTCGGCGGGGCGAATGTCATGGAGAAGATTCTCCGTTCAAAGCTGATGGAAAGGCTTCTTCAAATGTCACCGCCGTTTTACGAGAAATACAGAACGGGCGATTTAATGGCGCGGGGGACAAATGACTTACAGGCCGTCAGTATGACGACGGGCTTCGGGGTCTTAACGCTCGTTGATTCGACGATGTATATGCTGACGATATTTTTGACAATGGGGCTTCTCATCAGCTGGAAGCTGACATTTGCCGCGATTATTCCGCTGCCGATAATGGCGGCTGCGGTCAGCCTGTACGGAAAAAAGATCCATGAGCGGTTTACGGAAGCGCAGGATGCTTTCGGATCATTAAATGACAAGGTGCTGGAGTCGGTATCCGGCGTCCGGGTCATCCGGGCTTTCGTGCAGGAAAAAAATGATGTCAGCCGGTTCGGTGATATGACGGCGGATGTATATGAGAAAAACATGAAGGTGGCGTTTATCGATTCACTTTTTGAACCGACTGTAAAACTTCTCGTCGGCCTCAGCTATCTCATCGGTCTCGGCTACGGCGCTTATCTCGTTTTTCAAAACCGGCTGACGCTGGGAGAGCTGGTATCGTTTAACGTGTACCTCGGAATGATGATCTGGCCGATGTTTGCGATCGGAGAATTAATCAATATCATGCAGCGCGGAAATGCCTCCTTGGATCGTGTCAATGAGACGCTTTCCTATGAGCCAGACGTGACAGGACCCAAGCACCCCGCCGGCATCAAGGAGCCCGGGCGTCTTGTTTTTGAACAAGTGACTTTCACGTATCCGAGCGGAGCGGGACCGGCGGTTTCTGATGTATCTTTTTCCGTAGAAAAAGGGCAGACGCTCGGCATCGTCGGGAAGACGGGAAGCGGAAAGACGACGATCATTAAGCAGCTGTTGCGTGAATATCCGCCCGGTGCGGGAGCAATCACGTTTACAGGCGTTCCGATTCAGGAGATTCCGCTTGAGGAGCTCCGCGGGTGGATCGGCTATGTGCCGCAGGATCATTTTTTATTTTCAAAGACTGTAAAAGAGAATCTGCTTTACGGCCGGCAGGATGCAAACGAAGAGGAAATCGGCAGCGCGCTGAAAGATGCGCATTTTGAAAACGATATCGGCATGCTTTCCGACGGGCTTGAGACGCTTGTCGGCGAGAAGGGCGTAGCGCTCTCTGGCGGACAAAAGCAGCGCATCTCAATTGCGAGAGCGCTTTTGACCGATCCTGACATTCTCATATTAGATGATTCGCTTTCTGCCGTAGACGCGAAAACGGAAGCCGCCATCATTGACAGCATCCGTGAAAAACGGCGGCATAAAACAACGATTATCACCACCCACCGGCTCTCGGCAGTTGAACACGCAGATCTCATTCTCGTCATGGATGAAGGCCGGGTGTCTGAAAGAGGCACGCATCGGGAGCTATTGGCGCAGAACGGCTGGTATCGAAAACAATATGAGAGGCAGCAGCTGTCCTCTCTTGAAGAAGGGGGGACGGGCGCATGAAGACCGGGAGAAGATTATGGAATTACGCGCTTCAATATAAGAAGCTGCTGATATGGGCGGTCGTCCTGCTCATTATTGCGGTCGGCACTGAGCTGACCGGCCCGTTTATCGGAAAAAAAATGATTGACGACCATATTCTCGGCATTGAAAAAACATGGGTTAAAGCCTCTAGGGACGATCCGGGCGCCGTCAGGTTCCGGGGGCATGATTATGTCAGGGAGGACCGGCTCAAACCGGGGGCGGACAAAACCGGAGAGGCGCACATTTATCAAGTCGGTGCGGGCTACTATTTTGTTGACCGTCTCGTCAGTTTTGACGGAAACCGTTCGGTGTCTGACGGCCGGCTGACAATATCAAACGGTAAAGAAAGCAGGTCATATCCCGCCATTACGTTATCAAGACAGGAGATTTTTCAATTTTACCGTCCCGAAATAAAAGGATTGCTGACGCTGACCGCCATTTACGCGGGACTGCTCATGTTTTCCGTATGTTTTCATTACGGTCAGCATTATCTGCTGCAGATGGGAGCGAACCGGATCATACAGCGCATGAGGCAGGATGTATTTTCACACATTCAGAAAATGCCGATCCGCTACTTTGATAATCTGCCTGCCGGAAAAGTCGTGGCCCGCATTACGAATGACACAGAAGCGGTCAGGGATTTATATGTAACGGTGCTGTCGACATTTATCACAAGCGGCGTTTATATGCTCGGCATTTTTACGGCGCTGTTTATGCTTGACGTCAGGCTGGCCGCCGTTTGCCTGCTGATTATTCCGATTTTAATGATCTGGTCGGTTGTGTACCGCAAATACGCATCCGTCTTCAACCAAAAAATCCGTTCCATTAACAGTAACATCAATGCGAAAATGAACGAGTCCATTCAAGGAATGCCGATTATTCAGGCGTTCCGCCGCGAAAAGGAAACGATGAAGGAATTTGAAGAATTGAATGAAGCTCATTTTCGCTATAAGAACAAAATGCTGTCCTTAAATTCCCTCATGTCCCACAGTCTTGTCAATGTGTTGCGCAATCTGGCGTTTGTCGGGCTGATCTGGTATTTCGGAGGCGCGAGTCTGAGTGCGGCCGGAATTGTTTCGATCGGTGTTTTATATGCATTTGTTGATTATTTAAACCGTTTGTTCCAGCCGGTTACGGGGATTGTCAACCAATTTTCGAAGCTTGAATTGGCCCGTGTCTCTGCCGCCAGGGTATTCGAGCTTTTACAGGAGGAGGAAACGGAAGAAGAAGGCGCTCCCGCAGACAGAAAGGCGGAAGGGACAGTGGAATTCCGCGATGTTTCTTTTGGGTATCGAAAGGGAGAAGAGGTGCTGAAACAGATCAGCTTTACAGCTGAAAAAGGGGAGACGGTCGCCCTCGTCGGCCATACGGGGTCCGGCAAAAGCTCCATCCTGAATCTTCTGTTCCGTTTTTATGATGCCCAAAAAGGAGATATCCTGCTGGACGATAAAAGCATATACGGCATGTCGAGGCAGGAGCTGAGGTCGCATATGGGCATTGTGCTGCAAGACCCGTATCTTTTCTCGGGCACGATCGGCTCCAATGTGACACTCGATGATCAGCGTATTTCTTTGGAGCAGGCGGAAGAAGCGCTTCGCCAAGTCGGCGCCGCAAGTCTTCTGCAATCTTTGCCGAAGGGCATCAGAGAGCCCGTCACCGAAAAAGGCGGCACACTGTCCTCAGGCCAGCGTCAGCTGATTTCTTTTGCAAGAGCGCTTGTGTTCGATCCGGCCATTTTAATTTTGGATGAGGCGACGGCGCACATTGACACCGAAACAGAAGCAGTCATTCAAAAAGCGCTGCAAGTCGTTCAAGAAGGGCGCACGACATTTATTATCGCCCATCGGCTTTCCACGATCAGACACGCAGACCAGATTCTCGTGCTGGAAAAGGGCCGCATTATTGAAAAGGGAAGCCATGACGAATTAATGGCGCAAAAGGGGCAGTACCACCAAATGTATGAATTGCAGAAAGGAACGGCGAAGTCCGCGGTGTAATCGGAAAGGGTGAATCTAAAGATTCGCCCTTTTTTTCATTCAGTAAGCCAGTCCCACCCGTTTTCTGACAAACTGCGGGCTGATCAGCTCACGGTACAGAAAGTGCGCCGTGTCTCCAACGGTGATTTCAGCGCCGTCTTCAGGAAGGCGATCCTGTTCGAACCGGTAAACTCCGGCAGCGTCTCCGTCAGGAAGGTAGGTGGGACAGATGATCGTCCAGTCAAGATCCTCTGCCAGCAGCATTTCGTATACGCGGGCGTGTTCCTTTGCGGCTCTTGTTGATTTTCGTTTTGATTCTGCCGATTCAAAACGGTATTGATCAGGCATAAGCCGTGATTGAAGGATACCCGCGGTGCCGATCGTAATCAGACGATGAACATGATGCCGTTTCATGCTGTCTATTATATGGGTCATAGCGGCTGAAAGGGTATCGTCACCGTCCGTGCCGAGACAGCTCACGACTGTGTCCGCTGTGGAAATCAATCGGCTTACATCTTCCCGCCGCTTCGCATTCCCTGTTATGATTTGTTTTTCAGGAATGGGAAGGACTGTTCCGGCTGATCTGACAAGAGCGAATATCTCCATGTGTCCATGTTTCTGCGCTTCTTTTATAAAAGCCTGTCCGACTCTTCCCGTTGCTCCGAGTAAAGCGATGTTCATGTAAAAAACCTCCTCGCCGCTCATTATATCATTCAAAGCAGCGGGGAAAAGAATACCTGTGAATAAACGGGAAATGGTGGGCAACATATTCATTGACCAAAGAGACACTTACGAACTGAATCAGCTCCCAATTGACTGAGGCAATGAATGACATGTTTTCCCTCCTTTTTTCCTAGGGTATGTGGAATAGGAAAAAAGGGTGACGGCATAAAAGAAGACGCGGTATCCCGCGCCTTCTGTAAGCCATTTATTGAGTTATTGTACGCCTTGGCCGCCCATGTTCTGCTGTGCGAAAGATACTAAACGTTTCGTGATTTCTCCTCCGACAGAACCGTTTGCGCGAGAAGTTGTTTCTCCGCCAAGGTTTACGCCGAACTCAGAAGCAATTTCGTATTTCATTTGGTCGATTGCTTGAGCAGCGCCGGGTACTACTAGGTTGTTTGAAGAGTTGTTGTTTGCCATTTGTATGATCTCCTTTATAAAGTAGTATGGTTGGGTTTGCTGGAATTGCACCAGCCGATGATTTTCGGAACGAAAACCATTGCCAGCTCGGCTTCACCCAATGCTGTTTGCCGCTTTGTACTACGTATTATGGTGAATCAAACGGCATCTCATTCGGAAAACGGTGTGGTAAATAGCGGAAGGAAAAAGAAAAGCCCAGCCTGGTGCGGCTGAGCTTTTAGCTTTCAGTCATATATGTGATAAAGCATTAATTCATGCAGCTCTTTTACGAGAGCCGGCTCTTCTTTTCCCGGATGTGTGTGTCCCCATTCAATGTCTCCGGACTTATGGTAAATCCCTTCGTAATGCGTACCCTGCCAGTAAAATGAAATCCGCCATCCGGGCAGTTTCTCTTTTTTGAATAACGGTTTCCAGCTGAAGTGCGAAATCATGACGTTCACGCTCCTTATGGGAAATGTTGATCTTGTTCATTGTAGCTCATCGTTCAATGCCTGTCCCGGGTAAACCTAAAAAAAGACAGCCTCACCGCCAAAGTTTTTCCGGGGCGGTGATGGACCGTTCTGATAAATACGACGCGTATTCAAAATTTCTCCGTTTTGTCAGGTAATCGACCGATCTCAGCTTCGGATGGGAAAAAATGCTGCGCCCGGGGCGGGAATTGGCTTCAAACATCCAAACTTTCCCTGAATGATCGACGCCGAGGTCAAAACCGATTTCGCCGATAAAACCTTCAATGTGCTCATTTAACACGCGGCTGACCGCCAAGGCGGCTTTTGAAAGTTTCCGCATCATGCCGACTCTCTCTCGCGGATCGCCGTATAATTCAGCTAACGTCCTGACTTCTCCGCCGGTTGCCAGATGCGTCGTGATGCTGTTTTCACCGGAAATTTTTGCCGCAATGGCCGTCACTGTCCATTTCCCCTCGGCGTTTTTATTCGTGTGCACCCTGAAATCGACGGGGCGCCCATCCAGCCGGATCAGATCAATGCCTTGCTGAATTAAAAATGCGGACGGGTCATTGTTTTCTTTAAATGATGTCATGAAGGATGCCGCATCTGAATACTCTGCCGTCACCACCGTTTTTTCCTCATTCGTGTGTTTGACAGATAAGCCGGCATCTGTTTTTTCCACCTTATAAATCCCCGTGCCGAGTGCGCCGTCTGCAGGTTTGATATAGACGGTGCCAAACGTGCTGCATAACGTTTCTAACGCTTCCGCATTCGGGTGCAGGACAGATTTTGGCAGAAGTGAAGCGGTGAGACTGTTTTTTTCCAGAAGCTTATGAATGTCCCATTTATTAAAGAATTGCGGATTAAACCACGGAATCTGATAGTCATTCATCAGCCTTTGTTTTGTCTGCTGTAAAAGCGGAACTTCTTCCGTTTTTCGGCTCGGGAGCCTGTCATATACGACATTCGGAAGCGGGACGGCCGTCCGTTTCCAGCTGTTTTCTTTATAAATCAGCGCTTGGACGGTGCCTTCCTCCCAGTTGATCTGATGGGCCCCGAAAACGAAACAATATCCGTTCGCCTGTTCATGAAGAGAGAGCATCTTGGAAAAGAAGGCTGTACGGTCTCTTAACGGGCGGGACGGCGATGATGTGAACCCGGCTGTGAAAACGCCGATCAGCGGTCCGATGTGCACCGTCTGGCCGTGTATGAGAAAGTCAGCCCGGCTTTTATGCGGTATCAACAGCTCCTCAAACAAATCTTCAGAAAGGAGCGCGCTTTTTTCAAGTGATTGAGAAAAGGCTACACGGCATTTGACAACCTTGGTCCCGAAGGCAGCCGATAAAAGCCCTTCCCGTTTCATGGAGGAGGGGAGAAACAGCGTATTTTTGCTTTTTTTATCGATGCCGACAATCATCCCTTTATGATTCACGCGGTAATACTCCTTTCCGGCTTTCCTGTGACTGAAGTTCGCGGAAGCGTCTCAGCGGACTCGTATACAAATCCTCTTTCGCCTCCGGAGCCACGCTTAAAATAGCTTTCCGTCCCGGCTTTGAGTTGACATCCAAAAGCCAGATGCGTCCGTCTTTGGCATAACAAATATCGAGCCCCAGCTCAAACAGCGGTCCGAACCGTTCATCAAGGAAATAAGGGACGGATTGGGTGATCGAAAAGACATCATCCAATAAAACGGCCTGCTGCTTTCTCGGAATTTCCTCAAACCATGTGTCAAACTTAATCGGTTCTGATCCTCCGGGCAAATGAGATAAAAGACCGTTCTGATAACCCCTTCTGACCGCTTTTCCGACCGTTTCCCAAACGCCTGACTCAGTTTTGCGCATGAAAATGCGGATGTCGCACGGATGCCGCTCTTTATCCTGGATATTTAAGTAGGATTGAAGCAAATAGCGGTGCTGCAGCACTTTTTTGCACCAAGACTTAAAAGACACGTGATTGGAAAATGATTTTGTTTGTTTGTTTTTTCCGATATAGTAAGTGGCCGTAATTGATTTTTTGCCTGTTTCAAGCAGGATGATGCCTCTGCCTCCCGCGCCGAAAGCGGGCTTAAGTATACATGCTTTTTCCTTGGCTAAGTATGATTGCACCTGTTCATAGCGGCTGACTTCGGCCGTTTCAGGAATATAGGGACTGATCAGATGATGCTTTTGGAGCGCATCCGTGACCGTCCATTTATCAGGAAGCCCCCGGCCGATAAATTCCGTTTTCCGATATTTTTTCAGCCATTCGACGATCGGTTTGGCTTTTTGCGCTTCAGCGGATTTTCCGTAAAAACAGCGGTCGTAAATATATTCGGGAATATCGATTTCCGTTTCGTTCCACTTTCCGCTTTGCGGGTGATAGACGAGCGCTTTCACGCGCAAAGAATCCGGAAATATATCAAACGGTGTAAAGCGGGCTAAGCGCACATTATATTGAGGCGCTCTTTCAGCCAATTCCCCGGCGTAATCTTCTTCGTGCCGGCGGGATACAGACATAAAACCGAGTGTTGTCATAATTTTACTCCCCCTTTATTCAAAAAGCCGCTGATGGAACGGCCCTTCCATCCAATAAATATGCTAAGCGCATCATAAAAGATGATCTACTGTAAAGAGTACGAAACAGCATCTTGCCTTATTCCTCACAAACAACAATTCAGGTTCTTCATTTGCCCGCATGCCCGCCAGCCTCTATAATACGAATAGATATATCATCAAGAAAATAGAACATAAGATGGAGGCAGAAGAAAAGGAATGGGCATAGCAGGAACGTTTCTATTTATGATTGTGATCGGAGCCGCGATCGGCGCGGTGACGAATCATCTTGCCATTCAGATGTTATTTCGTCCGTACCGGCCGTATTACCTGTTCGGAAAACGGGTTCCGTTTACGCCGGGGCTGATCCCGAAAAGGCGGGATGAATTGGCAAAACAAATGGGGCTCATGGTGACGAACCACCTTTTAACCCCGGAAGGAATAAAAAAGCGGCTTTTATCAGATACCGTTAAAAACCAGGCGCTTCTTTTCGCCGAACAATTCACGCAAAAAATGGCCGCTTCCGAGATGACGGTGCACGAAGCTTTGGCCGCCGCGGGCATCCGGAATCCGCAGGAAAAGACGGATGCCTGGATTGACCGTTTTACCGATGAAAAGCTTTCGGAACTGTACCGGAAATATGAGCACCGCGCCATAAAAGACTGGCTTCCTGATGAGCTTCAGGAAAAGCTGGATGAAAAAGTCCCGTTGGCCGCAGATTATATTCTGAAGCGGAGCATTGATTATTTTGAGAGCGAAGAAGGGAAAGACAGGCTCGGAAATATGATTGACGACTTTTTGAATTCCCGGGGGATGCTCGGCAGCATGGTGCAGATGTTCCTCGGCAATTCAAGCTTGGCAGACCGTGTGCTGCCTGAGCTGTTAAAGTTTTTGCGCAATGAGGAAACGAAAAAGCTTCTGGCTGATCTGCTTTCTCAAGAATGGGGCAAGCTCAAATCTTATACACTTTATGAAGCCGATGAAAAGTGGAATGCGAAAGATCTGCTGTTCAGCATGAAAAAGCGGGCTTTGGCCGCACTTCAAACCGCGCCCTTTTTCGAATGCCGGCTCGGTGACATCATTTCCCGTTATGAAGGGGAGATTACGGGAACGTACGCGCCGAAGCTGCTTGATGCGGCACTCGGCAGTATTGCCGCTCATTTGAAGGATGTGCTGAAACGGCTGCGTCTTGAGGAAGTGGTCAAAGAGCAGGTTGATCAGTTTCCCGTTGAACGGCTGGAGGAAATGGTGCTGTCGATTTCCAAGAGAGAATTTAAGATGATAACGTATTTAGGCGGTCTGCTCGGCGGGATAATCGGAGCAATTCAGGCTTTGTTTGTCATTCTTTTCTAAGGAAAACATACGCCGATGATGAAAGTCGCTCCGCAGTCTGTTATAGTGGAGTGGTATGTCCGAAAGGAAGAAAGGAGCGGTTACTATGGCAGTTCATTTTTATGATGCAGCATATGATCTTGAAAAAGCTTTGCGAAACAGTGATGAATACAGCCGTCTGAGAGGGCTTTATGATCAAGTAAACGCAGATGAATCCGCAAAACGCATGTTTGATAACTTCCGCAATGTACAGCTGCAGCTGCAGCAGAAACAGATGTCAGGTGAAGAAATCACTCAGGAAGAGGTAGAGCAGGCACAAAAAACGGTGGCTCTCGTACAGCAGCATGAATTGATTTCTCAGCTGATGGAAGCGGAACAGCGCATGAGCATGCTGATCGGCGAGTTAAACAAAATCATTATGAAACCTCTTGAAGAGCTTTACGGCAGCCCGCAATAAGCTCCACACCCCTCCATCTATGAAATGGAGGGGCTTTTTTTATTCAACAGAAAAATCAAGCGAACCTTTTACCGTTCCGTTAATGATGACAGACAGAGTGTGAATTCCCCGATAATGCTTGCGGGTGGTTAAATCTTTAAGGGAATGATGTTTGCTGAAGGCTTTTACGTCTCCGTTATCCATGGCGGACTCCGACATCTTAAACACCTTGCGGCTGCGGTGCCCCCTTTTCTTTACAAAATCAATCGCGTATTCAACCCTGACTTTTTGCCGGGCGGATGAGCGGATCTGAAAAGAAAAATGTATGCTTGTTCCGATGGCGGCCGTTTCCGGATTCAGTGTAAAACGTTCCAATGAAATCCGGGAGGCGTCTTCAAACCCGAAAATCGCAAGCGCCTGTTTGTCTCCTCTTTTTAACAGTGTCCTGCAGGCGTGCTTCAAAATCCAGTCCGTATGCGGACAGCTTCCGAACCGCTCGGCTGCGATCTGTGCCAGAAGATCCGGATGTGTTTTGGAGATGTCATTCAGGTTATTCGCCACGCTTTTTCTGACATATAACGAGTCATCCTGCATCAAGCGGTCCAGAACAGGGAGAATCGGAGAAGGATCTTCAAGAAGAGCCGGAATGGAGATTCCCCATGGCAGGCGCGGTCTTGAGCCTTCGCTGGCAAGCCTTCTGACATGTTCGTCCGGATGCTCCGTCCAGGAAAGGAACTCTTTGAATATCCGCTCCCGGTCAAGCCTGATATACGGGCGGACCGCAAATTCGGAAGTGGAAAAACGAGTGAAATACTGAAGCGCCTTCATTGATTCGTCCCAGTGATCCGTTCCGTACTGTTGGACATAATCAGGAAAAATAATCCCGGCGAGCCCTGAGAAGTGGGGAGCTGTCTCATATAAGACGTCAAGCGCCCGTATGTAATCCTTCGGCAGTGTTTCATATAAAGAGTCTGTGATCCGGCGCATTCGCTGTTTTAACGTCAGTCCGGGCCAATCTTCCTGAAACATCAGCGCCCGGCACTTGTCCCGCTCAAAAGCCGGATACGCCGATTTGATTCTGTTCAGAAGTGCTTCTGCAAATTCTTCGTTATAAATATCTTTTAATAGAGACATGACAGTCACCGCTTTTTTTCTTTTATTATATGGGAATGTATGTTCTCTTTCAACTTTATCATACATTCAGCATAGATATTTCCTCTGATTTTTTTAGTTAAAAAAACCCTTGTTTTTTAACAATATAATTGAGATAATAACTCTGAAAGCGCCTACACTTACAGATGATCTAAGGATACGGTCGCCTATACTGCCTGGTATGATAAGGGGTAGCAACAGAGAGTAAGTGAAACGAGCGCATCAACGGTCAAATAAGGGGTTCCTGATATATTTCGTAAATAGAAATACACATTGGGGAGAAGGCAGCAAATCGATCGTATCCCAACAAAACGACAGTTCAAAGTCTGCTTGAGGCAGGCTTTTTTGCTGCGGAGAAAAGGTTGTTCTAAACATAGAGACAGGGTCATATCCTAATGACAAGTACAGTCATCAAGGAGGGGGACTTCTCTGTGTCAAAACAAATGCTGGCGTTAAATATAGACGGAGCGCTTCTTCGCTCCAACGGCAAACTTCATCAGACGACAAAGGATGCCATCGAATACGTCAAGAAAAAAGGAATTTACGTCACACTGGTCACAAACCGCCATTTTCGCTCCGCTCAAAAAGTGGCGAAAATATTAAAGCTGAATGCGAAATTGATTACCCACAGCGGCGCATACATTTCTGAAAAAATAGATGAGCCGTTTTTTGAAAAGAAAATATCAGAAGATCACACGTTTAATATTGTTCAGGTGCTGGAAAGCTATCCATGCAATATCCGGCTTCTTCACGAAAAATATTCGATCGGAAACAAGAAGAAAGTGAACTCCAATCTGGTCGGGAAAACGATGATTCATCCGTCTGACCCGATTTTTTATCCGGTGCAGTTTGTCGAATCATTAAGTGACCTGCTCCTTGATGAGCCGGTTTCAGCGCCCGTCATTGAAGTGCATGCCGAAGATGGCCTGCAGGCTGATATAACGGATACGATAATGAAAGCATTCCCGGCCGTCGATGTGATCCGCGTCAACGGAGAAAAACTGAACATCGTGCCTAAAGGGGTTTCAAAAGAAAGCGGACTTTCGATGGTCGCCGCTGAACTCGGGCTTTCAATGGAAGAGGTTGTGGCTATCGGCCATCAGGAAGATGATCTGCCGATGATCGAGCTGGCCGGTCTCGGCGTCGCGATGGGGAATGCCTCAAATGAATTAAAAAGAAAAGCGGACTGGGTGACAAGGTCAAATGATGAACAGGGAGTCGCCTATATGATTAAGGAATATTTCCGCATGCAGCACCGCAAAGGCTTTCTCGATAAGTTCCATATGAAACGGCCGTAATCAAGAGCCGCAGACGCGAACCGCCGGTCTGCGGCTTTTTCGCGGATTGATTTTAGCCTGTTCTTTCTGTACACTAAAGAAAGTTTTGAATCTGAAAAATAAGGTGATCACATTGCAAATAAAAATAGACGGCATCACGGATGACAGGCTGCATCGTCCGCTGCAAAACATCGCGAATTTATTTTTTGAAGAGTGTGTTCTTGCGTACGGCGAAACGGAGGAACCCTCTGATCTCGTCATCTCACTTGCCATTTCTCAAGATGCAGACAGCGTGTCGGTATCCGGAGAAATCAAAGGAACCGGCGAAAAGGAACATCACACGAAACCGCTTCTTGCCGGATGGAGCGAAAAAGAAGTATTTAAACAGGTGAAAAACACGCTGTCGTACGTCTACTTAAATCTTCTTCAATCGCATACGGGCATGACACAAAAATGGGGAATCTTAACCGGCATCAGGCCTACTAAACTTCTTCATAAAAAGCTGCAGAGCGGCCTGACAAAAGAAGAGGCGCATGCCGATCTGAAAAAAGATTATTTGATCCATGATGAAAAAATCAATCTGATGCAGGAGATCGTCGACCGCCAGCTCGCTGCGGTTCCCGATCTGTACCGCGTCAAAGATGAAGTCAGCATATATATCGGCATCCCGTTCTGCCCGACGAAATGCGCCTACTGCACGTTTCCGGCTTATGCCATTCAAGGACAGGCGGGAAGAGTCGGCTCCTTTTTATGGGGGCTTCACTATGAAATGCAGAAAATCGGAGAATGGCTGAAGCGGCATGATATCAAAGTGACGACCATTTATTTCGGCGGCGGCACGCCGACAAGCATTACCGCTGAAGAAATGGATCTTTTATATGAAGAAATGGTCCGCTCTTTCCCGGATGTCGCGAATATCAGGGAGATTACCGTTGAAGCGGGCCGACCCGACACGATTACGGAGGAAAAGCTGGCCGTTTTAAATAAGTATAAGATTGACAGAATCAGCATCAACCCGCAATCTTATGAAAACGAAACGCTTAAGGCCATCGGCAGACATCATACAGTTGAAGAAACCATCGAAAAATACCATCTTTCCCGCAAACACGGCATGAACAACATCAACATGGACCTGATCATCGGCCTGCCGGGAGAAGGGACGGCTGAGTTCAGGCACAGTCTTGAGGAAACGGAAAAGCTGATGCCTGAATCTTTGACCGTTCATACGCTTTCTTTTAAACGGGCGTCAGAAATGACGAGAAACAAGCATAAGTATAAAGTTGCCGACAGACAGGAAGTGTCCCGCATGATGGATGACGCCGTCCGCTGGACAAAAGAGCACGGCTATACGCCGTACTACTTGTACCGGCAGAAAAACATTCTCGGAAACCTTGAAAATGTCGGATACTCCTTCCCTGGTCAGGAAAGCATCTACAACATTATGATTATGGAAGAAGTGCAGACGATTATCGGTATCGGCTGCGGCGCGGCAAGCAAATTCATTCATCCGGAAACCGGAAAAATCACGCACTTCGCCAATCCGAAAGATCCGAAATCATATAATGACCGATTCGAGCATTATACAGAAGAGAAAATCAAATACTTAGATGAGATGTTCGTCAAATCTGCATTATAATATCAAAAACGGCACGGAATCAGCGTGCCGTTTTTTTTATGTTTAACCGTCTGTAAAAACGGGAAAAGACTATCAGACTGTTATTCGCAAGAGGTGCATAATATGTATGATGTCATAGGAGCGGGAATCGGGCCGTTTAATTTAGGGCTTGCCGCATTGTTAGAGGATATACCCGGAACAGACGCTCTTTTTTTCGATAAAAAGAAAGAATTTGCGTGGCATCCGGGCCTGTTAATTAAAGGAACGGATTTACAGGTGGCGTTTCTGGCGGACCTGGTCACGCTCGCCGATCCGAAAAGCCGCTACACGTTTTTAAACTTTCTCCATGAACATGACCGGCTGTACCGGTTTTATACGTTTAATGAATTTGATATTCCGAGACGGGAATTTAACGACTATTTGAGCTGGACGGCTTCAGAAATCAAATCATGCCGTTTCGGCTCAGAGGTAATCGGCGTGAAAAATGCCGGCGGACATTATGACGTCAGCGTCAAGAACATTGAGGACGGAAGCATCAGTGTCTATCAAACGAAGCATTTCGTCATGGGGACGGGGTCTGAACCGCTTATTCCCGCAGAGATTGCTGCCGAAGCGCGTCAGGACACGATGGTCAGCACGGAATATTTGTTTCGGAAAGACGAGCTCGCCGGCGCCGAATCAATTACAGTGGTCGGCTCCGGACAGAGCGCCGCGGAGATCTTTTCTGACTTATTGCACGATGAAAAATACCGCCGCAGCCGGCTGCAATGGGTGACACGCTCCGCCGGATTCCGAGAATTAGAAACCGCCAAGCTCGGGCAGGAAATGTTTACACCTGATTATGTGGAATATTTTAACCGCCTGCCTTTTAAAGAACGGCTGAACACACTTCCTGAGCTGGACGGACTGCGCCACGGCATTGATACTGACACACTTGCCGCCATTTACGATGCCCTGTATCACAGATCGATCAGCGGAGGTTCGCCTGACGTGTATATTCAGCCGATGGCGGAGCTTGAAAAAATTGAAAAGCAAAACGGGCGCTGCGTACTGAGCTTTCATCAATGGCAGATGGATGAAACCTTTACGGCCGATTCAGAAAAAGTGATATTGGCGACCGGTTTTAAACCTCATATTCCGGAATGGTTTACGGCAATTGCCCCCGATATCGAATGGGAGGATGAGAAACGGTTTAAAGTGACGGCCGATTCCCGTCTTGTCTTTAAGGACGACAGGCGGCATCATTTTTTCACATTAACGAATCTTGATCATGCTCACGGAACGGGCGCTACGAATTTGAAGCTGTCTGTTTACAGAAATCAAAAAATCATCAATACCATTCTGGGAAAAGAGCATTTCTCCATTAATAAAAAAACGGCTTTTCAGCAATTTCTTCCCGCTCAAAAAAACTGACCCCTTATGAAGAGGTCAGTTTTTTTATGATTTCTGCGGCTTCTTTTCAGGCGTCTTCCATTTGAACACGCTGTTCAACAGGAGATATATCCGCTTCGATTCTTTCGTGAGCAAAGGGCCGAAGATGGCCAGTATCAAAACATATAAGGCGGCGAAAGGTTTAAGTGAAGCGGACAGGCCGCCGGCGATGCCGAGATTTGCGACGATAATGGAGAATTCGCCGCGTGACACAATGGTCAGCCCGATATTAGACGATGCTTTATGAGAAAGCCCCGCCCGGCGCCCGGCGATCATGCCGGCGATAAAGTTTCCGGCAATCGTCAGCAGAACGGCGCCAAGGGCAAGCCATACCGCATCTCCGAGTGAAAACGGATCAATGCTGAGACCGAAGCTGAAGAAAAACATGGCCCCGAAAAAGTCACGGAACGGCACGACAAGATGCTCAATCCTGTCAGAATGGGCCGTCTCCGAAAACACGAGTCCGAGCAAGAGCGCGCCGATCGCTTCAGCGACATGAATCGTTTCGGAAAAGCCGGCAATGAAAAAGAGCGCGGCGAAAATGACGATGACAAATACCTCGTTTGAACGGATATCAAGCAGCTTGTTCAGCAGAGGCGGCAATTTTCGGGCGGCAATGAAAAACAGCAGCATATATCCGAAAGCGATCACGATTGACATCAGCGCGCCTCCGACAGACGTCGCGTCTCCCAGAACAAGCCCGGAAACGACCGATAAGTAAACCGCCAGAAAGATATCCTCAAACATAATGATGCCGAGAATCAGCTCCGTTTCCGGATTGGCCGTGCGCTTTAAGTCGACAAGCACCTTTGCGACAATGGCGCTTGATGATATCGTGATGACGCCCGCCAATACAAGCACTTCCAAAAAGGAAAAGCCCGTGATAAAGCCGTAGATCAGCCCTAAACTGAAATTAATCAGAATATAAATCGTTCCGCCGGCGGCGATTGAACGTCCGGATTTGACTAATTTTCCGACCGAGAATTCAAGCCCGAGGTAAAAGAGGAGGAACAGGACGCCCATCCGTCCGAAAAATTCAATCACTTCCCGGCTTTCGATAAACGTCAGGTCAATGATGCCCGCTTGGGGCGCGTGCGGCCCGACAAGCATTCCTAAAATGATCAGGAAGGGGATGATCGAGAATTTAATTTTATTGGCGATGACACTCGCAATGGCTACAAGAACTAACGCCGTACCGACTTCAAATACGAGATGGTCCATAAACAGATCACACTCCGTCTCTGGAGAGGAAGTCTTGGGTCAGTTTCTTCAGATGCTTTCTTTCACCTGAGAGGACGAGTGTATCGTTTGCTTCAAGGAGCGAATCAGCGCCCGGGTTTAAAAGCTTTTTCTGGTTATGCTTAATGATGGCGATGACCGTCACGTCATAGTTCTGACGCACATCCAGTTCGCCGAGCGTCCGCCCTGCCGCCTTTGCCCCTTTTTCAACTTTAAACCATTCGATAATCAGATCGTTGAACGCCATTTCAATCGATTCAAGCGCCTGCGGTTTGTACACCATCCCGCCGATAATCGCGGCAATCTGTCTTGCTTCCGCATCATCAAGTGAAATGCTTGCCAGAAGCTCATCAGGGTCGCGGTCATCAAATCTGTAAATTTCCCGCCTGCCGTCATCATGAATGATGATCGTCATTTTTTCATGATTTCTCGTTTCGATTTCGAATTTTTTCCCGATACCGGGCAGATCGTTTTCTTTAATATTCATAAAAAATCCCTCCGGAATATACTGTTTTTACACCGTAAATACAGACTTGGCTTTTAGAAATGATCTTGATGCCGGAGGTAATTTGACTGGTATTGTATCGGAATGGCGCATGTCCTTTCCATTGTGGAATCAATGAATTGATCAAGAGGTTTGACAGATAACAGGGAGATCATCCGGGATAACGCACCGTATCCTTTTGACAGGCCTTGCGGAGCGGTTTTGGTGTGAACCGGCGTCTTTGCCGAATCCGTTTCCTGCGGGTAAACCGAAATTTGTACATGGCTGTCTGTTTCTGTCACCAATTGGGAAGGAAGAGCGACATCCGAAGGGGGGAACAGCACCATAAAAAAGCTCAGTAACAAGCTGAGTATCACATATTTCATTATCGGCGTTTTCCCCCTTTTGTTTTGTATATCAATTTCACTATATAAAAATGTATGTTCAGTTTCAAATGATATGCATTTTTCGGTATCTGTTGACCTTGAAAAATAAAGGAATTTCGCTTCGGCGGAAGGAATATATCATTTGAACAAAATATGTAAGCGGATTCAAGGAGGATGTAAACATGCAGTATATTCGCTATGAAGAAAAGGGAAAGATTGCGGAGATTGTGCTGAACCGGCCTGACAGTTACAACGCGCTGAATGAACAAATGCTCCGGGAATTGGAAAACGCATGCGTGATGGCAGCCGACAGTGAGGCGCTTATCGTGCTTTTACGGGGGGAAGGCCGGGGATTTTCCGCGGGCGGTGATATTCAGATGATGACGTCGGATCATGATTCAGGAGAATATGAACGGCTCATGAAAATGATCGAATCCATTACACTGACGCTCTATGATATGAAAAAAATTGTGATAGCCGCCATCCACGGAGCTGCGGCGGGGCTCGGGCTGAGTTTCGCGCTGTGCGCCGATGTGGTGCTCGCTGAAGAAAACGCCCGCCTCGCGATGAATTTCATCGGCATCGGATTGGTTCCCGATGGAGGAGGCCATTATTTATTAATGAGACGCGTCGGTGAGATCGAAGCGAAAAAACTGATTTGGAGCGGTGAAAAATTGCCGGCTGAAAAAGCGGTGCGGCTCAAGCTTGCCGACGGGCTGTTCAGCGGCGGCCCTGCGGAGGGGGCACAACCGTATATCGACCGATTGCTGCATGCGCCGCTGTCAGCGATGATTGAAACGAAGGCTATTTATCAGAGCCTCCATATCAGCCGGTTAAAAGATGTTTTGTCTCTTGAACGAAAGGCCCAGGAAAATATGAGAAAAACGGATGATCATAAAGAGGGCATCCGCGCCTTTTTAGAAAAACGGACGCCGCAATTTAACCGGTAACATACAGAAGCCGGAAAGCTTCTGTTATCTGTGGAATAAAATCAGCTTTCCGGCTTCATTTACCAAGCGATGAGTACTGTTCTCAAGCTTTTTTTCCTTTAACAAAGCCTCTCCGGCGGCCTTCGCCTCCGCCTCATTATCCGCTTCGATCCGTTCATTCAGCAGCGTTTCTCCCGACGCATGGAATGCGGTCAATACATATTGTCCCATCATGTCACCCCCTTTATAGAATGATATTCTGATAAAGAATTTAAAATCCTCCATTAATTTTTACCCATTATTAGTATATAATGGGTCAAGGAAGGAGTTGGATTCGTGCTTACAATTGAAAACGTAACGAAAACATTCGGCAGCTTTACCGCTGTTGACAATTTGAACCTGCAAATACCTGAAAGGGAAATGTTCGGGCTGCTCGGCGCAAACGGCGCGGGAAAAACGACGACCTTTCGGATGATTTTAGGTCTTTTAAGCCTGACTGACGGGCATATCACCTGGAAAGGGCAGCCGGTCAATTATTCCATCAGTGAAAAAATCGGCTATCTCCCGGAAGAGCGGGGGCTGTATCCGAAAGTGAAGGTGAGTGACCAGCTTGTCTATCTGGCGAGATTAAAAGGAATGGGCAAAAAAGAGGCGGAAAAAGAGCTCATGACATGGCTCGAGCGGTTCGGCATTACAGATTACAAGAATAAGAAAGTCGAAGAGCTGTCGAAAGGAAACCAGCAGAAAATCCAGTTCATTTCGGCCGTCCTGCATAAGCCTGAACTGCTGATTCTCGATGAACCTTTCAGCGGTCTTGATCCGGTGAATGTCGAGCTGCTGAAAGAAGCGGTTATTTCTTTGAAAAACAGCGGCGTTTCCATCGTTTTTTCAAGCCACCGAATGGAGCATGTGGAAGAGCTTTGCGAGAATTTGTGCATTCTCCAGAAGGGAAAACCCGTCGTTCAAGGCAATCTGAAAGACATTAAGCGGTCTTTCGGCAAAAAAAATGTCACCGTTCATTCAGATGATGACCTCAGCTTTTTAAAAACGCATGAAGGCGTCGTGAAATGGAAGGAAACAAATGACGGGATCAGACTGCAGGTCGCGAATGAACCGGTTTCTCAGGATATTTTCCAGGCGCTGCAAGGGAAAGGTTTTATACGGAAGTTCGAATTGGAAGAGCCGTCACTGCATGATATTTTTATAGAAAAGGTGGGGGCCGTATATGAATAAATTTTGGATTATGCTGTTTCATACATATAAAAACAAAATCGCGACAAAGTCATTCATTATTTCGACGGCCATTACCGTTTTATTAGTATTAGCGGTGACCAACCTGCAATCGATTATATCCGTGTTTCAATCGGATGACGGCAAGCAGCAAATTGCGGTGATTGATGAAACGGGCGGGCTGTACCCGGCGTTTGCAAAACAGCTTAAAGCGGCGGATACAGACAATGATCTGCAGGCAATGGAGACGAAGGAGTCCGAAAAAGATGCCGTAAAGCGTGTCAAAGACGGTGAATGGGACGGACTGTTTATCATCAGACAAGATCAAAAAGGAACGATAACAGGAGCATACAAGGCGCTGACCATTTCCGATGAATCAGCATATAAACTGCTCAAGCAGGCTTTAACCCAGACAAAAACCGCTGTTGAAACCGCCAAGCTCGGCATTTCGGCAGAAAAAGTCAGCAGCCTCTACACTCCGCCGGAAGTCAGCAAAGACGCGCTGGAAAAAGGGGCGAAATCTGAGGAAGAGCTCGGTCAGGTAATGGGGCTTGTATACATCATGCTGTTTGTCATCTACTTCTCAGTTATCATGTACGCAAGCATGATTGCGATGGAAGTGGCGACGGAAAAATCGTCCCGCGTCATGGAAATTTTAATTTCAAGCATGCCGCCGATTCAGCAGATGTTTGCCAAACTGTTCGGTATCGCGCTCGTGGGGATCACACAGTTTGCGGTGCTGATTGCGGCTGGTTATCTCTCACTGAAGCTGAACCCTCAAAATGATGCGTCGTCGCCGATCAGTGCATTTCTCAATTTTACGGATGTTCCCGTCTCGACGATAGTCTATGCTGTCATTTTCTATTTGCTCGGCTATTTTCTTTACGCGACGCTTGCCGCGTTTCTCGGCAGTGTTGTCAGCCGGATAGAGGACGTACAGCAGACGATTCAGCCGATGGTTTTTTTAGTCGTGGCAGGTTTTATGATCGCCATGTTCGGCATCGGCAATCCTGACGCCGGTTTTATTACCGTTACATCTTACATTCCGTTTTTCACGCCGATGATTATGTTTTTACGCGTCGGGATGCTCGATATCCCGTTTTGGCAGGCTGCGGCCGGAATCGCCCTGACACTGGTCACTATCGTGATCTTTGCAGCGGTCGGCGCGAAAATTTACAAAGGCGGCGTTTTGATTTACGGAAACGCCAGCGGATTCAAAGCGATCAAACAAGCGCTGCGCATCTCCAAAAAATAAGTGAAACAGCCCGGAACAGCCGGGCTGTTTTTTTATTTTACAGAACGTGCATTCGTATAAAAACGGTGCTAAAATAAGGGTAATTCAATTTGCAGAAAGGGGAGGGCGAGATGGCTGATCTGACGTTTATTCATGCCGCTGACCTGCATCTGGACAGCCCGTTTTACGGCATTTCGAATCTGCCTGAACCGGTATATGCGCGTATTAAAGAAAGCACATTTCACAGCGTCCGCCGACTGACGGACGGGGCACTCCGGGAGCAGGCAGATTTCGTGCTGCTTTCGGGGGATCTGTTTGACGAAGCCAACAGAAGTTTAAAAGCCCAGCTGTTTTTGAGAAAACAGTTTACGAGATTACAGGAAGCGGATATCCAAGTGTTCGTCATATTCGGCAACCATGATCATTTGGGCGGTAAGTGGACGCCGATTGAATGGCCTGAAAATGTACATACATTCACCTCGGATACACCGGAGGAAAAATCTTTCTTTAAAAACGGAGAGCTTGCGGCAAGCATATACGGATGCAGCTATCAGGAAAGAAGCGTAACGGTCAATCAGGCGGCCCGTTACCGGAAAATGACCGGCGCGCCTTATCATATCGGCATGCTCCACGGCATGTTATCAGGAGCGGAAGGGCATGACCCGTACAGCCCGTTTACGAAAGAAGACCTTGAAAAAAGCGGCATGGATTACTGGGCGCTCGGACACATTCATAAACGGCAGGTTCTGTCCGCCCAGCATCCCGCCGCCATTTACCCGGGGAATATTCAAGCCCGGCATTTAAAAGAAACCGGGCCTAAGGGATATTATCTCGTCCGGGCGGCAAACGGTGAGATGTCTTGGGAATTCAAAGAAGCGCATGATGTGTTATGGGAGGAAATTGATCTTGATATCTCCGGAGCTGAACATATGACTTCACTTCTGAAAGCCGCATCGGATACATTCTCCGGCTTGCGCGCGGCGGGCCGCCCGGCATGTGTCAGGCTGGTGCTTCGCGGCGCGGCGCCCCGCTTTTGGACGGAGGCGCCCGCAGGCATCGCGGAGGAGCTTCTTTCCGCTTTACAGGAGGAAGAGGCCGAAGAGGAATGTTTCGTCTGGCCGCTTGCGCTTGAGGATCGGACGGATGAAACAGACACCGTGCCGCCCGATCCGTTTTTTAAAGGGCTCCTTCAGGACATAGAACAATGCGCGGACATGAGCGGTGTATTTGAAGCCCTTGAGCGTCATCCCGTATACCGGCGTCAGATGGCTTCATTTACAGATGAAGAGATACTGGATATTAAGCGGCAGGCTCAAGCCGTTTTAAGACGCCAAATGAAGGAGCTTCAGCGATGAAAATAACGGCGATGCATATTTACCAATACGGAAAATTTTCAGACCGAAGTTTTCAGCTGTCAGATTCTCCCGTGCAAGTGATCTACGGGTTAAATGAAGCGGGCAAAACGACATTGATGTCCTTTATCAAAAGCGTGCTGTTCGGTTTTCCGAAATCAAAAAAATACGAACCGAAAAACGGCGGGGTTTACGGCGGCACTGTGGAATTGAAGCATGGCGATCACGGCGCTGTCAAAATCGAACGGACAAAAGGCGCTGCCGAAAAAGTCAGAGTGTATACGGCTTCAGGCGAAATCAAGGACGGAGAATGGCTCAAACAGCTTCTCTCCGATACAGACCGGGCGCTGTACGAAGCGATCTATTCGTTCGATGTATTCGGACTGCAGGAGATTCAAGCTTTTAACCGGGACAAAATCGGCGAGTTTCTCCTGTATTCGAGCTTATTCGGGTCAGAAGCGGCGGCAAAGCTTGACGGGCGACTGGCAAAAGAACTTGACAGGATGTATAAGCCGAACGGGCGGAACCCCCGCTTAAATCAGGAGTTGGATACATTAAAGCGGCTCAGCGCCCAGCTGAAACAGGCGGAAGCTGCGGAAGCGGGCTATCACAGCCTTCTGGAAGAGAAAAAAAGCGCCGGCGGCCGTTTGCAGGATGCCGAAGCACGATTGAAAGACATAACTGAAGAAATCAAAACAGTAAAATCGGCGATAGAAGCAAAGCCGCTCGCAGACAAAAAAACAGCCTTGGAAAGCGAACTTTCTTCTTATCCGGAAGCATTGAAGCAATTCCCGAAGGATGGAATGCATCAGCTTGAAAAATACGAATCGCATCTCCATCCGAAAGCGGCCCGTCTTGAGGGGCTTCGGGCAAAAGCGGCTGAACTCAGGCGGCAGGCTGATCTGCTCGCTCCAAATGAGGACTTGCTGCAAAAAGAGCGGCAGCTGCAGGAGCTTTCCGGCGAGCAGCATATGTATGAATCGCGCGGCGAACAGCTTGCAGCCATCCAATCACAGATCCGGCAGACATCTGCCCGCGTTTTGTCAGGATTGCAGCAGCTCGGAAGACATGAGGAAGACGGCATTCTTTCACTGAACACCGATTATGAATATGAATGGCGGCTGCAGGAAGCCGTGCAGAGCGCCGGACAGGCAAGAGAAAGAAAGACACAGCTTGATGCGATTTTCGAACAAGCGCGGCTGGAGCTGGAAGAAGCCGAACGAAAACATGCCTTGACGGCGGAAAACATTTTGGACCCCGCTGTCAGGAAAGAAAAAGAAGCCGCTTTACAATCATATAAGCAAACGGCTGATACAGAAGGAAACGAATGGCAGGCACATGTTCAGCAGCTGGAAAAACAGCGCGCCAAACAAAAAAAGCTCTTTCTCGGTGCGGGCATTCTGTTCATTGCGATTTTCGCTATGTTAAAGGAATGGCTGCCCGCCGCCCTTTTTACCGGTGCTCTGCTGCTGTATATGCTGTCCGGCATGCAAAAACCGCTGCCGTCAGAAAGAGGAGGGCCCGGACACAAGAAAAAGAAGCCGGCGATCTCTAAAGAAGCGGCTGATCTTCTGCAGGAAGAGCTTTGGCGTGACGGCCGGCACCGGCAGCAGCTGATTGCGGATCAAGCCGTGCTTGAACAGAAAGAAGCGGCATATGAAAGAGTCATCCGCCAATATGAAGAATGGGAGGCGGAAATGGCGCCGTCTGAAAAACAGGCGGAACTTTTTATGAAGGAACTGGGGTTTTCAGGAAGTCCTTCCCATCTTCTTGACGCATATCATGTAATGAAAGATGTCAAAAAAGAAATCCTTAACAAGCATGAGCTGACCATTGAAGCGGGCCGGCTGCAAAAGCTGCAAAGAGCATTTGAGGACCGGGTCAAAAAGCTGAGTCCTTCAGACGGAGGGGAGCTGTCCGTAAGAGAAAGACTGCACGTTTTGCTGGCGCAGGCGGAACGGGCCCGTGAGGAAGCAAAACGAAAGCAGGCGCTCGAAACGGATCTGCTGCATGCACAAGAGCAAATGCGTGAATTAAACGAAGAAGTTCATTACTACGAACAGCAGGTCAAACAGCTTTTCATGGCGGCAGGCGCAAAAAACCGCGAACACTTTTGTGAACTCGCCAGGCTGAATGAAAGCCGCCGGGAAACAGAGCGGCAGCTGCGCGAAATCAAAACGCACTTGTCCGGCATAGGCGGAAAACAGCTGGAGCCGTACATGAGCCGCACAGTGTCCGAACTTGAACATACAGTCGTTCAGAAGGAAACAGAGAAAAAAACGCTTGAGGAAAAAAGCGCCCAGCTCCGTGAGCAAACCGCTTTATTAACGGTGAAGCAAGAGCAGCTGGAGTCCTCGGGGCTTGTATCCGATTTAAAACAGCAGACAGAAATGCAGAAGGAGCGCGTGAAAAAAACCGCTAAAGAGTGGGCCGCATTACAGACGGTCAGACACATTATCAGGGAAAAAATGGAGCGGCATAAAAAAGTGACGCTTCCCCGTCTGTTAGAAACCGCCGGTGCATTATACGGACCGCTTACGGACGGACGCTATCACAAATTGTATTTTTCCGAGGCTGATGATTCCATTATGGTCATGCGGAAAGACGGAACGGTGTTTTCTGCAGGCGAACTCTCACAGGCGGCATGCGAGCAGCTTTATGCGGCGATTCGTTTTGCCCTTGCGTCAGAGAGGGAATCTGCGGTATCACTGCCGTTTTTACTTGATGACAGTTTTGTCCATTTTGACAGGCAGCGGCTGCAGCGGCTGTTTGATGTGCTGAATCAGCTTTCAGAAGGCGGGCGGCAGATACTTTATTTTACCTGCCATGAGCATGTCAGCCGGTCTTTTCACAGCGGACAAGTCATGCGGCTCCTGTCATAAAAGAGTTTATTTTCAAAAAAGAGGTATGTGCTATACTGGTATTATGTAAGATATGGAGGGAGCTTTTAATAGAATGGCAAAAGGTATTATGCTGCACGAGGTCGGCGAGCAGGTCGATCAATACTTTCTGATTAAATCTTCGACTAAGGGAATCGCAAGCAACGGAAAACCATTCCTGACGTTAATGCTGCAGGACCAATCGGGAGATATCGAAGCGAAGCTGTGGGATGCCAAGCCGACTGATGAAGTAACGTACGCGGCGCAGACGATCGTGAAGGTGATTGGAGATGTCCATCACTATCGCGGACGAAACCAGCTTAAGCTGAGAAACATCCGGCCGGCCGCCGAGAACGAAAATGTCAGCATTGATGATTTTCTGGAAACGGCGCCGATTCCGAAAAACGAAATGATGGAAACCGTCACTCAATACATTTTTGAAATGAAAAATCCAAACATCCAGCGGATCACGAGACATCTGGTCAAAAAATATGCGGCTGAGTTTATGGATTATCCGGCGGCGGCTAAAAACCACCATGAGTTCGTTTCAGGGCTTGCGTATCATGTAGTGTCCATGCTGAACCTGGCAAAAGCGATAGCCGATCTGTATCCGTCTCTTGACCGGGATTTACTGTATGCCGGAGTCATTCTGCATGATCTCGGCAAAGTAAAAGAGCTTTCAGGCCCCGTCTCCACAACGTACACCGTGGAAGGGAATCTGCTCGGACACATTTCGATCATGGTGACAGAGCTTTCAAAAGCAGCCGAAGAGCTTCAGATTGACGCTGAAGAAGTGCTGATTCTGAAGCATTTGATTTTAAGCCATCACGGAAAAGCGGAATGGGGAAGCCCGAAACCGCCGATGGTGAAGGAAGCGGAAATTCTTCACTACATTGACAATCTGGATGCAAAAATGATCATGATGGACAGAGCGCTGGAACGGGTGAAGCCGGGCGAATACACAGAGCGTGTATTTGCGCTTGAAAACCGTTCTTTCTACAAACCGACTTTCCATCAATAAGATAAAAAGGCCGATTCTCTATGATCGGTCTTTTTTACGTTCAGCTCTCATAACTTGTCTTTATCAAGCATAGCTTAGAATAAAGACTCTGGGTGAAAAAGGGAGGAAACCGACGTGCTATTTTTTCCTTGGTGGGTATACCTTTGCATTATCGGAATTATTTTCAGCGCCTATAAGCTTTTCACAACAGCTAAAGAAGAGGAAAAGCTTGACCAGTCGTTTATTGAAAAAGAAGGAAGGGTGTATATTGAACGGATGGAACAGGAACGCGAGCGCCGTATGGCGGCGCCCCCAAGTGAAAACGCGGATGCGGAAGAAAACTCCAATCATTCCATCGCATAAAAAAACTGTGCGGCTCACCGAGAGCCCGCACAGTTTTTTTATTTAGATTGAGAAGATGATGATGTTGAAGTGTTAAACGTGTCTTTTAAGTCTTTGTCTTCCACTTTTACGTCAGCTTTTTTCATGACTTTTTGAATTGCCGCCTGTACAGCTGAGTTGTCGTTTAATTTCTGTTTAAGAACTTCTTCTTTCAGTTCTTTTTTCATGTCATCATATTTGCCGCGTTCTTCTGTCTTTTTGATGATATGATAACCGAATTTGGTTTTGACCGGATCGCTGACTTGTCCGACTTTCAGGCCAAATGCAGCTTTGCTGAATGTTTCATCCATTGACTTTTTATCGAACCAGCCAAGGTCGCCGCCGCTGTCTTTTGATGTGTCAGTTGAGTATTCTTTCGCAAGCGTTTCAAACTTCTCGCCTTTTTTCAGCTTTTTCTCCACTTCGTCAGCTGTCTTTTTGTCAGCGACAAGGATGTGGCTCGCGCGGATTTTACCTTTTAAGCCGTCGTAGTATTCTTTCGTATCGGAGTCAGTCACTTTGATGTTGTCTTTCGCCGCTTTTTGTGCAAGCAGTTCGTACTTCACCTGATCTTTCAGGTAATCTTCGCCGTACTGCTGTTTAAGGGCGCTGTACTGATCGCCGAGCTGCGTTTTGTACTCTTTCAGCTTGTTATCGATTTCTTTATCCGATACTTTGTATTTTTTTGCTAATACTTTTTCTTGTACGAGCTGTGTCAGCACACTTGCGCCCGCGGTTTTTTTCATGTTCGTGTAGAGCTCGCCTTTTGTTACATTTCCGGCATCCGTCTTGGCAATCACGTCGTTGTCGCCGCTGCTGCAAGCGCTGAGAGCCAGGACGCTCGTTGCCGTAATAGCTGCTATCGCGATTTTCTTCATTCCTTTAAACACTCCTAATCATCCAAATTAAATTGCATATGCGTATCATAACATATTGTGGCTTTCTGTAAAAAGATTTTAAATAAAGGGCATTCGTCTAGTCAAACTTTTTCCTGATACATACAAATATATTGATCATGAAAAGGAGGTAATGAACCATGGGCGGAGGATATTCAAACGGTTTCGCACTGCTCGTAGTACTGTTCATATTGCTTATCATCGTAGGTGCAGCTTACATTTGTTAAGCGAAACGGATCGCTTTTTCTAAAAGCGGTCCGTTTTCTTACCCGGGCGCCTAATCGTTTCAGAAGTAAATTGCATATGATGTAATTGGAAAAATAAAACGTTTTGTAGGAGGTGCTTTTGGAGATGGGTGAAGTATTTGCAGGCGGTTTTGCATTATTGGTTGTTCTGTTCATCTTATTGATCATCATCGGCGCTTCTTGGCTTTATTAAGAAAAAAATATGGCTGTCGGGGGTCAGACCTCCGTCAGCCATATTTTTTTGCCTGTTTACACAGTAAAGGAGATCTCGACGAATGAAGAGATCAGTAAAATTAAAATAGATACATTAATAAAACGGAATACCTTATCCTGCCGGTCTTCAGGAATCTCTCTGACAAGGCATAATGTATTTGTGAGCCTGTTTATGAAATAAAGAATAAACAGGGCAGCCACGATAAAATAGAATAAAATGATGGGAGATTCCCCCTCTCTCTGAACTGCTCCCATATTACATTACCAAATATTTATTAAAAAAGATAGAATGTAACCTGAAAAATCAGCGGGACATCAAGACTCCGGCACTTTTTTTACTAAAATATCAAAACCGTCGGATTCCTGGTCAATCAGACATGATTTGGGCGCTTTGACCAGATGCAGGGCAAACAGAAGATCAGGCAGGCAATACCCCGCATGGATGCTCGAAATCATATAAAAGTAATGAGCGTGTCTCGGAAATGCCAGTCCGGCATAAAACAATAACGGCGTAATGAATAAAAACGGGCTGATCGTTGAAATCAGCATCGTCGTTTTCGGTATGCCTTTCCATGTCGGCATCCGCAAGAAGTACATTTTCATTTCCTTTTTTCTTTTTTTACAGATCATCGGCAGGACATGTATGACTTTATGTACAAATAAAGTAACAACGAGCAGAACACAAAAAGCAAACACGTGCCCGTCACTTAAACTGATATTCGGACGCAGCAGCCCGAATGCCAAGAAGTTGCATATAAAAAACAGGATCATAAAACCTACAGCAGTCAATAATAAACGAACCGCACCATAATCTTTGATCAGATTAATGGTTTTCCAGCAATTCATCAGAGTCATCCTTCCGTACAAAGATGGAATACAATCTCAAAATAATTTACTCTCTTCAGGAGAAAAAATCAATCCTTTTTTAAAGAAAAAAATAAACCTGGAAAGAGAAGAACAGAAGAGCTCGGTGAAACATGGAAATGTACGGTTTAACCTTTCTTCTCCATTCATTATCAGCTAAAATAAGATTAAAGATAGAAAGAAGTGAAACGGATGGATTCAATGGATCAGCGTATCGGGCGTTTAGAATATTACATACAATTGCTGGTGAAAACGGTGGATATGGATAAGTACCCTTTTTATGCGATGATGATTGAAAAAGGGCTGACCGAAGAAGAAGGAGAAGAGGTCGGGCGGATCTGCCGCGAATTGGAGGACGAGCTGGAGTCGCAAAAAGCGCAAGGCTTTGTGACGTTTGACAAGCTCCTTGCGCTTTTTGCGGGACAGCTGAACGAAAAATTAGATGTTCATGAAACGATTTTTGCTCTGTATGAGCAGGGGCTTTATACAGCGCTGATGGAAGAATTTATTGAGATTATGAAGCACTTTGATTAACTGTTGATCGGTTCCAGCTCTTCAGCCGTTTCATGGACAGCCGATTCGTCCGTTTTTTTCTTCAGCCTTCCGTCTTCACTATCAAAATCATTGTTTATGTTTGTCAATGATTTCTCGAATATCTCCATAAAATCTTCGCCGTAAATGTGGCGGATGACACAGGTTAATTCTTCAACCTCAGGAAACTTCCCGAATAAGTGGTAGATCGGCTGTGAGCCTTTAAACACAGCGTTTCTCGACGGATCAAACTCCTCAAGCAGGCTTTCGAATACATTTTCCCCTTCTTCTGTTAACTGAATGTACGTGTTCCGTTTATCATTCAGCCGCTTGGAAAATTTCAGATATCCCCGTTCTTCAAGCTTTTTTGAAAAGTTAAATGCAGTTGATACGTGCATAACGCCGAATTTGGCGATTTCTGAAATAGAAGCTCCTTTAAGCTGATAGGCAATCCATAATATATGATGCTCATTAATATTAAGGTCGTACGGCTTCAGCCAATTCTGCCAGTCTTTCTCGATAGATTTCCAGAGCGCTTTGGACAGCTGCGCCATTTTTTGGGTATAGATTAAAGCTTCTTTTAGATCGTAAGGCGGTTCAACACGATTCAATACAGATCACCTGCTTCACATTTTCTTTTCCTCTATTATGCCAATAAAATAAAGATTAATAAAGATGAAAATTTAAGAATTTTATAATAAATTCTTGATCCGTTGCTGGGAAAGGCTTTAAACCGCAAAAAAAAGTGCGGAACGCAATATGTCCGCACTTTTTTTTGGTTGTATAGGATATTAGTTTTGTAAGGTTTTCTCCAGCTGTCTGATTTTCTCTTCAATATCAGCGATTTCCTTTTGGAGATCCTGCTGGTGCGGTTTGATTTCCTCCTGCCACCTTTTAATGCTGGTCTGAAGCTCTCCGCCTACGTCTTTAATGACTTCTGCGCTTTCTTTCGCCGTTTGGACAAGCTGGTCCTTAAGCGCCATTCCGTCTTTTTTTAACCGTTTGATTGTGTCCTCAATTGAATTGCAATTCTCTTTGATTTTGCCCCGCAGCTCTTTTCCGGATGAAGGAGCCGAGAGTAACACCGCTGCGCCTCCGATCAATCCGCCTACGAAAAGGCCTGTTAAAAGGGAACGTCCGTCAGCCATTTGAAATCACCCCGTTTTTTTTCTCATAACTTTTATCATTTTTGTTCAGAAGAATAAACTTCTATACATAGCTTGCTTTATTTTAGCATATTTTTTAAGGGAAAAGGAGGGAGAAGGTTGTCTGTCTTTATGATTGTTTTATCTTGTATGGCTCTTGTCTTTGCGGCGGGCGCCGTTTATTACCTGAAACTGCTCGGCCAGGCCGCTTCTTATCCGCCGAAGCGGGTCGTCCGCCAAAAGGCCATCGTCTGCTCAGCAGGAACCGCCCTCGCATTGTTCCTTATTTTTTTCACAAAACTTCTCGTATAAAACATGCTGAAACACATTAAAAAACCTCTTCCGGCCGGAAGAGGTTTCGGTATGCGGTTATTTCACCGTTTCAATCATATTGGACCGTTTTAAGATCGTCTGCACAATCGGATGCATAATGATAATGGCGATCGTATTCAGCGCAGCCGCCGGAAGGACGACCGCGAGCACCAATGCGGTGAATCCGCCCGGCAGGCCGACAATCAGAAGGGCCAGCGCCAAAAAGAGCAAACCGGAGATGAAGGTGCCGGCTATCGTAATGACGGCGGCGGGCGCTGTTTTCACGCTCTTTTTCACCAAAAGCGCCAGCGCGAGAAACAGAAACGCCGTTACCGGTTTTTCAATGATATTCGGAAGCTGTCCGCCCGGAAAAGATGTCGTGAGTGCGGAAATGATTCCCGTTACAATCCCAATCATCAGCACGTTCTGCACACGGGGGAATAACAGAATACCCATAAACATCATCACAAGCATCATATCGGGTTTCATTCCGAATAATACCGGCGGCATAATGGAATGAAGCACCGCTCCGATTGCCGCAAACAGGGCCATAATGACTAATTCTTTTGTTTTCATACTAAGCTCTCCTCTGCTAAGCTTTTTCGCCATCCAATAATATGCTCGTCATTTATTGCGATGGCCGGAAAAATTGATATGCAAACAGTATATCAAAGGAACCGTTATGTTAGAAGAAATTTATTCGTTTTCCTGCTGGAACTTTCTCATAAACTGAGCCAGTTTTTCACAATCAGCCAGGCTGACGGCGTTGTAGATAGACGCCCTGCAGCCTCCGACTGAGCGGTGGCCGCCGAGTCCGGTCATTTTAGCCGCTTTCGCTTCTTCAACGAATTTTTTCGTGAGACTGCTGTCGTGGAGGGTGAACGTGACGTTCATGTGAGAACGGCTGTCTTTTGCGGCATGCCCCGCGTAAAACCCGCCGCTTGTGTCGATTGTGCCGTACAGGACGTCGGCCTTTTCCTGATTGCGCCGTTCAGCCGCTTCGACACCGCCGTTTTCAGCCAGCCATTCAAGGACGAGGCTCAGCATATAAATCGCAAATGTAGGCGGCGTATTATACAGTGAATCGGCTTTTGTGTGAGTGGAGTATTTCAACATTTTAGGGACGTTGGCGTTTTCGTTTTCAAGCCATGATTTTTTCATGATGACGACCGTGACGCCGGACGGCCCGAGGTTTTTCTGGGCTCCGCCATAGATGACATCAAACGTTTTGACATCAATTTTTCTGCTCAGGATGTCGCTTGACATGTCGGCTACAAGCGGGATCGGTGAATTCGGGAACTCTTTCCACTGCGTTCCGAAAATTGTGTTGTTTGACGTAATATGCAGGTAGGCGCCGTCTTTGATTCCTGAGAGGTCCGCTTCCGGTATGTGGTTGTAGTTTGAATCTGCGCTTGTTGCCGTGATGGATGTGTTTCCGAACAGTTTCGCCTCGGCGAGTGCTTTTTCAGACCATGCGCCCGTTACGATGAAGTGCGCCGTTTTTTCCGGCGTTAAAAAGTTCATCGGCAGCATGGAGAACTGAAGGCTTGCGCCGCCTTGAAGAAATAAAATATCATAATCGTCGGGAATATCCATCAGTTCTTTCAGAAGGCTTTTTGCTTTTTGGTGCACCGCATCATATTCCGTGCTCCGGTGGGACAGCTCCATGACGGACATGCCGGTATCATTGAAGTTGACAAATTCTTTTTGTGCTTTTTGCAGCACATCCAGTGGAAGGGCTGCGGGTCCTGCATTGAAATTCGTTGTACGTTCCATGTTTACGATCTCTCCCTGTTTTCCGCTTTAGTGTAAGAAATAATACAATTATCCTATCACAATTTTTTGATTTTTTTGATATAAAAAATATAATTTATGTTTTTTGTGTTTCCGGACGCAAAAAAACCTCATCTTTAAGATGAGGCAAGCCGTTTTCTGACGGTTGAAGCGATCTCCTGAAGATCGTCAGGCGTATAGTCTTCGGCGTGGGTCTTCCAGACAGCCCCGAAACCGTCGCCTTTTCCGTAACGCGGAATGATATGCATGTGAAAATGGAACACCGATTGGCCCGCTTTTTCACCGTTGTTATTGAGAATATTCAGCCCGATCGGCTCGAATTCATCGCGGATGGCGCGTGCGATTTTCGGCACCGCTTCAAAATATTCTTTAGAAAGCTCAGGCGTAAACTCGTACACGTTTTCGATATGTGTTTTCGGAATCACGAGCGTATGGCCTTTTGTGACCTGGCTGATATCAAGAAACGCCACGACGTGTTCATTTTCGTATACTTTTGAAGACGGAATGTCACCGGCAATGATTTTGCAGAAAATACAATCGTCCGCTTTGTGCATAGATGGGTTTCCTCCCTGAAAAGAAATATATGTATATTCTCATCGTACCACAAAAACGGCCAAAACAAAAAACAGGATGAACGGCTGCGCGTTCACCCTGATGCAGAAGTACGAGCTTTATCACAGAAAATTGAATATGCCTTTTGTAAGCACCTCATTTGTTTTTAAAATGAAGACTTATGGGTCTGCTTAATCATTCCTGGGACAAACACCTCATTTGATTATTTCATCATGAATGAAGAACATCATCAAAGCAGTGTGTGAAGAAATTGTAAGCACAGGACATGTTGATTTTCATCCAACTGTTCTAAGACGTCTTTTATAAACACCTCATTTTCAGTTGATTAAAGCTGTTTCCTTCTACATACATTATGATGTCCGCCAAAACGATAACTATGCACACTTTTCACGTGAGAAAAAAAGGGAATCGTTTCAAATCAGACTTTATTTTTGGTACTATGAAGAAAAACGAATCAGAAGGGGAGAAATTATGTCTCTGCTATCGGTAAAAGACTTAACCGGCGGTTATACGAGAAACCCGGTCTTAAAAAATGTTTCATTCACCCTTGAGCCGAACCAGATTGTCGGACTCATCGGATTAAACGGCGCGGGCAAAAGCACGACGATCCGGCATATTATCGGATTAATGGACCCGCATAAAGGCTCGATCGAGCTGAACGGCAAGACGTTTTCGGAGGATAAGGAAAGCTACCGCTCGCAATTTACGTACATCCCCGAAACGCCGGTGCTGTATGAAGAACTGACGCTCAAAGAGCATCTGGAGCTGACGGCCATGGCGTACGGCCTTTCCAAAGAAACGCTTGAAAAAAGGCTTCCTCCGCTTCTGAAAGAATTCAGAATGGAAAAAAGGCTGAAATGGTTTCCCGCTCACTTTTCCAAAGGGATGAAGCAGAAAGTCATGATCATGTGCGCGTTTCTCGCGGAGCCTTCGCTTTATATCATTGACGAGCCGTTTCTCGGCCTTGACCCGCTTGCGATCAATGCATTGCTGGAGCGGATGGACGCCGCGAAAAAAGCCGGATCAAGCGTGCTGATGTCAACGCATATCCTGGCTACGGCAGAGCGCTACTGTGACGCTTTCATTATTTTACATAACGGCGAAGTGCGGGCAAGCGGCACACTGGAAGAACTGAGAGAGCAGTTCGGCATGAAAGACGCAGCTCTTGATGACTTGTATATTGAACTGACGAAGGAAGACGCCGGCCATGAATAATATGTCTACGATTTGGCAGTCCCGGCTTGAAGAGCATATAAAGGAAACCAGAATGTATATGAAATATATGCTCAATGATCATCTCGTCATTGTGCTGATCTTTTTTATTGCCGGCGCGGCAAGCTGGTACAGCAAGTGGGTCAAAGACATTCCTGTTCATTTTCCGTCATTTTGGGTGATGGCGGTGCTCTTTTCATTTGTGCTGACCGGTTCATACGTCCGGACGCTGTTAAAGGAAGCGGACCTCGTGTTTCTGCTGCCGCTTGAACCGAAAATGGGGACATACTTTAAGCATGCATTTAAGTACAGCTATCTGTCACAGCTGTTTCCGCTTATTGCTCTGTCGCTTGTATGCATGCCTCTGTTTTTCGCTGTAAGTCCGGGGGCGTCGCTTGCGTCGTATGCCGCCGTATTTATTCAGATGCTGGCGGTAAAAGCGTGGAATCAGGCCATGGAGTGGCGGATGACGTTTATGAATGACAGAAGCATGAAAATGATGGATGCGGTCATACGCTTTATCTGCAATATGCTGCTTTTATACTTCGTCTTACAGTCGTTTTATGTGTACGCTGCCGCCGTCTACATTGTGATGGCCGGCCTTTATGTGTATTTCACATCGGCCGCAAAACATAAATCATTAAAATGGGAAGCCCATATTGAATATGAATTAAGAAGGAAGCAGCGGTTTTACAGAATCGCCAATCTGTTTACCGATGTGCCTCACCTGAAAAAACAGGCAAAACGGCGGGCGTATCTCGACTTTTTGCTCAGAATGATTCCGTTCGAACAGCGGAAAACGTTCTCCTATATGTATGCGCGGGCCTTTCTGCGTTCAAATGATTATCTCGGCATTCAGGTCAGGCTCACGATTATTTTTATCCTGATTATTATGCTCGTTTCCGCCAATCCGTGGATAACGGCGGCTTTAACCGTATTTACCGTCTTTATTACGGGAATACAGCTTCTCCCGCTGTTCGGGCATTTTCATCATCTTTCTCTGCAGGAGCTTTACCCGGTCAATCAGAAAGCGAAGCTGCAAAGTTTCTTTTCGCTGATGAAATCGGCATTAACCGTGCAGGCGCTGCTGTTCTGTGCAGCGTCAGCCTATGCCGCGGGAGTCAGCGGGGCGCTGTATGCGGCTGTTGCTTCAGCCGTTCTGATTTTTGTGATCATGCCTTCGTATATGGGCGGAAGATTGAAAAAGTACGGCAAGCTGTAATCAATCGGGTTTTTGAAACCTCAATGAAAGAAGGAGACACAGATGACCGACGATCAGCAGCTGATACAGGAAGCACTGCAATGGAAAGCGCGTTTTTTACGCAAAGATTCCATGCTTGAACGCTTTTCTAAAGGAATGCAGGCGAAAATAAATGAGCGGATTCCTGATAAAATTCATGCCGTCATCACAGAAAGCATTAAAAAAATGACCGAAGCAACAATGGCGGGTTCAAATCTGGTGAAAGGCAAGCGGGATACAAACGGTATGACGCTTGCTGAAAAAGATGCCCTCGCCAGACAAACCATCGCATCGTACCAAAAGGTCGCGGCAGCCGAAGGTATCGGTACGGGGGCCGGCGGAATTTTTTTAGGGATGGCTGATTTTCCTTTGCTGTTATCCATTAAAATGAAATGTCTGTTCGATCTTGCCTCTATTTACGGCTATGATGTGAAAGACAGGGATGAACGATTGTTTTTGCTGTTTATTTTTCAGCTGGCTTTCTCAAGCGGTGAACAGCGGAAACGCATATACTCAATGATTGAACAGTGGGATTCGAAAAAGCATGATGTCGATTGGAGAGTTTTTCAGCAGGAATACCGCGATTATCTGGACGTGGTGAAATTGTTTCAGCTTTTGCCGGTCGTCGGAGCCGCCGTGGGCGGAGCGGCCAATTATAAACTGCTGTCACAGCTCGGTGAGACGGCAAGGCACGTTTTTCATTTAAGAATCACAGCAGCCGGTACGTAATGTGCCGGCTGTTTTTTATGCCCTATCGGGGGTAGCTTACCGCGGCGCCGATAAGCACCTTGGCGGCCGTCAGCATCGCTTTCTCATTAAAATCAAATTTCGGGTGGTGATGAGGATAAATGGTTTCCGCATTTTCTAAAGCGGCCCCCGTAAAGAAAAAAGCGCCTTTTGTATGCTGCAAATAATAAGAAAAATCTTCTCCGGCCATCTGCGGCTCTCCTTCAACGACCTTCGTGACGCCCTCTGTTTCCGCTGCGGCTGCCGCCGCGTGCGCTGCTTCCTCGGGATGATTAACGACGGCGGGATAACCGCGCTTGAAACGATATTCATAGGAAGCGGAGTGCATGGAACAGATTCCTTTTACGACGGCTTCTATTTCTGCTTCGAGCAGGCTGCGCACACTTTCGTCAAACGAGCGGACGGTGCCTGATATGACTGCCTGATCGGCAATCGCATTAAACGGATTTTCAGCGGTGAACGAGCCGGCTGAGATGACGGCCGGCTGCACCGGATTTACCCGCCGGCTGACGATATGCTGAAGAGCCGTGACGATTTGTGAGCCGATTAAAACGGCGTCCTTCGTATCGTGTGGAATCGCGCCGTGGCCGCCTTTCCCGATGACTTTAATCGTAAAGCCGTCAGCGGCGGCCATCACTGCGCCCGGGCGGCATAAGACCGTCCCGACGGGTTCAGTCGCCCAAAGGTGAGTGCCGAAAATGGCATCGACATGCTCGAGGCAGCCATCCTCAATCATTGCTTTTGCTCCGCCGGGAGATAATTCCTCGGCGTGCTGGTGAATCATCACAAATGACCCTTTCAGTTTTTCTCGGTTGCGGTACAGCACTTTTCCGACCGCGAGCAGAGCCGCCGTATGGCCGTCATGCCCGCAGGCGTGCATGACGCCGGGAATTTGTGAAGCATAGGGCACATCTTTTTCATCCTGTATCGGCAAAGCGTCAAAATCAGCTCTGAGTGCCACGACCGGTCCCGGTTCACCGCCTTCAATATAGGCTGTGACACCGTTTCCCCCGACATTCGTCCGGATGGGAACGCCGAGCTTTTCATAAAATGAGGCGATGAACGCCGGTGTTTTTTTCTCCTTAAAGGATGGCTCGGGATTCATGTGAAGGTGACGCCTGATTTCAACCATTTCCTCATACAGCCCGTCAAGCTGAGCGTTTAAGCTTTTTTGAAGTGTCGTTAACGTCAAAAGCGATGCCCCCCTCGTCTGCTTTTCCCATGATTGTATAGAAAATGTCAGAAGATTTCAATCCTTTTGCTACGGGAGAATGATGATGGCGGCGATCGTTGTGACGACTAGCCCGGCCGCAACCGGGATAAAGTTTTTCCTGGCAAGCTCAAACGGATCAACTTTACAAATAGCCGCAGCGGGGATCAGTGCCCAAGGGACCAATGTTCCGCCCCCGACCCAGATCGCTGAAATCTGGCCCAGCGCCGTTAAAACGGCCGGGTCCGTATGAAGCGCGGCGGAAAACAGCTTTGCCATCGAGCCTGCAAGAGATATACCGGAAAACCCTGACCCGTCGAGCCCGGTAATCGCACCGACTGCGGCCAGGGCGATGCCGGCGAATTCTCCGGACATCGGAAAAGAATGGGACAGGGCCAATCCGAGGTCATTGACGATCCCCGCAGATCCTTTCGGAAGCGGGGTGTTCAAAATACTTTTAAACCCCGCGTCACCGAGATAAAAGAAGGCCGCGATCGGAATGACGGGGCCGAATACTTTAAAGCCAAATTGAAAACCGCCGATAAAATACTCGGTGATCTTTTCTAAATGCCGCTCTTTATATACAATGAAATGAATGATCAGGAGAATGCCGATCGCGGTTCCTCCGACGAGTGCCGTCGCATCGTTTCCTTGCAGACGGTATACGATCATGCAGATAATATCGGCGAGAAAAACAAGCGGAATGAAAACCGCCAGGATCACCCTGAGTTTTTTCGGCAGATACATACTTGTGTCCAAAGAACCGGAGCTGTCCAAGGAGAGGGGGGCCTTCGTTTTTTTTCGATCCCGCATGATGAGGAAGAAAGCGGTGATTGTCGTCGTTAACCCCATGATCAAAACGAGCGGAATACTTGCCTGCATGACATCGCTCACGGGAATGCCCGCGGCATCGGCCGTTAATTTCGGGGCCGCCTGAATGACATAATCCCCCGATAAAGCGAATCCGTGGCCGAACAGGTTCATCGCCATAGCCGCGGCGATCGGAGAAAGGCCCGCTCGGATCGCTGCGGGAAGCAGCACAGCGCCGATCAGCGCCACCCCTGGTGACGGCCAGAAAAAAAGAGAGATGGCAAACATCAGGCAGCCGATAACCCAATACGCGACAGCCGGCCCTTTCATCACCTTTGCAAACGGAGAAATCATCGCTTCATTAATACCGGTTTCGGTCAAGAGGCCGCTCATCGCCACGATAAAACAAATGATAAAAATCGTCGGCAGCAATTCTCCGGCGGCATACGTGAAGCTGTGAAACAGACTGCTGACCGAAGCGGAGAATGAATGCGTCGTCCATAGCGCAATCACAAAAATGCCGGCGAGTGAAATAAAGGTTGTATCTTTCCTGAGGAGCATAAAAACGATAATGGCCGCGATAAAAGCAACATAAAGCAGATGTACCGAGTAGACGCCGATCCCCAATTGAACCACTCCGTTTATAAATAGGATTGCTACAGATTATTCATAGGCGGGCGGAAGGTGCAAAGAAGGATGCGTAAAATCGGGACATCAAAAAAGCCGGAGAATCTCCGGCGGTTTTCAGTCTATTGCGTAATAAGCGGTTACATAAGACGGGCGGGAGAAAATAGACGTTGTGTCGATGCCGGCAGATGTTTCGCGTTTTTTATGAGCTTCCTGATAAGAGTTTGACTGCTGCCAGCCCTGAAAGGCTTTTTCCTCTTCCCACAGGGTCAAAATGACATACGTATCGCCTTCAAGCGGTCTTAATACGCGGATGGCTTCAAAACCGGGTTCATTTTCCACTTTGCCGGCGCGGTTTTTAAACCGGTTTTCAAACAGCGGACGGCCTTCCTGGGTAACGGCGATGTTGTTGAGGACGGCGTAGCCCGGATTTTTGATTTCCCCGACGCTGTCGATGCTTTCATAGGAATGGGGCGCCTGAAAAACGGTTTCTCCATTTGTTTCATGAATTAAAACCGCATTATCCTCCCCTTGCATCAGCACCATATTCTCACTCGGGTGTTTCTTTGCAATCGTCTTTAAAAAATCGGCTGTCCCGTATGTAATATAAACCTTCATATCAGCCACCTCCTGCTTGCTAGTATATCAAAAGAGTGGTATAAGTTTCTATTGGCGACTCATTCTGACATAATTCGAAACAATATTTCCCATACTACAAGTTAAGAAAGGCGAGGTGACTTATGCTGAAAAAGAAAAAAAGATTCTTTATTCCGGCTGTAATTGCGGCGGCAACCGCTTTTCTCGCGTTAATCGGATACATTATCATTATATTTCTCGGCCATTATGTCATCGATGAAAAGAAATTAATACTGCACGCATCTTCAAAAATCGTCGATCAAAACGGTGATGAAATCGCGAGCCTCTATACGGAAAATCGCGAGCCGGTATCCATTCAGCAGGTTCCGGAAGATGTGAGAGATGCCTTTATCGCCGTTGAAGATAAACGGTTTTACGAACATCACGGCATTGATGTGAAGTCTGTCGGCCGGGCGGTGTTCCGGGATGTTTTAGCAGGCGGCAAGGTGGAGGGCGGAAGCACGATCACCCAGCAGCTGGCGAAAAACATTTTTCTGACTCATGATAAAACATTTTTGCGCAAGACGAAGGAAGTCATTATCGCCATCAATCTTGAGCGTGATTACAGCAAGGACAAGCTGCTTGAAATGTACCTGAACCAGCTTTATTTCGGCCATGGCGTTTACGGCATTCAAGCCGCGTCCCACTACTACTTTAATAAAGAAGTAAAAGATTTAACCGTTGCGGAAGGAGCCGTTCTGGCAGCGATTCCGAAGGCGCCATCTCTTTATTCGCCGATTCAGCATCCGGATAAAAATAAAGAACGCCGCGATACGATTCTTGCAATGATGAACGACCAAGGCTATATCAGCGCCAAGGAAGCCGTCAGAGCCCAGGGCCGGACATTGGGGCTTAATGTCAAGAAAACATCAGAAACGCCTTGGTTTGACAGTTATATTGATCTTGTCATCAAGGAGGCGGAAGACCGTTATTCGATGTCAGGTGAACAGCTGCTTCAAGGCGGTTATACGATCCGGACGTCACTTGATTCCAAGCTGCAGAAAACGGCATACACCCTCATGAAGGAAAGCGGCTATTTTCCGGGGACGGATCAGGCGGCAGAGGGAAGCGCCGTCTTTATTGATAATAAAACCGGAGGCGTGCGCGCGGCAGTCGGCGGACGCGACTACGTGACAAAAGGATACAACAGGGTTACGGCGAAGCGGCAGCCGGGCTCAACGTTTAAGCCGATTGCCGTATACGGGCCCGCCATGCAGGAAGACAAGTTCAAACCGTATTCGCTTCTCCAAGACAAACTGACGTCCTACGACGGGTATGAACCGAAAAATTATGACGGACAGTACAAGGGGGAAGTGACGATGCAGGATGCGATCACTTACAGCATAAATGCGCCCGCTGTCTGGACATTGAAGCAGATCGGCGTAGATACGGGAAAATCGTATCTTGAGAAAAACGGCATGAACATTTCTGACAACGGACTCGCGATTGCGCTTGGCGGTCTGTCAGAAGGCGTCACCCCGCTTCAGCTTGCCGGAGCTTATCATACCTTTGCGGCAAACGGAATGTATACGAAGCCATTTTTTATAGAGAACATCACGGACGAAGACGGAGAAACGTTATCCGGGCCTAAAAACGGCAAAACGCGCGTCTTCAGCGGACAGACGGCATGGAATATGACGAGAATGCTTCAGCAGGTCGTGAAAGAAGGAACCGCTTCACAAGGCAGCTATCAAGGTGACCTGGCGGGGAAAACCGGCACGACCACATTTCCCGGCGTCCCCGGCGCGACAAAGGACGCCTGGTTTGCGGGATACACTCCCGGACTGACGGGAGCCGTCTGGATGGGCTATGACAAAACGGATAAAACCCATTACCTGAAAGGCGGAAGCCAATACCCGGTCAGACTCTTTAAAGATATCGTCACAAAAGCGGGGGAAAACGGCCGGACATTCAAAAAGCCTGAAAATGTGAAGGAACTGGGCAGCCCGATTGAGCTGGAGGCGGTAAAGTCCCTGTCGGCCCGTTATACATTTAAGGCGATGGGACTGATTACGGTTCAATTAAAATGGGATATTCAAAAGGATGATCGGGTTGTTTACCGAATATATGAGAAGAAAGACGGAAAAGACAAACTTCTGGATTCGGTGAAAGGAAAAGGCAGCTTTGACATACCGTACGCCAATCTGTTTTCAGGGGCTTCATACAAAGTCGTTCCATATAATTCACAGACGGATCAAGAAGGAGAGGGAACGGAATACGTTCAGCCGAAGCTTTTTTCTTCTTAATCATGAATTCGGCGATTTTTTGAACATTGAGCCTCAATTCTATACGCTTTTGAAAAAACAAGGTATAGTGTAATGGGCGAAGAACACGAACGTATGGTTGCAGGAGGAAAGGTGGAAATTCAGATGAGTAAACGAGAAGCGTTTAATGATACGTTTTTAAAAGCGGCACGGGGAGAAAAAACAAATCACGTCCCTGTCTGGTACATGAGACAGGCGGGGAGGTCTCAGCCGGAATACCGCAAGCTGAAGGAAAAGTACGGCTTAGTCGAAATTACGCATCAGCCCGAGCTGTGCGCGTATGTGACGAGGCTTCCGGTCGAGCAGTACGGAGTGGACGCTGCCATTTTATATAAAGACATTATGACGCCGCTTCCTTATATCGGAGTGGATGTTGAAATAAAAAACGGAATCGGCCCGGTGATCGATCAGCCGGTGCGCTCTGCTGCGGATATTGAAAAGCTCGGCGAACTGAATCCCGAACAGGATGTTCCTTACGTGCTGGAAACGATCCGATTACTCGTAAACGAACAGCTGAATGTTCCGCTCATCGGTTTTTCGGGAGCGCCTTTTACGCTGGCCAGTTATATGATTGAAGGCGGGCCTTCTAAAAATTACAACAAAACAAAAGCGTTTATGCACAGTATGCCGCAAGCGTGGCAAATGCTGATGGACAAGCTCGCGGACATGATTATCGTTTATGCGAAAGCGCAGATTAACGCCGGCGCAAAAGCCATTCAGATTTTTGATTCATGGGTCGGCGCGCTGAACCGCGAAGATTACCGGCAGTTTATAAAACCGGTGATGGACAGAATATTCCGGGAGCTTTCAGCAGAACAAGTTCCGCTGATCATGTTCGGCGTAGGCGCAAGCCATCTGGCCGGGGATTGGCATGACCTTCCTCTTGATGTCGTCGGTCTTGATTGGAGACTCGGCATAGATGACGCCAGAAAACAAGGCATTACAAAAACGGTTCAGGGCAATCTTGATCCGTCGCTTCTTCTTGCGCCTTGGGAAGTCATCGAGAAAAAAGCGAAAGCGATACTTGATCAAGGCATGAAAACGGACGGGTTTATTTTCAATTTAGGGCACGGTGTATTCCCTGATGTCAATCCGGCAACGCTGAAAAAGCTGACGGCGTTTGTACATGAATACTCCGCGGCCAAAAAAACGGAACGATCTTCCTGAGCAGATCGTTGGTTATAAGAAGATTTTCCTGTCAAAATCAAGGTGGACAGACCATCAAAAGAGGTGTTTAACAAAATGAGCAGCAAAAAGAAAATGGGACTTCTTGTCATGGCTTACGGAACGCCTTACAAAGAAGAGGACATAGAACGTTATTATACGCATATCAGACGCGGAAGAAAGCCGGAGCCTCATATGCTTCAAGATTTAAAAGACAGATATGAAGCGATCGGAGGCATTTCGCCGCTTGCAAAAATTACGCAGGAGCAGGCGGAGAAGCTCGCACAGCGTTTAAATGAAACCCAGGATGACGTAACATTCAAAGTGTACATCGGATTAAAACATATTGAACCGTTTATTGAAGACGCGGTGGCGGACATGCATAAAGACGGCATTACAGAAGCTGTCAGCCTTGTGCTCGCCCCTCATTTTTCAACATTCAGCGTCCAGTCATACAACAAACGCGCGAAAGAAGAAGCGGAGAAGCTCGGCGGCTTGACCATCAAGTCTGTTGAAAGCTGGTATGATGAACCGAAATTCGTTGATTATTGGGTCAGCCAGGTGAAGAAAACGTATGAATCAATGCCGAAAGAAGAACGGGATGACGCGATGCTGATCGTCTCAGCGCACAGCCTTCCTGAAAAAATAAAAGAATACGGCGATCCGTATCCTGACCAGCTGGAGGAATCCGCAAAACTGATTGCCGAAGGCGCCGGAATTACCGATTACGCAGTCGGCTGGCAAAGCGAAGGGAATACCCCTGATCCGTGGCTCGGGCCGGATGTGCAGGATCTCACGCGCGATCTGTACCAAAAGCATCCTTATAAAGCATTTGTATACGTGCCCGCAGGCTTCGTTGCCGATCATTTAGAGGTGCTTTACGATAATGATTATGAATGCAAAGCTGTGACCGAAGAAGTCGGCGCAAGCTACTATCGTCCGGCTATGCCGAACGCACAGCCTGAATTTATCGACGCGCTTGCAGCGGTCGTGCTGAAAGAGCTGGACAAGTAGAATTAAACGGTAAAGAAGGCGATAAAAATGAGTGGCGATAAAAAACATCTGGTCATCATCGGCGGCGGCATAACGGGATTAGCCGCCGCCTTCTACATGGAAAAAGAAATCAAAGAAAAACAGCTGCCGCTTGAGGTCACTCTGATTGAAGCGGGCCCGAGAGCGGGCGGCAAAATTCAGACGGCGCATAAAGACGGCTACATCATTGAGCGGGGGCCGGATTCTTTTTTGGAAAGGAAAAAAAGCGCGCCGCAGCTCGTCAAAGATTTGGGGCTTGAGCATCTGCTCGTCAACAATGCGACCGGCCAGTCTTACGTGCTCGTCAACGAGACGCTCCATCCGATGCCGAAGGGCGCGGTGATGGGCATTCCGACCAAAATCGCTCCGTTCATCTCCACCGGTTTATTTTCTGTTCCCGGAAAGGCGCGGGCGGCGCTTGACTTTGTCCTGCCTGCGAGCAAACCGAAGGAAGATCAGTCTCTGGGTGAATTTTTCCGCAGACGCGTCGGTGACGAAGTCGTTGAGAATTTAATAGAACCGCTATTATCAGGGATTTATGCCGGAGATATTGATAAGCTGAGCCTCATGTCCACGTTTCCGCAATTCTATCAGACTGAGCAGAAGCACAGAAGCCTGATTCTCGGTATGAAAAAATCACGTCCGCAGCCTTCGGGACAGCAGCTGACGGCCAAAAAGCAGGGCCAGTTTTTAACGCTGACGACAGGGCTTCAAACGTTGGTGGAGGAGCTGGAAAAGCAGCTTACGCTGACAAAGGTGATGAAAGGAACGAAAGTCACCCATATCGGCCGCGAGGAGAAAGGATATTCCGTGACGCTTGATAACGGCAAAGTGCTCTATGCGGAAGGATGCATAGTAACAGCCCCGCATAAAGCCGCGGCGAAAATGCTTTCTGATCTGCCGGCGGTTTCATGTCTTAAAGACATGCATTCTACGTCCGTTGCCAACGTCGCCTTAGGTTTTCCTGAGGGAGCCGTCAAGATGGAGCATGAAGGTACGGGATTCGTTATCTCAAGAAACAGTGACTTCTCCATCACGGCCTGCACATGGACGAATAAAAAATGGCCGCACGCGGCGCCGGAGGGCAAAACGCTTCTCAGGGCGTACGTCGGAAAGGCCGGAGATGAATCCATCGTAGATCTTTCAGATAACGAGATCATTAAAATCGTAATGGAAGATTTGAAAAAAGTAATGAAAATAAATGGCGAACCGGAAATGACCTGTGTGACCCGCTGGAACGAAAGCATGCCGCAATACCATGTCGGCCATAAGGAGCGCATCAAAGAGTTCAGAGATGCGCTGAAAGCTTCCTATCCGGGCGTATACGCGACGGGCGCGTCTTTCGAAGGGGTGGGCATCCCCGACTGTATCGACCAGGGAAAAGCCGCCGTATACGATTCACTGGCTTATTTATTTGAAACGTACCAGCCTCCGTTATCGTAAAACGGAGGTTTTTTTGCATGTTCCCGTTCTGTAAAGGGAACACCAATAAAAGAGAAAACATTTGAATCTTCTTTGTGACTGTGATAAGTTATCTTATGTACAAAATGACTAAAACGTTCAAACGGTCAATTTAACGAGGTGGGAAACATGTCCGTCGATCGGAAAAAGCTCATTCTGGAAGCGGCAACGAAGTCTTTTACACAATTCGGCTACAAAGCAACGACAATGGATCTGGTGGCAAAGCTTGCAAATGTGGGGAAGGGAACCATCTACACGTTTTTCAAAAACAAAGAAGAACTGTTTGATGATATTTTCACCACTATTTTAAGAGAAATGAAGGAACACGCAGACGAAGCGATGAAACCGGAGCTTTCATTTCACGAAAATGTCCACCGGGCGCTTGTCGCGATCTTGGAATTCAGAAAAACACACCAGCTGACTATTAAAATTTTTCAGGAGAACGCCGAGATTGGTACAATAGCCGTTCAGGATGTCATTGCGAAAATGGAGCGGGCCATTCTGTCATACATTAAAGAAAAGATAGAAACAGCCATTGAAAACGGAAGCATTAAACCGTGTGATCCGGAACTGACCGCTTTTGTGATGCTCAAGCTCTACATCGCGCTGATATTTGACTGGGAAAAAAACCATCCGCCTCTTGAAAAAGAGACGATCGCCGAATTGCTGGAAATGTATGTTGGTCAAGGATTATCTAAATAATAGATGATCCTTCACTTTTTAGGTGCCGTGACCGTTTTGTCAAATGAGTCAGTTTGCGGAAGGAGGCAACAGGGTTGAATACAATAAAAAGCCAGTGGAAAGACATTGTAACGAACAAGAAACTGTTAATCCCCATCATTGCCATATTATTCGTTCCGCTGATTTACAGCGGAGTGTTTTTGAAGGCGTACTGGGACCCGTACGGCACGGTGGATCAGCTGCCGGTTGTCGTTGTCAACCAGGATAAAGGGGCGGACTACGAAGGGAAACATCTTCAGATCGGTGACGACCTTGTGAAAGAGTTAAAGAAAAATGATAATTTTGATTGGCATTTTTCAAGCGATCTTGATCAATCGTTAAAGGACTTATTAAATGCTAAATATTATTTATTGGTCGAGATTCCTGAAGATTTTTCTAAAAACGCCAGCACGGTAATGGATAAAAATCCGAAGAAGCTGGATCTGAAATATCATACGAATGCCGGATCAAACTATGTCGGGGCGACAATCGGGGAAAAGGCGATCGACAAACTGAAAGCCTCCGTGTCGAAAGAAGTGACAGAGCAATACGCAAAAGTCATTTTTGATAACTTTAAAGATATTGCCAAAGGGCTCGGCAAAGCCAGCAGCGGAGCCAAGAAAATAGACGACGGCACGAAAAACGCGAAAGACGGCAGCGCCAAGCTGAAGGAAAATTTAGCGAAGCTTACTGAAAGCACCGCCACCATCGGCGATAAAACACAGCAGCTTGCAGACGGCGCGGCGAAAGTGACAAGCGGAATTCAAACGCTTGACAGCTCTATCGCAAAACTTCAGAGCGCAAGCGCCGAAATTCAAGATAAATCAGGACAGATTGCTTCAGGAGGAGGCCAAGTGGCCAGCGGGCTGAAAACAAGCCTTGACGCACAAAAGCAGCTCCAGCAAAAGCTTCCGGATTTAACGAATGGATTAAGCGCGTTAAACAGCAAGGCGCAGGAAGTGTCGCAAAAAGCGGCGGCATTTGAAGATGCGATCAATTCAGTCAACCTGTCAGACATTGAAAACGCGGTTGGGCAGCTCGAACAGACTGAAAAGGACCTGCAGCAGTTTAAGAAGAAGCTTTCTGATCTGAAAAACAGTCTGGATGCCCGGGATGACGCGGTCAAAAAGGTGATTAAGGACAGTGATTTCTTAACGGATGAGCAAAAAGCGAAACTTGTTCAGCTTCTGAATGAGAAGCTTCCGAAGGCTGACCTTCCGGATTTAGACAATATCGTCAGCCAGCTTCCGTCCGGCGGAGATATTCAGCTTCCGGATATGTCAGTCATAAAAAGCGCGCTCAAAGATGTAAAAGCGAAGGCTGATCAGCTGAAAGCACTGCCTCAGTCCACATCGAAACTGTATAACGGCGCAGCGGCGGTACAAGACGCGATTAACCAGCTGACAGCGGGAACTGATAAATTATACAGCGGAGCGCAGACTGTTTTTGAAAGCCAAAACAAACTGACGGCCGGCATCGGCGAATACAACAGCAAGTTCGGACAGCTCAAATCAGGATCAGAAGCGTTAGTGTCAGGGAGCGGCCAAGTGTCAGGCGGCTTAACGAAACTGCTGGACGCGCAAAACAAAATCCATGACGGCTCGTCCAAAATTGAGCAGGGTCAAGCGTCTCTCGGCACCGGTTTAAGCAAGCTTTTAGACGGCACCGGACAATTGTCCAGCCAGCTGAAAGATGCGGCTGATCAAACCGGGGACATTAAGACAGATGACAAAACGTACAGCATGTTTGCCGATCCGGTAAAAACGGACGATAACGCGATTCATTCCGTGCCTAACTACGGTACCGGACTGACGCCTTATATTCTCTCTATGGGCTTGTATGTCGGCGGATTGATGCTGACGGTCGTATTCCCTCTGAGTGAAGCTTCAGGGCGTCCGAGAAACGGTTTTGAATGGTTCCTCAGCAAATTCAGTGTTATTCTGCTTGTCGGACTGATTCAATCCGTTATTGTCGCCACGGTTCTGTTAAAAGGAATCGGGCTTGATGTGGAAAGCACGTGGAGATTCTATCTCTTTACGATGATTACCAGCATCGCGTTCCTGTCCATGATTCAATTATTGGCGACAACGATGGGGAATCCGGGACGCTTTATCGCTGTCATCATTCTGGTGCTCCAGCTCGGGGCAAGCGGAGGAACCTTCCCGCTTGAACTCCTGCCGGGATTCTATCAAGTGATTCACGGGGCACTGCCGATGACTTACAGCATCAACGGGTTCCGTGCCGTCATTTCAAATGGCGACTACGGCTACATGTGGCAGCAGGCATCCATTCTGTTGGGCATCGCCGTTGTCATGATCGCGCTGACCATCGTGTATTTTACGGTGCAAAGCAAAAAAGAACACAAAACGGAAGAAGAAATAACAGCATAAGAAAAAGAGGCTCTGAGCAGATGCTCAGGGCCTCTTTTTTTTAGATTTCGATCGTCGTACTTTTAAAATCCCCATCTCACCAACAGTCCGGTATACGTCAATCCTCCGCCGAACCCGAATAATACCAGCGTCTGGCCTTCCGACAGTTTTTTTGCTTTCACAGCTTCATCCAATGCGAGAATAATAGAAACCGATGAAGTGTTGCCGTAATATTCAACGCTTGTCAACGTCCGTTCAAGCGGGAAGGGCAGTTTTTCGCAGATGGATTCGATCATCCGCATGTTGGCGCTGTGAGGAACGAACCAATCCAGATCGTCTTTTGAAAAGCCGGCTTTTTCTAAAAGGGCATTGCATTCCTCAGGCACGGTTCTGGCCGCCCATTTATATACTTCGCGCCCGTTTTGCACCATGTTTCCTCCGCCTTTAAGAGGCTCGCCGTTTAATTCTGTGCTCAGTCCCGTGCGATACAGCACGTCCGCGCTTCCTCCCGCTGTTCCTTGCACGGCTGCCAAAAAGCCCGGCGCTGATTCATCGCGTTCCACCAATAGGGCGCCTGCAGCGTCTCCGAAAAGAACGCAGGTCGTCCGGTCAGTATAATCCGTTACCTTTGATAATGTTTCACCGGCAATGACAATCACTTTTTGATGGGAACCGGCGGTAATTAATGCGTCTGCGAGCTGAAGGCCGTAAGTGAGTCCGGCGCATGTGGCGTTAATATCAAGCGCCCCCGTGTGCGGCCAGCCGAAGTAAGCCTGCACGCGTGCCGCGGTGCTTGGAAACGCATAGTCCGCCGTCGTTGTGGCGACAAGGATCATATCGACATCATCAAGAGTTCCGCTGTATCGTTCTGCAAGGTTTTTCACCGCTTCCACACACAAATCCGATGTGAATTCATGTTCGCCGGCAATGCGTCTTTCCTTCATACCGGTGCGCTGGACGATCCATTCATCAGATGTATCGACGATGCGCTCCAAATCCGCGTTTGTTAATCGGCGTGCCGGAGCATATGTACCGATTGCTGTAATTTTAGATTTTGACATGAAAAATCACTCCTTTATATCAGATTATAACACCTGATATTATTACTTGGTACTAATTTTAATAAAAAAACCCAACCAGCATCCGCTGTTTGGGGAGCATGAGATATCTATTTGTAAAACGGGCTTGTGTGAACGATTACCAATGACGGCAGCAGCGGCGGCATGAATGATGATGCTTCTTTTTATCTTTCTTCTTTTTTTCTTTCTTCTTTTTACAAGGGTCTTCTTTTTTCTTTTTACAGTGATCTTTTTCTTTTTTACAGCCCCAGAAGGCTGCACCAGACCAATCATCCTCAAACCAATCCTCAAACCAATCATTATGAAACCTTTTCCGCTTGTGCGGTTTACGGCTGATCATACATTTCCCTCCTATGCTCATGCTCCCTTCATTCTATGAAAAAAGAGAAGGAAAAGATTGGACGGGTTATGGATCAAAAGAGTATATTTTAAGAAGAATAAAATTGATAGGAGGAATGACCTGTGGCAAATATGAAACATACGATGGAACTGATTAAAGAATTGGTGTCGATTCCGAGTCCGACGGGCAATACATACGAGGTTATCGCCTATACAGAAAGTCTTTTAAAAGAATGGGGCGTCTCCTCTTACAGAAACCGCAAAGGCGGTCTTTTTGTCACAATTCCCGGCCGTGATGACAAGAAACACAGATTGCTGACGGCGCATGTCGATACGCTCGGCGCGATGGTAAAGGAGATAAAGGCGGACGGACGGCTGAAGATTGACTTGATCGGCGGCTTCCGGTATCACTCGATTGAAGGGGAATATTGCGAGATCCAAACTTCTTCCGGCAAAACCTATACAGGCACCATCTTAATGCATCAGACTTCAGTGCACGTCTACAAGGACGCCGGCAAGGCAGAGCGGAATCAGGAGAATATGGAAGTCCGCCTTGATGAGCCTGTCCGGACGAAGGAAGAGACGTCCGATCTCGGTATCAGGGTCGGCGATTTCATCTCATTTGACCCGCGCGTGCAGGTTACGCCGAGCGGCTTTATTAAGTCCCGTCATCTTGATGACAAAGCGAGCGTGGCTCTGCTCTTGAATTTAATCCGCCGCATCACGGAAGAGAAAATCGAACTTCCGTATACGACGCATTTTCTGATTTCTAATAATGAAGAAATCGGCTACGGAGGCAATTCCAACATTCCTCCTGAGACCGTCGAATACTTGGCTGTTGATATGGGGGCGATCGGCGACGGCCAGTCTACGGATGAATATACCGTCTCCATTTGCGTGAAGGATGCGAGCGGCCCGTACCATTATCAGCTCAGAAAACATCTGGCCGGGCTTGCGGAGCGCTATGGCATTGATTATCAGCTTGATATTTATCCGTATTACGGTTCTGATGCCTCAGCAGCCATCCGTTCGGGCCATGACATCGTCCATGGGCTGATCGGCCCGGGAATTGACGCTTCACACGCTTTTGAACGCACGCATGAATTATCGCTTCTTAATACGGCGAAGCTTTTGCACCGGTACGTTTTATCGCCGATGGCATAAAAAACCCTGCGCGGAAATCATTCCGTGCAGGGTTTTCATTTTAACCTGAGATGGTTGTGTTTTGTTCTGTTTTGGCGAGGCTCATGACCTTCGCGCCTTTAACGGGATCATACTGGCCTTCCCATTTTGACATCACAACGGATGCCAGCGCGTTTCCGGTCAGATTGACGACCGTACGGGCCATGTCCATAATCCGGTCAACACCGGCGATGAATGCAAGGCCTTCTGCAGGAACGCCGATTGTGCCGAGTGTCGCAAGCAGGACGACGAAAGAAGTCCCGGGCACGGCAGCCATTCCTTTGGAAGTGACCATCAAGACAAGCACAAGGGTAATCTGCTGCCAAATGGTCAAGTCAATGTGGTATACCTGAGCGAGGAATAAAGCGGCGATTGATTGGTACAGCACAGATCCGTCTAAGTTAAAGGTATATCCGATCGGCACAACAAAGGAAACAATACCTTTCGGACAGCCGATTTTCTCCATCTTCTCCATGATGCGGGGGAGTACGGTTTCGGAGCTTGACGTACTGAACGCCAATAAAATTTCATCCTTCATATAGGCGAGGAATTTGAAAATGTTTAAACCGGCAAGCTTTCCGACGATTCCGAATACAACAATGAGAAAGAAAGCCAAAGCTACATATACTAAACCGACCAGTTTACCGAGTGAAAGCAGGGAACTGAGCCCAAATTTGGAAACGGTAACACCGATCAACGCAAAAACACCAAACGGCGCAACTTTCATGACGAGGTTCACAACATGGAACATCGCATGAGAAACACCTTCAAAGAAGGCCAAGACGGGCTTTCCTTTTTCACCGATTGCCGAGATGCCGAGTGCAAACAGCACCGTAAAGCAGATGATGGCAAGCAGATCTCCTTCGGCTAATGATTGGAAGAAGTTTGTCGGTACGATATGCAGGAATGTGTCCGCAACGGATTTACCGCTTTGTTCTTTTTCTGTTTCAACATATTGACTGATATCTGTCTTTTGAGCTTCATGTATATTAACGCCTGCTCCCGGCTGAAACAGATTCGCCAAAGCCAGCCCGAGAATAATGGCAAAAGTGGTAATGATCTCAAAATACAAAATCGTTCTGAAGCCTAATTTTCCGACTTGTTTTCCGCTTCCCGCGCCGGCAACGCCGATGATTAAGCTGGAGACGACAATTGGAATCACTATCATTTTGATTAAGCGTAAAAACAAATCGCCGATAGGCTGTAAATATGTTGGAATGGCGGGATTGCCGTACCAGATGACACCGACTACAACCCCTAGTATGAGTCCGACGAAAATTTGCGTCGCTAGTCCAAAGCGTAATTTTTTCATAGATTACCTCCCGAAGAAAAAAGTGCAATAAGTATCTAAAAAGATAGCTATTAGAACAAATTATAATAGAAAAGAAAACAATCCGTCTATAGAAAAATATAGATTGAATATACTGAATCTTTTAAAACGTACAGATAATTGCTAATAATGGTGAATAACGCCCTATTCAGAAAGTATGATGACGGCCGAAAAAACGGGCGCCGCACAACTTAGAATTGTGCGGCGCCCTATTGTCACATATCCTTAATTTTCAAGCAGTCATTGCACAGATTAATGTGACACTCATACTGCTCAACAATCTCATTTCCGCATTCTTCGCATTTCTTACCGGGTAAATTTCTGAAAAAATCCGACATCTTTTCCAACATACCCATCCCTCTTTCATTGTTTTGTCTCTACATTGTATTATAACAGTTTAAGAAAATCAACGGCTGTTTTGGCACAATGTTTAAAACATGCAATTTGTACGAAAAATAGGTATATTGGAGGAAAGGATCTTTTTATCATAAACATTGGAGGATCATATGAAAGTTACAGTTATTGGGTGCTGCGGCGGGTTTCCGGCCGCAAACGAAGCAACTTCAGGCTATCTGTTTCAGTCCGGCGGCTATTCTCTGCTCGTCGATTGCGGAAGCGCCGTATTATCAAAGCTGTTTGCCTATGTTCCGGCAGAAGAGCTTGATGCCGTCATTTTGTCCCATTATCACCATGATCATATCGCTGATATCGGGCCGCTTCAATTTGCCAAACAGGTCGGCTCCTTTCTCGGAAAAGGGACGCATGCACTGCCGATTTACGGGCATGATGCTGATATAGAACAGTTTGAGCGCCTTACATATAAAACGCATACAAAAGGAGTGGCCTATCAGCCGGACCGCCCGCTTTCTCTAGGTCCGTTCACCATTACCTTTCTGAAAACGGTGCATCCGGTCACTTGTTATGCGATGCGGATTACTGACGGTTCAGCTTCTGTTGTGTATACGGCTGATTCAAGCTACCAGGACGCGTTTATCCCGTTTGCGGAAAATGCCGATCTGCTGATCTGCGAGTGCAATTTTTACGCAGACCAGGACGGCACGTCAGCCGGCCATATGAACAGTTTGGAAGCCGGACGGATCGCGAAGGAGGCCGGAGCGGGGGAGCTGATTCTCACGCATCTGCCTCATTTCGGCGAGCACCGGAAGCTGAAAGAAGAAGCGGAATCCGAGTTCGGGGGCGAAGTGACAATCGCCGCTTCCGGATTGAAGTGGGAGAAATAAAGGAGGAGCACCATGTTATTTATCGACAACCAAAACATAACCGACCCGAGGATCAACCTCGCGATTGAGGAATATTGCGTGAAGCATCTCGACCCTGAACAGACATACCTGCTGTTTTATGTCAATCAGCCGTCGATTATCATTGGGAAGAACCAAAACACAATAGAAGAAATCAATACGAAATACGTAGAAGATAACGGAATCATCGTCGTCCGCAGGCTGTCAGGAGGCGGCGCGGTTTACCATGACCTCGGGAATCTGAATTTCAGTTTTATCACTAAGGATGACGGCGACAGCTTTCACAATTTTAAAAAATTCACCGAACCCGTTATTCAGGCGCTGCGCCAGCTCGGTGTGGAAGCTGAATTAAGCGGCCGAAATGACATCGTCGCGGACGGCAGAAAAATTTCCGGCAACGCTCAATTTTCGACGAAAGGGCGTATTTTCAGCCACGGAACATTAATGCTGGATTCCGCCATTGATCATGTTGTGTCAGCCTTGAAAGTGAAAAAAGACAAAATCGAATCAAAAGGCATTAAGTCGATCAGAAGCCGTGTCGCCAACATCAGCGAGTTTCTTGATGACAAAATGACGGCGGATGAATTCAAAAAGCACCTGCTTCACCATATTTTTAATACAAATGATCTTTCCGAAGTGCCGGAATATAAACTGACCAATGAAGACTGGAAAGCGATCCGGAAGATTTCCGAAGAGCGCTATCAAAACTGGGACTGGAATTTCGGAAGGTCGCCCGCATTTAATCTTCAGCATTCGAAACGTTATCCGGTCGGATCGATTGATCTGCGTCTTGAAGTGAAAAAAGGAATCATTCAGGACTGCAAAATTTTCGGTGATTTCTTCGGTGCGAAAGATGTGAGTGAAGTCGAACAGGCGCTGACCGGAAAACAGTATGACCGAACCGCTATCAAGGAGGCGCTGGCCGGAATCGATCTGAAACAGTATTTCGGCAAAATAGAGCTGGAAGATTTCCTCGAGCTGATTTATTAGAACATTTGCCGAACGCATGATTTGAATCAGCGCCCGTTTTTGTGAAATGATAGAACCATAATGAATGGGGAGGGATCATGATGAAAGTATTTCTCATCGGAGCAAACGGACAGATCGGACAGCGGCTGACCGGGCTGTTTCAAAAAGACGGCACGCATACGCTGCGGGCGATGGTCCGGAAACAAGAGCAGAAAGAAGCGCTTCAAGCCGCGGGAACAGAAGCCGTTCTTGCAGATTTGGAAGGAAGCCCGGAAGACATCGCGAAAGCCGCTGAAGGCTGTGACGCGATTGTGTTTACCGCCGGATCAGGAGGAAGCACCGGATACGATAAGACGCTTTTGATTGATCTTGACGGAGCCGCGAAAGCGATAGAAGCGGCAAAGATAGCAGGCATCAAGCGGTTCATTATGGTAAGCGCCCTTCAGGCTCATAACCGCGGCAATTGGAATGAAGCGCTGAAGCCGTATTACGCCGCAAAGCATTATGCGGATAAAATTCTTGAAGCGAGCGGTCTGACGTATACGATTATCCGGCCGGGCGGGTTATTAAATGATCCCAGCACGGGAAATATCAAAGCCGCGGCCGATTTGGAAAGAGGTTCCATTTCAAGAGACGATGTCGCCAAGACCGTTATCGCATCCCTTGATGAACCGAATACGTATGAAAAAGCATTCGATCTGACGGCGGGCGGCACGCCGGTCAGTGAAGCGCTGAAACAATTATAGTTTCCGGTTTTACGGCACTCGGGGCTTTTTGCCCTTGAGTGTTTTTCTATATTTTTCTATAATAAAAGTGAACGTTTATTCCGGATAAATGAATGACTATTCATTCATTACAATTTTTAAAGGGGTGGGAAAATGAATCTGGTTTCCAAATTGGAAGAAACGGCATCGCAGAAACCGGAAAAACCAGCTTGTCTGTTTCAAGATCAGTACATGACGTATGAGGAGCTGGCAGGTAAAATCAAAGCATTTGCAAACGGCTTGGAGGACAGGGGACTGAAAAAAGGGGATCATCTCGCGCTGCTGCTCGGAAATACGCCTGATTTTGTTATTGCGTTTTTCGGCGCGTTAAAAGCGGGAATTGTCGTCATACCTGTTAATCCGGCATATACACCTTCAGAAATCGCATACATGCTGAAAAACGGCGATGTCAAAGCGATCGCCGGCATCGACCTTTTAATTCCCGTATTTGAAAGCCTGCACGGCTCGCTGCCGCTGCTGGAGCATATCATTATCAGCCAGACAGCAGAGAACGCTCCATCGACAGAAGACCCTCAATTGCGCTTAAAAATGACAACGTTTACAAAAATGCTTCGCCCGGCGGAGCGCAGCAGAACTTATCCGACATTGTCCAAAGATGATACTGCCGTCATTTTATACACCTCAGGGACGACCGGAAAACCGAAAGGCGCCATGCTCACCCATCAGAATCTTTTCTCCAATGCAAATGATGTCGCCGGATACTTAGGAATGAATGAGAAAGACAAAATTGTGGCGGCATTGCCGATGTTTCACGTTTTTTGTTTAACCGTCTGTATGAATGCGCCTCTGATGAGCGGAGCGTGTGTCTTAATCGAGCCGCAATTCAGCCCGGCTTCTGTGTTTAAACTGATTAAAAGCCGTCAGGCAACCATTTTTGCCGGCGTTCCGACGATGTATAACTATCTGTATCAATACGAGCACGGCAAGGCGGAGGATTTTGCGTCCGTCAGACTGTGCATTTCAGGCGGGGCCTCCATGCCGGTCGCTCTGTTGCAGACGTTTGAACAAACCTTTGACGTCACCATTCTGGAGGGGTACGGACTTTCTGAAGCGTCTCCGGTTACTTGTTTTAATCCGTTTGACCGGGGGAGAAAGCCCGGCTCAATCGGGACGAATATTTTACATGTCGAAAATAAAGTCGTCGATACGCTCGGACGCGAATTGCCCGACCATCAAGTGGGAGAATTGATCGTGAAAGGGCCGAATGTGATGAAAGGCTATTACAAGATGCCCGAGGAGACGGAGCACGCGCTGAAAGACGGCTGGCTGTACACGGGTGATTTGGCGAAGCGCGACGAAGACGGTTATTTTTATATCGTCGACAGAAAAAAAGATATGATTCTCGTCGGCGGATACAACGTCTATCCGCGCGAAGTAGAAGAAGTGCTCTACAGCCATGAGGGCATTAAAGAAGCCGTGGTCATCGGCGTTCCTGACGCCAAAACGGGGGAAGCGGTGCATGCTTATATAGTGCCGGGGGACGGTGAGCTGACAGAGCAGGCGGTTTTTGATTACTGTGAAACACATTTGGCAAAATATAAACGGCCGGCGGAAGTGGTTTTTCTTGATGAGATTCCGAAGAACGCGACCGGGAAGCTGCTGAGGCGGGCGGTCCGGGACATGCTTCCGAAATGACGGACGAAAAGCGAAGCCGGGGGCTTCGCTTTTACATGCTGATCCGGTCAGCTCTGCGATTCTTCCTTAATGATGCTTTGCACAAGCTTCGTATCATGCCGGGTCAGTTTGTAATACGTGTTTTTATACTTGTACAGCATATAATTGCCGCCTTCGAGCCACATGCTGAATGAATCGAAACGGTCTTCATGGTATTTGACCGTTCCGTCGTAATCGGGAGATACGCTTTTGGTCAGTTTGACTTGTTTTCCTTGGTTCAAGATATCGAGCATATCTTTTACATTCTGCCTGTCTTTAATTTTGATTTCTTTTTTTCCGTGCTCAGACAGAATAATCAGATCTGCGTTGCTTGATGGAAACACATCGCCGGTCCGGCTGTATACATAAAAGAAAGCAATAACCAAAAGGGCGATTACTACAATAAACGCGATTATTTTTTTCATATTCATCACTCCGTCTTTTAGTCTTTCCCGCTTCCTGTTGTTCCATTCTTTTCTGTTGTGAAAAGATTAACATCCGTTCCGGAGGCTTGGTTCTATTTATTTGCATTTATGCTTACAATAGGAGTAAGTCATCAGGCTAAGGAGGGAGACTTCCATGCGCAAATGGATAGCGGCAGCGGGACTTGCCTATGTGCTGTACGGCCTTTTTTTCTATTGGTATTTCTTTATGACAGGCGACTCCGCCGTCCCGGAGGCCGTAAAGGGAACGAAAGCCGATCCGTCCTCGTTTATGGACCCGGGCCGCCTGGCAGCCGCTGAAAACTTTTCAAATGTAAAGGATTTTTTATTTTTCATCGGAGCGCCGTTAGATTGGTTTTTATTTTTTCTGCTGCTCATTACGGGGCTTGCCAAAAAAATAAAGCATTGGCTGGAAGCCGCGGTGCGCTTTCGGGTGCTGCAAATCGTAAGCTTCGTATTTGTGATTTCACTCATCGTTACGGCGGCTTCGCTTCCGCTTGAATGGATTGGATATCGGGTTTCGCTTGCGTATCATATTTCGACGCAGACAACAGCAAGCTGGATAAGAGACCATGTCATTGATTTCTGGATCAGTTTTCCGCTGATTGCCGTGTGTGTGCTTGTGTTTTACTGGCTGATCACAAAGCATACAAAAAAATGGTGGTTTTACGCTTGGTGTCTTACTGTGCCGTTTACCCTGTTTTTGTTTTTCCTGCAGCCGGTCGTGATTGATCCTTTATACAATGATTTCTATCCGCTGAAAGACAAGGAGCTGGAAAGCAAAATCTTGTCGCTTGCCGACAAAGCCGACATTCCGGCCAGCCATGTTTATGAAGTAAATATGTCGGAGAAAACGAATGCGCTGAATGCGTATGTGACGGGAATCGGTTCGAATAAGCGAATCGTTTTGTGGGATACGACGCTTAACAAACTGAAGGATCGGGAAATTTTGTTCATTATGGGGCATGAGATGGGGCATTATGTGATGAAGCACGTGTACATCGGACTGGCCGGGTATCTGCTGCTGTCATTAGCCGGGTTCTATATCATTGACAAGCTTTATAAGCGGCTGTCCAAATTCTTCGGCCGAATGCTTCATATAAAGGGGCCTGAAGATCTGGCCGCCCTCCCGCTGTTATTGCTGCTCATATCCGTTCTCAGTTTTGCTTCTGATCCGATTACGAATGCCGTCTCCAGGTATCAGGAAAACGCCGCCGACCGCTACGGCATCGAGCTGACCGGAAACCGGGAAGCGGCGATTGAGACGTTTCAGGACTTGGCCGATACGGGACTGAGCCGGGTCAACCCGCCGTTTCTCGTCAAAATTTTCAGAGGGAGCCACCCGTCGATCATGGAGCGGATTGAACATGCGGAGGAAGAAAAATAATAAAAAAACCGGCGGGGCCATGGCCGACGCCGGTTTTTTATGTTTTACTGAGCTGCCGCCTGTACGTTGATCAGCCCTTTTCCGTAGTAGAAAGCATCACCAAGTTTTGTAGTGGTGTTTTCTAAACTGCTGCGGACTTGAGTGTTTGTCCAGTTCGGGTGCTTAGAAAGAATCAAAGCAGCCGCTCCGGCAACGTGCGGAGATGCCATTGACGTACCATTGTACGCGCCGTATTTGTTTCCAGGAAGCGTGCTTTGGATAGAGACGCCTGGTGCCATGACATCAAGCTCAGAACCTACGCTTGAGAAAGATGCTCTTTGGTTGCTGCTGTTAACAGCGCCTACCGCAATGACAGAAGGGTATTTACCAGGGTAGCCCACTGTGCTTGAGCCGCCGGAAGTGCCTTCGTTACCGGCTGCCGCTACGACTACGACGCCGGAAGCAACGGCTTTGTCAACTGCCGCTTTTAACGCTGCAGAACCAGAAGGTCCGCCGAGGCTCATGTTAATAACGTCCATATTGTTTGCGATCGCCCACTCAATTCCGTTAATGATCCAGCTGTACTGGCCGGAACCGTCAGCGCCGAGAACTTTTACAGCGTAAAGAGATGCGCTTGGCGCAACGCCTAATACACCGACTGAGTTATTAAGAGCCGCAACTGTACCGGCAACGTGAGTTCCATGAGAGTTGTAGTCTTGGAAAGGATTTGTTTCAGAAGGAACCATGCTGGCTCCGCCTGCTACTTTTAAATCAGGATGAGAAGAATCGATACCGCTGTCGATAACCGCTACTTTCACATTTGATCCAGTGAAGCCTTGAGAGTGCAGAGCAGGGGCTTTAATTTGTGATACGCCGTAAGGCACGGACTGCGCGTACGCTTTTGCAACGTGATCTTCTTCAACGTAAGCGACGCTTGGGTCTTTTTTCAGCTCTTTTACAGCTTTTTCATTTAATGTAGCTGAAGCTGCGTCTACATATTTGAATTGCTTTTGCACTTTCCCGCCTTTTTCAGAAATGACATCTTTTTTCTTAGCGGCGCTCATCGTGCTCATTGTCTGCTTAAATCCGACAATGTATTTCTTTTCCCCGTTTGATTTCCCTGCCGCCTGGGCAGGAGACGTGCTGCCGAACGCCATCGTAAAGATTAACGCTAAAGCAAACAGCAAACTGATCCATACCTTTTTGCCTCTCACTCTTTATCCTCTCCTTTTTTTCATTTGCAGAACAACCAATAGACAGATTATTCTGTGGATTAATTGTATAGCATGGAATAATATTTTAGTAGACCCAATTTTTTTCAATTTGTTTTATTTCTATTTAGGTATATCATCTCTCTTTCGTTTAATAGGAACCCGAAATATTTAAATTTTAATGGAAAAAACCGATGGAAGGACATGAGTATTTGTACACAGCCGCAATCGCTCTCTTGTTTGCTGGGTCGAACGGTTTGATTCCATTTTTGGAAGCTGCGGCAAAAACAGGATAAATGTCACCTTTTGTTGAATGCAGAAGTCTGATGGAAACGGAAGCGGAATGAAATAAAGCGGCCGGCATGAATCAGTCTTCGGCTTTCTTGACGGAGAAAAGCTGTGAAACCATTTTATAAAAATAATGATAATGAATATCATTGATACTTATATTGTCAATGATATAATTGCGGAAAAACGAAAGAGGGGGAACAGATGAAACAAATGCTCAGTATGCTGATGATCTTATCCGTTCTCTTCATAACGGCATGCTCAGAACAGGAACATGAAACCGCCGTCAGGCACGATCTGGGGACGGCGCATGTGGCTGCGCACCCGCAGCGCATCGCCGTATTGAATGAGGGCTTTATTGATACCCTCCATGATCTCGGCATAAAGCCGGCGGCCGCGGCGGATAACCGGACAGAGCGAAAAGACGGCAGTCCGTCTGTCGGACCACCGTCACACCCTGATTTGAAAAAGATCACTTCGTTAAAGCCCGATCTCATCATTGCAGACTCAAGCCTTCACAGGGGGATATACCGAAAACTGACAAAGATCGCTCCGACAATCGCTTTAAAAAATGAAGCTGCGGATTATCAGGATGCGGTTGACGCTGCCCTTACTATTGAAAAGGCGGTCGGTAAAGATGGCATCATAGAGAAACAATTGTCGGCTCAGGAAGAAAAGCTGAATGACATCAAAAGAAAGCTGGATGCAGAAGGCGGCACGATTTTATTAATTGACGCTGCAAATGACAGCATTTCCGTAAAGGATGATCAGTTTTTTACGTCCCGGCTTTTGACGCTCGCAGGGTTTACCTATGCGGTCCAGACGGATTCCGGCGGGAAATCAGACTCTATCAAGATGGCGCCCGGGCAGCTTTTGCATATCGATCCTGATTACATCGTGCTGTTGGACGGTGAGAAAGAACTCGAAAAAAATCACCTCTGGAAACAGCTGACAGCCGTAAAAAACGGACACGTTTACCGCGCGGACAGGGCGGTATGGACGGAGCGCCGGAGCATTGACGGGGCGGACGCCATATTACATGATCTTCAGAAAAAAATGCTCGCCAAAAAGGCCCAAAACTGAATTCGGGCCTTTTTGTTATGATTCTGATAGGTGGCTGCTTACATTGTAATCTTTGATGCGCCACTTATTTTCAATTCGTTCGATATTGCTTAGGCACGCATTGACAAGCTTTGCGTTTTGGATGCCGGTATCACCGTCAGAAATGGCGGACAAGAGGGCATGAATGGCTGCGCCGTGAGCGACGATCAGAACTTTTTGCTCAGGAAACCGCTCCTGAACTTTCACTAAACCGGCAAGCATTCTGTCTGTCAGCTCTTCTGCTGTCTCCATGTTCGGGTAGTTTTTATCCGGGTAGCGCTTCGACCGTTCCGGTAAAGACATTCCTTCCGCATCACCGTAGCTCCGTTCTCTGAAATCTTCCATGACGACAATGGGAAGATTCAAAAATCCGTTAATAATGTCAGCTGTTTTTCTGGCCCGTTTCATCGGGCTTGAGACGATGACATCCCATTCGGACCCCTTTAAGTACTCTCCTGTTTCTTTCGCCTGACGCTCTCCCGTCGCATTTAACGGAATATCCGATTTGCCTTGAAGCTTCTTTTGGGCATTCCAATCAGTCTCTCCATGTCTTACTAAACAAACGGCAGTCATAAAGTCTCCACTCCGATCATTTTTATCGATATCATCTATTATACTGCCGTTACGTTAACACTTCAAAGAGAAGCGCCAGTCCGACTCCGCCTCCGCTGCCGATCGCTGCTGCTGCGTAGCGGGCATCCGGGCGTCTTTTTGCTTCATAAAAAAGCCGGGTGACAAGCGCCGCTCCGGAAGCCCCGTACGGATGCCCGACGGCCAGAGCGCCGCCCCGGACATTTATTTTAGAATACGGCACTCGAAGCTGCTGTGAAAAAACGCATATTTTGACGGCAAACGCCTCGTTGATTTCGTATATATCAATATCATCCGGTGACAGGTCCCGTTCCTTCAAAAGTTTTTTGACGGCATAAACCGGAGCTGCTGACGGATAATGCGGATGGACGCCGCTTACCGCGCTTCCGATAAAACGCAATCCCGGCTTTAAACCGAGAGACCGCGCTTTTTGTTCTTCCATCACACAAACTGCCGCCGCCCCGTCAGAAATTCCGCAGCTGTTGGCGGCGGTGACAGAGCCTCCGGACTGAAAGACGGGCTTGGCACGGGAGATGAGAGGCTCCATGTTCCGCTTTTTCAGCATGTTTTCGTCAGCGGCGAATCCGTGACAGGGAAGAATTTCCGGGCGGTACAAGCCGTCTTCGTGCGCTTTGACGCTCCGTTCATAGCTGAGAAGGGCATATTCGTCCTGCATCTTTCTCGTTACGCCGTAAGCCTGTGCCGTATACTCTGCTGCTATGCCCATATCAGGATCGCCGATGTGTTCAGGAGAAAAGCGCGCCCGGGATGAGAAAGGGGAACGGCTGCTGCTCTCCGCTCCTCCCGCGATGTATGTGCTCCCCGCACCGGCTTTAGCAAAGTGGCACGCGACCCTCACGGCGTCCAGTCCGGAGCCGCACTGCCTGTCGATGGTCGTACCGGACACGCTCAAAGGAAGTCCGGCGGCCAAGGCTGACAGCCGGGCGAGATTCCCGCCGCGGCCCGTCGCGTTTCCGATCAGGACTTCATCAATGTCTTCGGGCATGTTCCGGCTCAAATGGCGGATCAGCGGAGCTGCCAAATCTTCTGGGAGACAGTCTTTTAACAGGCCGTTTTCCCGGGCGAAAATCGTCCGTTTCGCATCCGTAATTACAGCTTCCATTCCATCATGTCCTTTGCCTGCTTTTGTACGGCGGCACGGGCGATCTTTCCGCCGGCTGTTTCCGGTATTTCTGAAAACAGCCACTTTTTCGGGATTTTATATGCCGCCAGCTGCTCGCGGCACTGTTTCTTCAGTTCCTTTACATTTGCATCTCCGTCGATCACCGCAACGGCGATGCTGCCCCAATAATCATCAGGAATGCCGATGACGGCCGCTTTTCTGACGCCCGGACAGCGGTTGAGCACACGTTCTATCTCTTCCGGGAATACATTCAGGCCGCCTGATACGATCATCCCGTTTTCACGTCCTTCGATATAAAGATAGCCTTCACGATCAATATATCCCATGTCATCAACCGTCATCCAGCCGGAATCATCAGGTTTTGCGCCGTTGATGTATCCGGAAAATTTCATCGGGCTGTTCACAAAAATCTTCCCCGTTTCGCCCGGCATGCAGCGTTCTCCGCCGGGCCGGCGGATTTCGATTGTAACTTTTTCAAACGGGCGGCCCGCCGCGTCAGGCTTTCGGGCGCTGTCTTCAGGCGATAAGAACGCCACGAAACTCAGCTCAGACGTTCCGTAAAAATCGTACAACCGCAAATGGGGATAGCGCTCTGACAGCGCTTGTTTAGACGAAGCGGGCCAGTCTGCACCGGAAGAAATCACCTTGAGCGGTGTATCCGGAAACGACTCTAGTGAGAGCAGGGCGTCCGTCATTGTCGGAACGGTATATAGAACGTCAGCTTGTCTGAGCCGGTCTTTCATTCCGGCCGGGTTGAATTTTCTTTGAAGGATGACGGTTCCGCCGATAAACAAAGTGCTGACGGCGCCGTATAAAAAGTGTGACGAGCGAAGCATGCCCGGTACCAGCACTTTGTCATCAGGGGAAATGCCGAATTCACGTTTCGTACAAGAAAAGCTCTCCAGCCACGAACGGTGAGAGCGGGTGAAGGCTTTCGGCTTACCGGTCGATCCCGAGGTGAATCCGGTATAAAAGGGCAGGCCGGCGTTTTTGATAAAAGCGCCTTCCATTTTTTCCGCCTCGATCAAAGGCCTGCATTCATCCCACAGGATGACAGGCGTTTTGACGCCGTCCAGTCTGCCGCTCAGCCGGCGGTCACAGATGACGAGGCCGGTTTTGCTGATGTTCAGCTGGTCCGCGAGTTCCGCCGCTGCCGAGCGGGGATCTAACGGAACCGCCGTGCAGCCGGCATGCGCCGCCCCTGCGAAAAGTTGTAAAAAAGGGATGCCGTTCGGCAGTAATATTGCAATGTTTTTCGGCTTACCTAAAAGGCTGCCAAGCCAGTTTGCGGTTTGGTTAACCAGCCTGTTCCAAGTTTGATAGGTGATCTGTTCTGTTTCTGTCTGAATTGCGATCTGTTCCGGCGCTTGTCCGGCTGTATCTGAATATGATGATGTAATCATGATGACTAAAATCAGCTTCCTTTCGTCGGCAAAAGCCGGCTTGCTTGAAGAGTTTTTCTGATTCTTACGGCTGCGAATGAGGCTGCGGCCGCTTTAAGCAGATCTCCGGGCACATAGATGAGGCTGAGCTTTACGGCAGTTAAGATATCAATGTGCATCATAAAAGCCTGAACGGGAATGCCGATGACATACAAAAACAGCACGCCGAACAAGAACTGTCTGATAAACAAATGGGGGACAGCAGCTGAGCGAAGGCCTTGGATGCTGAGGCTCAGCAGTAATGCCGCCAGCGGATATGCGATGAGATATCCGGCGCTCGGCCCGAAAAAAACCCCGAACCCGCCTCTGCCGCCTGAAAGGAGAGGCGCTCCGCATGCCACAATCAGCAAAAAAAGCAATTGGCTTAAAAACGCCGCTTTCGGTTTTAGGATGCTTCCCGATAAGAGCACTCCGATCGTCTGGAGCGTAATCGGAACCGGCGTAAAGGATAAGAAAAGCGGCGGGAGCAGCCCCAAAAGTCCCATAATGGCGGTAAACACGGCAATATGCATCATTTCTGTCAATTTCATTATGTATTCCTCCAGCTTATCAAAATATGTTTATACAATAAAGCGAGTCTTTATATATGTCAACTCTATTATATTTTAAGTTAACATTAAAAAGACCGGCCCTTTATGAAAAAGGCCGATCGGTTTGTCTTTATTCTTCTGTAAGGATAACAAGTGAATCAACGGATGATGCAACGTGGGAAACGGCGCGGCTGACTTCTTGAAGGCCGCCGAGAAAGGCCTGCAAATCAACGTCGATTTTGCCTGTCTGGTCTTTGCTCGTTTTCATGCTTTGGACGATGTCATCAAACAGACGGTTGATCTGCGCCATTTTTTCTTTCGTTTCACTTACAAGTCCGTTTACATCTTTAATATGTTTGGACACGATGTTGATTTGTGTATTAGTATTGTTCACAAGCTCTGATACGGTGGAAACGGTTTTTTTCGTATCCTCTGAAAGCTTTCTTACCTCCGTCGCGACAACGGCGAACCCTTTGCCGTGCTCCCCGGCTCTCGCGGATTCTATTGAAGCGTTGAGTGACAGGAGATTCGTTTGCTCGGCGATCCCCGTCACGATGCCGAAGATTTTTTCGATCTGCTGGGCGATGTCATTCAGCTTGTCCATTTCTTCTTCAATCTGCAGAAGGCTGGCGTCGATTTTATTCATCTGCTGCTGCTGGCTTTCAAGCTCTTTTTTCCCGCCGATTGATTTTTCTTCGACATGTACGGAAGTGACGGTGCCGGCTTTTGACGCCTCGGAAATGCCCTCGGATTTATCGACCAGCTCCTGCACGGCTCTGCTCGTTTCTGAAAACAAATCAGCGAGTGATCCGGATGTTTCCTGGATTTTTTGATGAAGACGGGCTTTCTTTTCCTCTTGTTCGTCACGCTGGCAGTTATATTCGCTCTGGAATGCTTCAAGGACGAGCTGCTGTTCAAGATTCAATATTTTCGTCGTCGCTTTGATCGCTTTTAAAAGCTCATGCAAATCCGGAATGGTTGCTTCATATATGTTCATCATCGACAGAAGCAGATCCTGAAACGCTCCCATATACCATTTCGGTTCAAGGCCGATCCGCAAATGGATGGAAGCGATGCGCTGTCTTTTTTCAATGAATTCATCATCAATCGTGCCGGCAAACATCTCATGGATATGACGCCGTAATGTTTTTTTCAGGCGCTCGACCGTGCTGTGGTCGTTAATGATCGTCATTAATGATTTTTCGTGATCCAGGTTTCGGTAAAAGGAATCGACGATTGTTGAGATATGTTCTTTAATTAACGGCTGCAGCTCTTCAAGCACATGAAGTTCTTCGTTTCCAAGCCTGACCATTTTCAGCTGTTTTTGGACATCTGCATATTGATTTGAAAGCGCGATGCGTTTTTTTCCATCGGCTTCCGAAAAATAAGCTGTTTCTTTTTTGCGGTCTTTTTTAAATAACAATATAAGTTCCCCCAGATATTCTCTTTTTCTTTTTATCGGTATGGAAGGAACTTGAATGAAGGAATCTGATAAAAATATTTTAATGCAAAAAAATAAAACCATTCGTACAGAATGGTTTAGTCAATCTTGGGTGAGACGTTTCAGCGGCTTGATGGCGGGACCTTCGGCAACCCCGCCGTCAGGTGTGAACCGGGACCCGTGACAAGGACAGTCCCACGTCCGTTCGCCGTCATTCCATTCGACTTCACAGCCCAAATGGGTGCATGTCGTATCGACAAGATGCAGACAGCCTTTTTCATCTTTATAGGCGCCGGCCCGTTTGCCGTTTACCGTTACGATTTTTCCCTCCCCGGGCCGAAGAGTCTCAGGTGAAGCGTCCGGCCTCTCAAGTTTGCCCGAGATAAGGTGTTTGGCCACGTCGGCATTATAGGAAATCAGTTTTTTCAGTCCCGGATCTGCGTGGAAGCGTGACGGAATAAACAGGCCGGAAAACGGGTTCTTTTTGTTTTGAATATGATCAGCCAAAAGCTTCGCGGCGAGCGCTGAGCTTGTCATGCCCCATTTTTTAAAACCGGTCGCCGCCAAAATATGTTCTTCATCTCCTGAGATGGGACCGATGAACGGAATTTTGTCAATGGTGACAAGGTCTTGTGCAGACCAATGATATGGGATGCTTTCAACCCCGATTGTGTCTTCCGCAAATTGTTTCAGCGCTTCGTAATGCTCGGACATTTCTTTTCCCTGGCCTGTTTTGTGGCTTTCGCCGCCGACAAGAACCAGTTTTTCACCGTTCAAATCGGTGTATCGCAGTGATCTGGACGGCTTGTCTATGCTGAGATACATCCCGTCCGGATACGCTTGTTTCGGTTTTACCGCGAGTACGTAGGATCTGCTGGCATACATTCTGGCGGCATAAAGCCCGCCTCCGTCATAAAAAGGAAAGTGGGAAGAGCAGACAATGTAGCGGCACTTGATGCCGTGTCTGTTTTTCGTGACCACTTCCGGCTGCGGTTCTTTTTTTATGTCGATCGCAGCCGTCTGTTCAAAAATCCGCGCCCCGTTTTTAACGATCTCTTTGACGAGCGCCGCGCCATATAAAAGCGGATGGAATTGCGCCTGGTTCTTCATAGCGAGGCCGAGCATGCAATCAACGGGGACGGGAAGTTCTTTCACAAGCTCGTGTTCAATACCGAGCTTGGTATAAGCTTCCTGCTCACTGCGGATTTTTTTGACGCCTGATTCTGTATTCGTGTAAAGATATGCGTCTTGTTCAATCAGTCTGCAGTCAATCGAAAGGTCTCTGATGATCTGCTTCATGTCTTCCATGGCGCGGAGATGGGCTTCGAAATACAGCCTTGCGCTGGTCAGGCCGATCTGCTGAATAAGATCGGCATAGATGAAATCATGCTGGGCGGTGATTTTTGCGGTCGTTCCCGCGGTCGTCCCATTTAAAATCCGGTCTGCTTCAATGACAGCGACACGGAAACCTCTTTTCGTCAGTTCGTATGCCGTTGTCAGGCCCGTAATTCCTCCGCCGATAACCGCAATATCGCATTCCGTATCTTCAGTGAGGGCGGGAAAGGAAGGAATGTCAGCTGTTGCTTTCCAATAGGAAGCCGGTTCTTCGTTTGAAAAAGTAGTCAATTCAGATTTACCTCCTCTGTTGTATATTCTTAATTTTTCCAATAAGACTCTGTTCATACATGAAATTCGTATAAGATGCTCAAATTACTCATAATATAGTAATTAATGTAAAGGAGTGATCAAAATGGCTAACCAGAAGAAGAAAACCTTGCCGCCGCAGCATCAAAACCGGCAGCCGGGCTTTGAATATGTAATGGACCCGCGCCCCGTTTTTGACAAACCGAAAGCGGCGAAAAAACTTGAAGGGAAAACGGCGATCATCACGGGCGGAGACAGCGGGATCGGCCGCGCCGTATCCGTTTTATTCGCGAAGGAAGGCGCTAATGTGGTCATCGTTTACTTTGATGAGCATCAGGATGCCGAAGAGACGAAGCAATATGTAGAAAAAGAGGGGGCGAAGTGTCTGCTGATCGCAGGGGATGTCGGCGACGAAGCCTTTTGCAACGATGTCATCCGCCAGGCGGGCCAAGCCTTTCCTTCCATTGACATCCTGGTCAACAACGCAGGTGAGCAGCACGTGCAGCCGGGGATTGAGAAAATCACGAGCCACCAGCTCATCAGAACGTTTCAGACGAATATTTTTTCAATGTTTTACTTAACGAAAGCCGCGCTCCCTCACCTGAAAAAAGGAAGTTCAATCATTAATACGGCCTCCATTACCGCCTATAAAGGCCACAAAACATTGATTGACTATTCAGCGACAAAAGGGGCGATCGTCACGTTTACAAGATCTCTTTCCCAATCTCTTGTCACTCAGGGCATCAGGGTAAACGCAGTGGCTCCGGGGCCGATCTGGACGCCGCTGATCCCGGCGAGCTTCTCGGCGAAGGAAGTGGAAGTCTTCGGCTCAGACGTGCCGATGCAGCGCCCGGGAGAGCCTGTTGAAGTGGCGCCGAGCTATTTGTACTTAGCAAGCGATGATTCTTCCTATGTCACGGGACAGACGATTCATGTGAACGGCGGCACCATCGTAAACGGATAATGTAAAAAAAGCCAATCCATATGGATTGGCTTATTCACTCTGTTTGAGTGCGGCATATTCTTTTGAAAGCGTGAGGAACGCTTCTTTATTTTTATCATCAAGCGCCTTATTAATCTGCATGGTCAGCATGGCGATCCGGCGTTTATACAAGGATTCATCAAGCACCATTTGAATGTAAATATCGGCCATTGTCACATCGAATTCGTTTGCTTTTTGCGTGTTGCGGGACTTCATGAGCTCAGTGTACGACTTTTTCTCTTTCATAAAGAATCCCCCCAATGCCTTTTTTATAGTATATGGATAACGGCCGGAAAAATCAATTAATTTTTATAATCTTTAGACAACTAATACTTGGAATTATATCGACATATCCTGCAAATTGACGAAAAAACGAAAATTAGCATTGTATAAATGAGGTGAAATGAAAAAGAAAAATAATATTTAAATAGTAATTTAAGACTAAATTACATCTTTAAAAGGTGATTTTTAGCTATATTCAAAAAAAACCTGTCGTTTTCCAATGACAGATGATAGATTATTAGTATAAATTTTCAAGAAAAGGATTGGAGGCTGCACATTATGTGCCAGAAAACACACGCACCCTTAGAAAGCTATGAAGTAAATCGTTCAACCATCGCTGTTTTGCCTGAGGAAATAGACGGTAAAATGGGGTCTAAGGTCATTGAAAAAGACTGCATTCTGTATGTCAGTATGAAGCCGATTCACATCATCGACAGAAGCTGCCGCTACTTTGGCTCCAGCTATGCCGGGAGAAAAGCGGGAACATATGAAGCGATTAAAATTTCTCACAAGCCGCCGATTATGGTGGACCCTTCAAATCACATCTTTTTATTCCCTACACTTTCTTCTGCAAGGCCTCAATGCGGCTGGATATCTCATGTGCACGTTAAAGATTTTCAACCGACGGCATTTGATGACACAGCGGTCACGTTCTCAAACGGCAAAACGATGGAGCTGGAAGTATCCTATCATTCTTTTGAAAATCAGGTTTACAGAACCGCCTATCTCAGAACCACTTTTCAGGACAGGATGGGCAGTCATATCCCGAAGCGGCAGGAATTCATGCTGTATCCGAAAGAAGAGCGGACAAGAATGATCTACGACTTTATTTTGCGGGAGCTGGGGGAGAGATATTAGAGAAAGCTGTGATGTGAAGGGACGGGTCCTCTCCTTTTGGGGAGGGCTTTTTTCGATTTACATGCCCGGGCAGAGTTGTATCGTGTCCGTCTGTTGGCTATGATGATGTAAAGAGTAATGATATTTCATTTTAGGAGAGATGGGCATGGATGTGTTTGCAAAATATGTATCAGGAATCGATAACCCGGATCACCGTCTCAAAGCAGAGGAAATTTTGTCGTGGACGGCTGGCCAATTTCCGAATTTAGAAGCGCAGATCAAGTGGAACAAACCGACATTTACCGATCACGGCACCTATATCATTATGTTTGCCGCGGCAAAAAATCATTTGAGCATTTTACCTGAAAAAGAGACGATGGAGCATTTTGCCGATGACATCGCTCAAGCCGGGTACAGCGCTTCTTCGCGCCTGTTCAGAATTCGATGGACTGATCCGGTGCACTATGATCTGCTTAAGAAGATCATCGAATTTAACATCAAGGAAAAAGCTGAAAATCCGGGGTTTTGGCGCTAGCGGACGTGATGTTGAAGGAGGAAGACATGGACGTTTTCAAAGACTATTTATCAAGTATCGACAGCCCTGATCATCGTCTGCGAATGGAGGAAATCCTGTCGTGGACGGCTGACCAATTTCCGAACTTAGAAGCGCAGATCAAGTGGAACACGCCGATGTTTACCAATCACGGCACCTTTATTATCGGCTTTGCGGCAGCGAAGCATCATGTAAGTGTTTCCCCCGAAGAAGCTGGAATTGCGCATTTTGCCGAGGACATTGCCTGTGCCGGCTACAGCGCTACTTCCCGTTTGTTCAGAATTCAATGGACTGAACCGGTGCATTATGAGCTGCTTGAACGCATGATTCAATTCAATATTCAGGATAAGGCGGACTGCTCAGCATTTTGGCGGAAATAATGAAAGGAATGTTAAAAAAACAACCCTGAGGAGGGCTGTTTTTTTATTGGAAACACATGATCAGCCCATTTTAATCAAGAAGCAATGGATGACGTACTATAAAAAATAAGGAGTACGAAGCAGTGAATGAATTTTATAAGGCGTTAACACATGTAAATAAAATTTTTTATGAACCAAATCACTTAACGATACATGATATTCAAGAAGAAGCTCAAAACTCAGAGTATGGGGCCGGTATGTTTCAGCTGCATTCAAAATCAGTTCGATTCAGAGTCGCAAAAATAACGCCTGACAAGATAGGACAGTTTGTTGCTTTTTGGGAAAAAGATGGAGATGGTAAAAATCAAGCCTTTTCATATAAAAAAGCTGCTGATTTATTGGTTATCAATACTTTTGCCAGTAATAATCATTTTGGATAATTCATTTTTCCAAAAGAAGTTCTTGTAAAGCAAAATATCCTTAAAACAGCCGCTACAAAAGGAAAAATGGCAATTAGAGTTTACCCTAAATGGGAAAATCCCACTAGCAAACAAGCTATTGAAACACAAAAATGGCAGTTGGCATATTTTGTTGAGGCGAACGATGCAGATCGTTTTCCAGCACAAGACCTGTTAAAGCTATATTCTAACTAAAATTGGACAGCCCTGAGCCGGCTGACAGTATGTGAAGTTAACCGGTGCGTGAGTTGGAGAATAACGGGGAACCTCAACAAATGAGGTTCCTCTAATTGTTATATAGAAATCGACATTTTGAATGTAACAGAGTTTGTTTATTAAACGTCATCCGAAAAATAAGGGATTTGCGTATCCGGCAGACCCTCACGAAACGCACGATGTCAGAAATCTTGCGTTCAAAATTCTTTATTTGACCACAGACATGCTGACGCTGCTGCCTGACACTGTCAATTTGGCAAAATCCTGTGTATCAATCACAGGTGTGACTGCTTTATTGTCAATCGTGATGTTCGTAAAGGCTGTTGAGAAGTTTGATTTGATGTAAGGGCGCTGATCCTCTGATGTGACCGCGACGGTGGCGAGCGCTTTCCATTTTGAGACAGAGCCTACATTTGTTTGGGAGAGTTCTGAGATGATGCGGCCGGTGTATCCGTCATTATTTGTGCCCCAATATGTGGCGCGGGTATTGCCGTTCAGATTTTTGTAAATGGTCAGCTGTACGGTGCTGCCGGGCCGGAAGCCTTTCGTATAGGTGAATTGGCTTTCTCCTTCCAGATACCGGACCTGGCCTTGTCCCTTTGAACCGACTTTCATGATCGGTTTCCATACATGATAGGTGTCACTGTACTGAAGTCCGATATCAGCCTCTGTGCCTCCGGTAAACCCTGAGTAAATATAGGCTGTCCCATTTGACACCTGAATCGAGCTTGGAAGCTGAATTTTCGTGACGAGAACTGAGCCCGTGCTGTTCAGGTAGGCCCTTCCGCCGATTCCTTTGCTGAGCTGGGACGCCGCTTCCGCCGTATTGGGACTGATCACCCCCGGAATATCCGCCGTACATGCGCCGAATAGAACGGCTGAAGTGAGAACACCCGCAAGAAGCCCTTTTTTCATCATCATTTCTCCTCCTATCATCATAGTCAGATAGCGCTATCAATTCATATTATAAAAGGTTTTGGGAAAAATTCCATAAAAGATATACGGGCGGACGTAAATTAAACCTATTTTCCTATTTATCTTGTAAATGGAGATTATTTGAACTATGATATGTTCAGCAATACAGCATGATTCAGGAAAGGGGATAGGATAGAAATGAAAAAGACGGCTGTGCTTTTGTCTTTCGGTCTTGTGTTCGGTTGTTCATATGGAGCGGGGCAGACGGCAGAAGCGAAAACAAAGGTAAAAACGTATCAAAACTGCAAGGCGCTGAACAAGGTGTATAAGGGCGGCGTGGCCAAATCGTCGAAAGTGAAAAACAAGGGCGGCAGAACAAAGTACAAGCCGTATGTATCAAAAGCGCTTTACAATGCAAATAAAAGACTTGACCGAGATAAAGACTATATCGCATGTGAGAAATAAAAAAACAAGCCTCTTTAAAGAGGCTTGTTTTTTAAATGGATTCGGCGGTGACGGCGGTTCCGTATCCGATTAATTCGGATGTGTTCTGTCCTGCGGTCAGTTCGAACCGCAGGCCGACGATGGCGTTCGCTCCGAGCTGCTCCGCCTCTCTGATCAGCCGCTCTTTCACCGCTTTTTTGGAGTCTTCCAGCATTTCGGTATAGCTTTTTAATTCGCCGCCGACGACAGATTTTAAGCCTGCAAGCAAGTCTTTTCCGATGTGACGGGACTGGACGATACTGCTTGTCACCAAGCCTTTCACTTCTGTAATCTGTTTTCCGGCGACGGTTTCGGTCGTTGTCATGATCATGCGTTTTTCCCCTTTCGTGTATCTTACCGCTATCTTACCATTTAAGCCGCCTTTTCGGCTGCGCTGATTTGTTTTTTTCTGACTGCGGCGCTGACTGCAAACATGACGACAATGTTCAGAACCAGTGCGATGATGCCTGTATTCATATCTTTAACGATCTGCGGAAGAAACGGAAAGAGGGTTCCGATGGTTGATTCGGTCAGCGTAATGAAGGCCACCGTTCCGACCCCGGCCGTTATGCCGGCAAAAGCGCCGTGGCTTGTGATGAAACGCCGCTTCGGCAGGCTGAATAAGAGGGCGGGGAAAAGCTGGGTGACAAGGCTGTAGCCCATTAAAAGCAAGGTGACGATGGTATTTCCGCCTTTCAGCGTAAAATATACGGATATCAGCGCGATGACGGGTACGGCGTATTTTGCGAGCCGTGAGACTTTGTCGTCAGTCGTGCCGGGCAGAATGGCTTTGTACACATTTTTGGCGAACAGCGTGCTTGAGGCCATTAATATCATTGAACCGGGTACAAGCGCCGTCAGAATGCCCGCCGATCCGATCAGTCCGACAAACCAGGGATCAAAGGTTTTCACAGACAGCTTTAATAAGGCGAGATCCGTGTCCGCCCCTTTTAAACCGGGCACCTGCAGAATCGCCGCAAATCCGGTAAAGATGACAAACAGCAGGACGAGCTGATAAAGAGGCATGATGATCGCGTTTTTCCGAAACACCCGCGGATGCTCCGCCGAATAGGAAGCGGCAAATGTATGGGGCCACATATAAAAGCCGAGGGCGGTCAGCAAAACCGTTGAGCTGAACCAGGAAACGCTCTGTCCGGTTTCCGGCAGCGTGAGAAAACCGGGTTTTGCGGTTTCAATTTGTTTGAACATCTCCGTAAACCCGCCATAGTAATGAATGGGCAGATAAATGCCTAAATACAGGACGATGCCTAAAATCATGATATCTTTAACGACTGATATCCACGCTGAACCGTGGATTCCTGATATCATCACATAAATCGTGATGGAGACAGCGCCGATCCAGACAGCGGCGGAGGGCGGAATCTGTCCGTATGACGTTGCTGAAACAATTAATCCGAGCCCTTTCAGCTGCAGGACGAGATAGGGGATGAGGGATGCGATGCCGACGAGCGATACGAGAATGCCGAGGAGCGGGCTGTTGTATTTTGAAATAAAAAAATCTGATTGCGACATCAGTTTGTGTTGTTTGGCGTAAGTCCACACGGCTGGCAGAAGCCAATATGACAAAATGTAGGCAAGGCAGCCGTACGCGATAATATAAAAGGCGGGGCCTCCTTTTCCGTAAGCCCATCCGCTTCCGCCGAGGAATGTAAAGGTCGTGTATATTTCTCCCGCCATTAATAAAAAGACAAACATCGTGCCGAAGCCGCGTCCGCCCACTGTCCATTGTTCAAGGTCCATATGTTTTCCTTTTCGGGCCCGGATTCCGAGATACACACAAAACAGGAGCACGGCGGCCATTACGGGAAATGCTGCGTTCATTCCGCCTCACCCGCCTTGTTTTCTTTGTCCAATTTGTAAACGGCGGCCATCAGAACGGAAGTCAGCACCGCCCAGATGACGACATACGCGAGAATGAAAGGCATTCCGAAAACATAAGGCGTCACCCGGTTGGCAAATGGAATGCCGGCGAGAATTCCGAAAAAGGGCAGGGCGGCGAGAACATGAATCAGTTTCATAACATTCCTCCTTTTCATTGAAAACAGCGTGTCCCGATTATAAAGAAAATCATGTCGAATGTATAGTGTGAATAGTCTGAAATTTATCAACTGAAAAGGAAAAGCAGTCCCGGCTGCTTTTTAAATGGTCGCAAGAGACAGGTAATATTCTAATAAGGCGGTTACCTGTTCCCGTATTCTCGGGTTGAAATAACGGTGTTTTTCTTCATAGCCGTTAATGGTGCATATATAAAGCGTAAATGCTTCGTCTCTTTCCGCTTCGTATATTTTAATTTTACGCTTTCTTAACTCTTTTCGAACATCACTCAAATCCTTTTGTGCTAATTTTAAAGAGCAGCTGATAAGCTGTTTATAGGGTTGTTTTAATTTGAACGGGCACGAATCAAGCGCTTCGAGGTCCCGGTTCAGGATGGCAGCCGCCATGGGCAGAAACAGCCCTTTTTCGATGAGATCGCGGGTGCCGCTCCGGATGTCAGGCATAAATACTCCTTCTTTCTTAAAAAAGAGAACGTTTGTTCTTATTTTATACTCGCTTACACGATATTTCAAGTCGGAAAATCTCGTAAACATTTTCGTTTTTTGGAGATAATGTGTAGAATAAGGATAGACAAACTCGTTAAGGAGTATAAACGTTGGAGCAATTTTTATCATATTTGACTGAGGAACAGCTGACGGAATGGTTCCAAAGCTATAGAGCTTTCGGCCCGGCGGCTGCGGTTGCACTGCCTTTTATTGAAGCGTTTCTTCCGTTTTTGCCGCTCGTTGTATTTGTGGTGGCGAATACGAATGCATTTGGTTTGTGGGAAGGTTTTTTTCTGTCATGGCTCGGGTCTGCGGCAGGATCGATGCTGATGTTTTATGCCGTCCGCCGTTTCGGACAGAAAAGAGCTTTCGGTTTCATCCGCAGGCATCAGACCATAAGGCGGATGATGCTCTGGGTTGAGCGGCACGGTTTCGGTCCGCTGTTTATTTTACTTTGCTTCCCCTTTACGCCGTCCGCTGCGGTTCATATCGTTGCCGGCCTGTCACGGGTGGGGGCGCTGCAGTTTATATCAGCAGCCGCTATGGGGAAAATGGTCATGATCTTTATGATCAGCTTTATCGGGTATGATCTTCACGCACTCATGACACAGCCTTTCAGGATGGCGGGCGCCATAATGGTGATCGCGGTGCTGTGGTATGTCGGAAAGCATATCGAACGGCGTTTACAGATGAGAATCAGTCAGCATGAGAAAGACGGAGGGAGACAGGAATCTTGAAAAAACGATTTTGGTTTATAGCCGGCGTGCTTATCGTTGTTTTGGCCATACAATTAAAGAATGCCATTTTTATTGATTATAAAGTCGAAGGAATCAGCATGAATCCGACCTTTAAACAAGGAAATGAGCTGATGGTCAACAAGTTTTCCCATCGTTACAAAACGATCCGCCGTTTCGATATTGTCCTGTTTAAAGGCCCGCACCGCAAAGTGCTGATCAAACGTGTCATCGGGCTCCCCGGCGAGTCAATCGCATACAGGGAGGATCAGCTGTATGTGAATGGAAAACGGGTGGCGGAACCGTTTTTAAAACCGTTAAAGTCATCATTGTCCGCCGGGAGCCATGTGACCGGTGATTATACGCTGAAGGAAACGACCGGGCGCAAAAGCATACCGAAGGGACAATACTTTGTTATTGGCGACAACCGCATATACAGCCTCGACAGCCGTCATTTCGGTCCGATTAAGGATAAAGACATTGTCGGAGTCATCAGTGAATCAGACGCCAAGTAAACGGCGTCTTTTTTTTCGGAAATGATTGTAAAAAAGCAGAGGGAAGACTATAATGAAAATTGTTACGCGCGAAACAAAAAGGAGGCGTTTTATTTTTTGGTGATTTTGTTACTCGTGTAACAAAAAATATGAAAGAGGGCTGATGAGATGAAAACACAGGCTGCCATTATCGGGGGAGGTCCGGTCGGGCTTATGCTTGCATCAGAACTGGCGCTGGCCGGAGTGAAAACGACTGTTATTGAACGATTGAAGAAGACGGTGCCATATTCCAAAGCGCTTATTATGCATCCGCGAACACTTGAGCTTTTTGCCATGAGAGGCATATTGGAACGCTTTTTGGAAAAAGGGACGAAGGTGTCTTCCGGCCATTTTTCCATGCTGGATACACGGCTGGATTTTTCTCGGCTGGATACGAAGCAGAATTATTCGTTAATGCTGCCTCAGGCAGAAACGGAGCGGATTTTGGAGGAGTATGCATCAAGTCTCGGCGCAGACATCATCCGCGGGGCGGAAGCGATGGCTGTCACCCAGACGGATGACGGAGTGGAGACGGTGTTCCGGGACGAAAGCGGTATCCGCACTCTTCACAGCTTATATGCCGCGGGTACAGACGGAGCGGGGAGCATTGTCAGGAAACAGGCGGGCATCGCTTTTTCGGGCACTGATGCCGACTTAACAGGAACGCTCTGTGATGCCGCTTTGACACATCCGCCCGAATCTTCCTTTTTTTCAACGTGCCGCCTGGAGGGATCGGTTGTGATTGTCCCTCTTACGGACGGACTTTTCCGCGTTCTCATCGTTTCTCCGCACGCTCCGCAAAAGCGGAAGGAAGAGCCGGTCACCGAAAATGAGCTGAAAGAAGACCTGCGGCGGATATGCGGCACTGATTTCGGATTGAGTGATCCGGTATGGATGTCGCGGTTCGGCAATGCCGAGCGTCAGGCCGAACAATACCGATCAGGCCGGGTTTTTGTGGCCGGTGATGCGGCGCACATTCATTTTCCCGCAGGCGGCCAAGGGCTGAACACGGGGCTTCAGGATGCCTTCAACCTCGGCTGGAAGCTGGCGGCGCAAATGAAGGGGAAAGCGGCGCCTCATCTTCTGGACAGCTATCATCAGGAAAGGCAAAGCACAGGAAAAGAAGTATTGCACAATATAAAAACCCAGATAAAGCTCATGGATTTTACCGAGTCGGGGATGGCATTAAGAGAAACGATGACCGCTTTGCTGGATTTTCAGGAGTCCAACCGTTTATTGGCGGGAAAAGTATCCGCGCTTGATCTGCATTATGAACCGGATGCGGAGCTGCCGCCGCATATCCTAAACGGAAAACGCCTGCCGGATATCGAATTGATCCTTCATGACGGGCGGCTGACCCGGCTGTATGATTTTCTTCATAAGGGCGCCTTTGTGCTTTTATCATTAAGAGGGAGCATTCCCGCCGGTATTGATACGGACAGCGTGGCAGCTGTCAGGGCGGAGCTTGCTGAAACACGTGCCGATTGGGATGACGTCCACACCGTTTTAATCCGGCCGGACGGCCACGCGGCATGGGCAGCCGGCGGCTCGGGACGTGAAGCGGAAGAAGCTGTTCTGGCCGGTTTGGAGAGATGGGGATTCATCTGATACCCTTTTATGCGCCTGTGTGATTGTTTCTTGTGTAACAAAACGTTATAGTAAAAGAAACAATCAATACGGAAGGGTGATTCAGCAGTTGGACAGAAGACAGCCAGACCATGCAAAACACATGATTCTTGAAGGGCTGACAGATATTTTTCACGAGCAGGAGAGGTGTCAGGAGGACATCAGGGCGTCGTTGGCCGGACGGATGGACGAACTCCGTGAAGAAAACGGAAAAAAATTACAGCTGACCTTGACGGAAATTCACATTTTGTCGTGTATCGGAGATCATGAACCGATCAATGTCACGTCAATAGCGGAAAAAATGAAGACGACAAAGCCGACCGTGTCGAGAAGCTGCGCGAAGTTTTTGGAAGCCGGCTTTCTGCGCAGGACCCGGCTGAGCGACAATAAAAAAGAAGTCTATTTCCGGCTGACTCCTGCCGGGAAAGAGCTGCATTCCCTTCATCATGAATATCATGAATTGATAAAAAAGCGGCTCTTGGCGTTTTTAGACCGCTATACAGATGAAGAACTGTTATTTGCTGAACGGCTGTTCCGTGATCTTTCAGCAAACTGGCGGTCTGTAAATGGCGGCGGAGAGCTGTTCAAATAAAAAACACGCATATGGATGCGTGTTTTTTTATTCGGCTCATGTTCCTCTTTCTGCCCGGCCTCTTTCACCGTGTGCCCGTTTCAGCTGAGAAAGGTGGTGCAGCAGCCGATAGAAGGGCGGAAGCATGGCGATGACGAGAACGATCCGGATGACCTGAACCGCGACGACGAAAGTCGAGTCTTCGTGCAGGGTGATCGAAGTCGCCGCCATCTCGGCGATCCCGCCGGGAGAAAAGGCGAGAACAGATGTAATCATGGAGATGCCCGTTAATTTAGAAACCGCAACCGCGCTCAGAATCATGGCGGCGATTAATCCGACGGAAGAAATAAATCCGACGGTCAGCACTCTCGTCACACCGGTGAACATGCTTTTGTACATTTTTGATCCGATTGTGGCGCCGAGAAAAATTTGTGACAGCTGGTTCGCTTCCGGCGGCCACCAGGCCAGCATGTCTTTGCCCGCCAAGGCGGACACGCCGATTTCCGCAGCAGCAACGCCGATCATGCTGCCGAGCAGCCAAGGGGCGGGAAATTTCAGCCGTTTTGCGCCTTTGCTTGCAAGCCAGGCAGCCAAAATAAATCCGGCCGTTAACAAGACGGGAGTAAGGCCCGGATGTGAAGCTCCTGCCGAAACGGCTCCGGCTGATGTCTGAGCTGCACCGTTTTGTTTGGTAAATAAGAAAATGACGAGAAACGGTATTGTCATGACGACCAAAAGGACGCGCGTCAGCTGAATAAGGCTTACAATCGCGGTGTTTGCGCCGACTTCCTGGGCGATACCCGGCATGGCGGATAAACCGCCCGGCGCCGTGCCTACAAAGCTTGTCATCATGTCCGTCCGGCTGAACCGAAAGAGCACATATCCGGAAACAAGCGCCATCACGATAGAAAAAATCAGCATGAAGCCTACCGGAAGCCAATGCTCCCGTAAAACCGACAGAACGGACAGGTTCAGTTTCTGGCCGAGTTCGATGCCGAGGATCATTTGTCCCGCTGCAAGCCATCTGCGGTGAATCCCTCTTCTGTCAGGCGCCATGAACAGCCAGCGGGGCCTCGTCATGGAGAGGATGCAGCCGGCGGCCAGCGTTCCGAGCATCCAGGCGATCGACATCCCTGTAAGCGAAAGAAGAAACCCCCCTGCCGCACTGATGAGAATAAACCAGATATCCGTAAGGAGATGTTTGTCTTTCTTCAATGAAAACCCTTCTTCCTGAAACATTCATATTAAATTGTTAAGCTCGTTAACCTTACTATTACTATAGTATAGATTTTGAGATAAATAAATAATGAATTATTTCTCATAATCCATTCATTTTTCTTATCGCAAACGCAAAAAAAGCTCCGGGGATGGGTGAGTGCACCCTACTCCGAAACCTCGCCCGCTTTTCCTTTCCACACAAAGGTCAATCCCAGACCGAGAAATAAAACCACACCTGCGAACAGAAACGGGAAGTGAATATTCATATCAAATAAAATACCGCCCAGAGCCGGGCCGAAAATGGTGCCCAAACTCGTGTATGTTGAGTTCATACCGGCAACAAACCCCTGCTGATTTCCTGCGATTTTCGATAAATAAGTAGTCAGTGCCGGGCGCAGTAAATCAAACGCAAGGAAAATGATGCAGGTGACAGCGAGCACGGGCAAAAATCCTGACATCACCGTAGAAACGAAAGCCAGCACAGCGCCGATGATCAGACAAAGCTGAATGACTTTTTTCTCCCCGAGGAAGTTGACAAGTCTTCCGAACGCGAGTACTTGAATGAGGACCGCCACAATGGAGCTGAACGTAATAATAATGGCGATATCCTTTGGCGTGAAGCCGAATTTATGGTTTGTAAATAAGCTGAATACCGTTTCGTACGCCGACAGTCCGAATGCCAAAACAAAAACGATGATAAAGGCGATCAAGTAGTTTGGATGAATCGACTTTTTCAAATCTTTTAAGAAGGTTGATTCTTTGACGCTTTCCAGCTGCTTTGCGCGTTCTTCTTTAGTTAACGGCTCTTTCAGCATAAAGACAGAGGAAATCACTGCGATAAATGCAATTCCCGCCGCAAAGAAAAACGGCATACGAACGCCGTGATCGGCAATAAATCCTCCTATGCCGGGCCCGATGATAAACCCTGTGCTGATGGCGGCAGATACATAGCCCATCGCCTTCGATCTTTCCTGCACCGTCGTAATATCTGCGACATACGCTGTAACAGCGGGCATGATAAAAGCGGCACTGATGCCCCCCAGCACCCTTGCGAAATATAAAATGGAGACATGTGTGCCCAATCCGAAGGTCAGTTCGGATAATGCGAACAAAAACAGTCCGGCGAGAATCATGATTTTTCTGCCGAAGCGGTCAACCCATCTCCCCGCAATGGGGGATGCAATTAATTGCGCAACGGCGAAGGCAGCGACAAGGTATCCCATTGTGCTGCCCGTCAAGTGCATCACATTCATAAACAGCGGCATAACGGGAATGATCAATCCGATGCCTAAAAACGCAATAAATATGTTGCTTAATAAGATGATGAGTACAGCCTTTTGTTCTCTGATCGGTTTTTGCATGTTGTTTCTCCTTTGTCAGCTGTCATTCTGTTTATCAGCGCTGATCGACCCGTGAATAAACACGGAGATGGCTTCTTTTTGCAATTCGATTCTTTGCTGAATGGTATCGTTTTTATATAACACATCTAAACCGTAGAAGACGGATAGCAGGATTTTTACTTTTGATTCGACATGATGAATGGACCAGCTGCCGTCTTGATTTCCCTCTTCTAAGATCTCTCTCATCACATCGTCATATTCAATATCAATTTTGTTGAGCCGCTTTACGACCTCCTCTGACGTAAACGCACTCGCATAAAACTCTTCACTTGCTCTCATAAGCGGGTAATTGATGCTCATCCGGCTGAGCAGCTCCGCAAAGCCCGCCAGTTTTTCGGCAGCATCTTTCAGATCAGCTTCCATTTCCCTCCACGTCTCGATCATCACACGGTGATCCTCTTCCATGATATGAAGAAACAGAAACTCTTTTCCTTTAAAATGGTGATATAGATTGCCTTTACTGATTTCGGCCGCCTCTAAAATCTCCCGAATCGATGTTTCTGAATATCCTTTTTTTGCAAATAAGTCACGCGAAGCGGATACGAGCCTGTTCTTCGTCTTTTCGCTCTTTCCGGCACCGCCTTTTGTATTTGTCACTTCACACAGATCCTTTCCGCCAAATGAGGTTCGGCTCCTTAAAAACCGACCAGTTGGTTTATTTTATTATAAAGGGTTTTTGCTGATTATACAATGAAGAAGGTATCCATTGTTTAGAGGGAGTATAAAACGGCTCGAAAAGTAAACCCCATTCTCTCATGTTGAAAGAACGGGGTTTGTCAGCGGTCTGAAGACTCCCGGCGGGGGAGCGTGATCTGCCTGAACCGTTATTTGCCGGTATTTACCTCGGTGTAGCTTGTGTTCGGCGCGTTTGATACCGTTCCCCCTGTATGGTGGAAAGGAGAGTGGGCCATATCGTATAAAAACCAGACGGCATGACGCTGCTCGTCAAATGCTGTGCGGGCAAATAACCGCTTCGCTTCCGGATGCACCGCTCTATCGGATGCCTGCAAATAAAAATCATTCGTTTTCTGCTCATCATAAAACGCCGCCCTCAGTCCTTCTCTGTATGTGTGCGGACAATGCTCCGTCTGTTTCGGCGTCAACTGTTTTCCGGTAATTGACGTATACAGTGAAGAGAAAGCGTGCAGGTGGCGCACTTCTTCCTCTCTGATATGTTCGATTCGTCTTCTGATTTCTGCGGTCGGCGCTTTTTCGGCTAATATTGAGTAGCAAATCACAGCGCTGTATTCACCGTTTATGGATTTTACCAGATCCTTGATAAGCACAGAATCGTCACTGCAGATGGCTGTATAATGAAAAAAATTCTCGTGCATTGGACTCACCCCCGGATGTTTATAGGGTATTATACGGCGGCAGCCCGTGACATGTGCGGATGTCATTTTTATTCTTGATCTAGCGGCGATGTAATATGGTCGTCGTATGTGTCGACAAAAAGCCGGCCGTTGCTTCCGCGCACAGCGTATACGACGTCTTCCGGTTTGAGGTTTCTCTTGTCCAATTCTTCTCTCAGCCATTTTTCCGATACGTGGTTTTCTTCCAGATTCTTCATCACCAGCCGGCCGTCCATAATCAGCTCAACGGCAAAGTTCTTTTCATGTCCGGCAAAGATGCCGAGATCCTTTCTTGTAACGGGCGCAAATTCCGGTTTGACCTCCACTGACATGCTGCCGTTTGTTTCAATGATGGCAGTCTGAACCTGAGAAATGTCAAATACGTCATTTACACGCAGCTGCTGGTTCAAGTAGTCGATGGTATAACGCATCGTTTTCATATTATGCTCAAGTATTTTACCGTTTTGAATGATAATGGTCGGTTTGCCTGCAAAGAAACCCCTAAGGGCCCTGTTTTTCATAGAAAGATATGCGACAAGGTAAATGATTGCCACGAAAATCGTGTAAGCACTGACAGTAAAATGAATCGGCAGTTTTGTATTAAACGACAGATTTGCCGTGATGGCGCCGAGCGAGATGGCCGCAATGAAATCAAAAAGCGTCATCTGTGAAATGGTTTGTTTTCCGAGTATCCGGGCGCCGATAAACAGAATGCTGAACGACAGAATCGTTCGCACAATCACTTCGGGATATTCTGACATCATATTTAATCCTTTTTTCTTTAATTTGGTCAAAAACGATATGTTTTAAAACAGTCATCCCGTTTTTACCAGCAGATGAGATTGGTCATTTTCGTCAACTTTCGATAAAATGTAGAAAGATAAAAAGAGAGGGGTCTTTTAATTTGGGTGTTGAGTTTTTAGTAGGCAGATCGGGGAGTGGGAAAACGAGGCTGATTATCGACAGCATTCAAGATGAACTGCGCCGGGAGCCGTTCGGGAAACCGATCATTTTTCTAGTCCCGGATCAAATGACGTTTTTAATGGAATATGAGCTTGCTAAAACGCCGGATATCGGCGGCATGATACGCGCTCAAGTGTTCAGTTTTTCGCGTTTGGCGTGGCGCGTGCTTCAGCATACCGGGGGCATGAACCGCCCGTTTGTGACGACGACGGGTGTGCAGATGCTTTTAAGGAAACTGATTGAAGAATATAAGCACGAGTTTAAAGTGTATCAAAAAGCGAGTGACAAAACCGGGTTCACTGAGCAGGTGGAACGGATGCTGACAGAGTTTAAGCGGTACTGTATTGAGCCTGAAGACGTCCGCCGCATGGCGGAAAGCGGAACGGCGTCAGAATATCGCGGAGAGCGGATGCTGTCTGAAAAACTTCATGATTTAGGCATTTTATATCAGCAGATGGAAAGAAGCCTCGCCGGACACTATTTGCATTCAGAGGATTATTTGACGCTGCTCGCTCAGCAGATTCCTTTGGCGGACGTTGTAAAAGGCGCCCGTGTTTACGTCGACGGATTCTATCAATTTACGCCGCAGGAATTAAGGGTGCTGGAGCAGCTGCTCATGCATGCTGAACATGTCACATTCTCGCTGACGGCGGACAGCCCTTCGGCGGAACAGGCACCGGATGAGCTCGATCTGTTCAGAATGACGGGAAGCACATACTATAAGCTTTATCAGACGGCAAAGGAATTGAATGCCGATATTTCCTGCAAGGAACTGCATGGCACGAAGCGGCATCAGTATGCGCCGGAGCTTGCCTGTATAGAGTCGCAGTACGATGTGCGTCCCGCCGCGGCGTATACCGGCGGACAGGAAGCTTTTACCGTCATGCAGGCGCAAAACAGAAGAGCTGAGCTTGAAGGTATTGCCCGGGAAATTCAATCACTTGTCCGGGATGGAGGATACCGGTACAAAGATATGGCGATTCTCATCCGTCAGCCGGAAGATTATAAAGATTTGCTGAAGGAAGTGTTTGCCGATTACGGGCTTCCTTATTTTATTGACGGAAAAGCTTCTATGCAGCATCACCCGCTTATTGAATTCATCCGTTCAAGCCTGGATGTCGTGAAGGGGAACTGGAGATATGAAGCGGTGTTCCGCTGTGCGAAAACCGAACTGTTATTCCCGCTTGATCAGCCGGAGCAGAAAATAAGGGAGCAGGTTGATCAGCTTGAAAATTACTGTATCGCCTACGGCATTAAAGGGGAGCGCTGGACGAGCGGCGAGCGGTTTGTATACAGGCGCTTCGTATCGCTCGATGAGGATTTCGCGCAGACAGATCAGGAAATAGAGATGGAGCACATGCTGAATGAGACGAAAGAGTGGATGGCCGCGCCCCTTGTCCGGCTTCAAAACCGGATGAAAAAAGCGAAAACGGTTCAAAGCATGGCGGAGGCTCTTTATCTCTTTTTGGAAGATACCGATGTTCCCCTGAAGCTGGACCGGAAAAGGCAGCGGGCCGAAGAGGCCGGAAACATGATCGAAGCGCAGCAGCACGGCCAGGCGTGGGATGCCGTTATCCAGCTTCTCGAGGAGTTTGCCGGCATGATGGGTGAAGATGAAATATCTTTGGCGCTGTTCCAGCAAATGCTTGAAACGGGAACGGAATCGCTTCATTTTTCTTTAATTCCGCCTGCGCTTGACCAAGTATTTGTAGGGAATATGGATCTCTCAAGAATGTACGGCACGTCCTGCACATTCGTCATCGGGGCCAATGACGGCGTTCTTCCGGCGCGCCCGGATGAAAACGGCGTGCTGTCTGATGATGACCGGGAGTGGCTGAAAGCGGTCGGAGTGGAGCTGTCTTCCGCGGGGCGTGAGCGGCTGCTTGATGAGCATTTTCTCATCTATATGGCGCTGTCGAGTCCGTCTGACCGTCTTTATGTATCATACCCGATTGCCGATGCGGAAGGAAAAACGCTCCTGCCGTCAATCGTTGTAAACAGGCTTGGCGAGCTGTTTCCCGATCATCAGGAAAAGCTGTCAGCGGCTGATCCCGAGCAGGTAAGCGAAGCAGAGCAGCTTCAGTATCTCGTCAATAAACAGGTGGCTCAGACATATACGGCAAGCCAGCTCAGGCTGTGGACAAGAGAGTACGAGATCAGTGACGTATGGTGGAGCGCATACAATGTGCTGATGAAAGAGCCTGATCACCAGCGTGCGAAAAAGCTGTTTTCAAGCCTGTTTTTCCGCAATGAGGCGAAGCGTCTTGAACGGTCTGTTTCGCGCCAGCTTTACGGCGAGCATATTAAAGGAAGCGTCTCCCGGATGGAGGCGTTTAATGCCTGCCAGTTTTCTCATTTTGCATCTCACGGGCTTCAATTAAAAGAGCGGCAGTTTTTCAAGCTGGACGCGCCTGATATCGGCCAGCTGTTTCACTCCAGCCTGAAGCTGATTTCAGACCGGCTTCGTGAGCAGAAGCTGGAATGGCGCGATCTGACGAAAGATCAGTGCCAGAATTTCTCCTATGAAGCGGTGGAACGGCTTGCGCCAAAGCTGCAAAAAGAGATTCTGCTCAGCTCAAACAGACACTTTTATGTGAAGGAAAAACTGCAGAAGATCGTCACGCGTGTTTCAGGCATATTAAGCGAGCATGCGAGGGCGAGCGGTTTCGTCCCGGTCGGTCTTGAACTCGGTTTCGGCGGAAGCGGGCCGCTGCCTCCGCTCACTTTCACGCTGAAAAACGGCTGTACGATGGAACTCGTCGGACGGATCGACCGCGTGGATAAAGCGGAAAGTTCAAAAGGCCTGCTGCTGAGAATCGTTGATTATAAATCAAGCGACAGGGGGCTTGATCTGGCTGAGGTGTATTACGGGCTCGCTCTGCAAATGCTCACATATCTTGACTTATCGATTACACATTCCGAAGATTGGCTCGGTATGAAAGCGACCCCGGCAGGCGTTTTGTATTTCCATATTCATGATCCGATGATTCAGGCCAGTCTGCCGATGGGGCTTGATGAAATCGAGCAGGAAATTTTTAAGAAATTTAAAATGAAAGGCCTTCTCCTCGGTGACCGGGAGGCGATCAGCCTGATGGACACGACTTTGGAGGAAGGGCGTTCAAATATCGTCAATGCCGGTTTGAAAAAGGACGGTTCTTTAAGATCCGACTCAGCCGCGGTCAGCGAACGGGATTTTCATCTGCTGACAGACCATGTGCGGCGGACATTTGAACAGGCGGGCGAAGCGATAACGGACGGGCTTGTGTCCATTACCCCGTATAAGCTGAAAGATAAGACGCCTTGTACGTACTGTGCGTTTCAATCGGTGTGCCAGTTTGATGAGTCGCTTAAGGAAAATGAATACCGCAGCCTGAAAGCGGAAAAAGACGGCACCATACTGGATTGGCTGAAGAAGGAGGCGGATGATGATGCAAATTCCTAAACCGAAAGACAGCATATGGACGGATGACCAATGGAGCGCCATCGTTTCTTCCGGCCGCGATATTCTGGTCGCTGCCGCAGCCGGATCAGGTAAAACGGCCGTGCTCGTGGAACGGATGATCAGAAAGATAACCGCGGAAGAAGATCCGGTTGATGTTGACAGGCTCCTTGTGGTGACCTTTACAAACGCCTCAGCAGCGGAGATGAAGCATCGGATCGCGGAAGCATTAGAAAAAGAGCTCGCCAAAAATCCGGGATCTCTGCATATCAGACGGCAGCTCTCTCTCTTGAATCGGGCGAGCATTTCGACGCTTCACTCTTTCTGTCTGCAAGTGCTTAAAAAATATTATTATATGATTGATCTTGACCCCGGTTTTCGGATGGCTGACCAGACGGAAGGCGAATTGCTCGGAGACGAAGTGCTTGATGAGCTGTTTGAAGATGAATACGCAAAAGGGAATCAGGCGTTTTTTGAGCTTGCGGACAGATATACGACAGACAGGCATGATCTTGATCTTCAAGACCTTGTCAAACGGGTGTACGAGTATTCCCGGTCGCATCCTGACCCGGAAGTATGGCTGCAAAGCTTTGTCCGCCTGTATGATGTGACGGAAGAAAGCAAAATGGAAGAGCTTCCGTTTTACCAGTATGTGAAAGAAGATGCTGAAATGGCGCTCTTCGGGGCAAAACAAAAGCTTGAAAAGGCGCTTGAACTGACAAAAGCGCCCGGCGGGCCGGCCCCGCGCGCTGATAATTTTCTGGATGACCTTCAGCAGATAGAAGAGCTGATCAGCTGCCGGCATGACTTCGATGCGCTGTATGAACGGGTTCCCGCAGTCTCCTTTAAGCGGGCGAAGGCGGTAAAGGGTGATGAATTTGACAAAGCGCTTTTGGACGAAGCGACCGATTTGCGAAACGGCGCGAAGAAACTGATCGAAAAGGTAAAGACCGATTATTTTACAAGAAGTCCGCAAGATCACTTAAAGAGTTTAGCAGATATGAAGCCTGTCATCGAAACGCTCGTTCAGCTCGTGATATCGTACGGAAAACGATTTGAAGCGGCGAAACAAGAAAAATCAATTATTGATTTCTCAGATTTGGAACATTACTGCCTGGCGATTTTAACTGCGGTTGATGAAGAAGGCCGGCGGGTGCCGAGCGAAGCGGCCGTTTATTATCAAGACCAGTTCCATGAAGTTCTGGTTGATGAATATCAAGATACCAATCTTGTGCAGGAATCTATCCTGCAGCTTGTTAAAAGCGGGAATGAAGAGGCGGGAAATCTGTTTATGGTAGGCGACGTCAAACAATCGATCTACCGTTTCAGACTTGCTGAGCCGCTGCTGTTTCTCGGGAAATATAAAAGGTTTACAGAAAGCGGGGAAGGCGCGGGGCAGAAAATTGACCTGAACCAAAATTTCCGCAGCCGCTCCGATATTTTGGACAGTACGAATTTCTTGTTTAAGCAGCTGATGGGCGGAAAAATCGGCGAAGTGGATTACGATGAACAGGCGGCATTGAAGCTCGGCGCATCGTATCCGCCGAATGACGCGGCAAAAACGGAACTGCTGCTCATTGACAGCGCTGATGGCGCAGACAGCTCCGAGGATGCCGAAGACTTTGAAACTGTGCATTGGGAAGCGAAAGCGATAGCCGGGGAGATCCGAAAGCTTGTCTCATCTCCGTTTAAGGTATATGACGGCAAAACAAAAACACACCGGAATATCCAGTACCGGGATATCGTAATTTTGCTGCGCTCCATGCCGTGGGCGCCGCAATTAATGGAAGAGCTGAAAAACCAGGGCATTCCGGTGTACGCCAATTTGACGTCGGGTTACTTTGAAGCCGTGGAGGTAGCTGCGGCGCTTTCAGTCTTGAAGGTGATTGATAATCCGTATCAGGATATTCCGCTTGCTTCCGTGCTGCGATCGCCCATCGTCGGCTGTGACGAAAATGAACTTGCGCTGATACGCCTTGAAAAGAAAAAAGCGCCGTTTTATGAAGCGCTGAAAGCATATATAGCGAACGCTGACAGGCATGATGACCTGTATCAAAAACTGAGAACCTTTTATGACAGTCTGCAAAAGTGGCGGTCATTTTCGACGAATCATTCGGTGTCTGAGCTGATTTGGGAAGTATACCGCGATACCGGATATTTTGACTATGCAGGCGGCATGCCAGGCGGAAAGCAGCGCCAGGCCAATCTGCGCGTCTTGTATGACCGGGCGCGCTCGTACGAAGCGACGGCGTTCCGCGGGTTATTCCGCTTTTTGCGGTTCATTGAACGGATGCAGGAGCGCGGCGATGATCTGGGGACGGCCCGGGCGCTCAGCGAGCAGGAGGATGTCGTTCGGCTGATGACGATCCACAGCAGCAAAGGACTTGAATTCCCCGTCGTTTTCACCGCCGGACTCGGCAGAAGTTTTAATATGATGGATCTCAACAAATCATACCTGCTTGATAAAGAGCTCGGTTTCGGCACGAAGTATATTCATCCGGAACTCAGAATCAGCTATCCGACTCTTCCGCTTGTGGCGATGAAGAAAAAGATGCGCAGAGAGCTCTTATCCGAAGAATTGCGCGTATTGTATGTGGCGCTGACCAGAGCGAAGGAAAAGCTGTTTCTCGTCGGTTCCTGCAAAAACCGGGAAAAACAGCTGGCCAAATGGCAGGCGCAAGCAGACCGGGCCGATTGGCTTCTTTCTGAATTCGACCGCTATCAGGCGTCATCTTATTTGGACTTTATCGGGCCGGCGCTCATCCGCCACCGTGACATGGAGGCGCACAGGACGCCGGGACTTTCCTCATCTGAGGATATCGCGCGCGACCCGTCGCGTTTTCATATCCGGATGCTGCAGCAAAGTGAATTGCTGGAAGAGAATCCGAAAGAACGTGCTGAAGAAAAGAACAAACGTCTCAAAGCGATTCAGCAGGGCGAGCCGATTCCTGATTCGTTTTCATTTGATGATCAGGCGCGCCGTCTGCTTGAATGGGAATATCCGTACCGAGAGCTGACGGCTATCAGAACGAAGCAGTCAGTTTCTGAGCTGAAGAGAAAGCAAGAATACGAGGATGAATACAGCGGCCGCTCTCTCATCAAACCGTCAGGAGACACGCTTTTATACAGGCGTCCCGGTTTTATGATGAAAAAAGGGCTGACAGCCGCCGAAAAAGGGACGGCGATGCATACGGTGATGCAGCACATACCGCTGACGCACGTTCCGACTGCCGAAGAAGCGGAGCGGACGGTCCGGATGCTTTACGAAAAAGAGCTGCTGACAGAAGAACAGCAGGAAGCTATTGATATAGAAGAAATTGTCCAGTTTTTCGGAACTGAAATCGGGAAAGACCTTCTCGGGGCGCTGCGGATTGACCGGGAAGTGCCGTTCAGTATGGCGCTTCCGGCCGGCGAGGTGTACAAGGATGCCGAAACGGCCGGTGAACCGCTGCTCGTGCAGGGGATTATTGACTGCCTCTATGAAACTGCGGACGGTCTCTATTTGCTGGACTATAAAACTGATCGGATAGAGGGGAAATTCCGGAACGGATTTGAAGGCGCGGCTCCGATTCTGCAAAAAAGGTATGAAACACAAATCGAATTGTATACAAAAGCGGTTGAACAAATTACAAAAACGAAAGTGAAAGGGCGTGCGCTCTATTTCTTCGATGGAGGTCACGTTCTTACACTGTAACAAGATCCGAAGCTCCTTTTTGGAGCGGATCTTTTTTTCTATCAAAAAGTGAGGTGAATGCGGTATGCGCATTTTACATACAGCTGACTGGCACCTCGGCAAAACGCTGGAAGGCAGAAGCCGGCTGAGCGAGCAGGCCGAGGTATTGGAAGAGCTGAATACCATTGTCAAGGAAGAAAATATTGATGCGGTCATTATGGCGGGGGATGTATTTGATACGGTCAACCCGCCTGCGCTCGCTGAACAATTGTATTACGAAAGTCTTTCCGCGCTTTCTGACGGCGGAAAGCGCCCGGTTGTCGTCATTGCCGGAAACCATGACAATCCCGACAGGCTGGCGGCGGCTTCTCCGTTAACAAATGAGCGCGGCATTCATTTAATCGGCTATCCGCGGACAGAGCCCGTCCATATTGAGGTGCCGTCGGCGGACGAGCTGTTAGCCGTAGCCGCGCTGGCATATCCGTCAGAGGCGAGATTAAACGAAGTGCTTTCTGATACGTTTGAGGAAAAGCTTCTTCGCGATCATTACGATGTCAAAATTAGAGAGGCGTTTGCTCACATGTGCGGACTGTGCCGGGACGATGCCGTGAAAATCGCGGCGAGCCACATTTATGTCGCGGGGGGAAATCAGACCGATTCAGAGCGTCCGATTGAAGTCGGGGGCGCTTACACAGTTGCCGCTGACAGCCTGCCGGCTGATGCGGCTTACGTGGCTCTCGGCCATCTCCACCGTCCGCAAACGATCAAGCGCGCCAAGACGGCTGCCCGTTATTCAGGCTCTCCGCTCGCATACAGCTTTTCGGAAGCCGGTTATGCCAAATCGGTGACGGTGGTAGAAGCGAAGCCCGGCGGAGAAGCGAAGTGGGAAGAGATTTTCCTGTCTTCCGGTAAACCGCTCGTCAAATGGAAAGCGCAGGGGCTGAGCGAGGTTCACGGCTGGCTTGATGAAGGGCGTGACCGGAATGCCTGGATCGATCTTGATATCCATTTGACGGATCAGCTTTCTCTCGAGGAAATTCATCGGCTGAGAAAGGCGCATCCCGGCTTTATCCATATCAGGCCGGTTTTTGAAGAAAAAGAGACCGAAAATGACCGGATTGAAGTGAAACACACATCAATTGAGGATCGATTTAAGAAGTTTTATGAAAAACAAACGGGCGGCGGCGTGCCGGATGAGGAGATGGTCAAGCTGTTTTTAGAGCTTGCGTCAGCAGATGATGAGGAGGATGCGACATGAAGCCGATTCTGTTAACGATAAAAGGGCTCCACAGCTTCAGGGAGGAACAGACCATTGATTTTGCCGGACTGTCCGGAGCCGGGGTGTTCGGGATTTTCGGGCCGACCGGAAGCGGAAAATCATCAATCCTTGATGCCATGACACTCGCTTTATACGGAAAAGTGGAGCGCGCCGCAAATAATACGCACGGCATCCTGAATCATGCCGAAGATCAGCTCGCCGTCTCATTTACATTCGCGCTTCAATCCGGCCACCGGGTTTCCTACAAGGTCGAGCGCGTTTTTAAGAGAACGGATGAAACGAAAGTAAAAACCGCCCTCTGCCGCTTGATTGAAATCAAAGACGAACAAACGGTGCTGGCCGATAAAGCGAATGAAGTGAACAAAAAGGTGGAAGAGCTTCTTGGCCTGACCATTGACGACTTTACAAGAGCCGTCGTGCTGCCGCAAGGAAAGTTTGCCGAGTTTCTGTCACTTAAAGGCGCGGAAAGAAGACATATGCTCCAGCGCCTGTTTAATCTGGAACAGTACGGGGACAGGCTTGTCAAAAAATTGCGGCGGCGGGCGCAGGAAGCGGCAGCGAAAAAAAATGAAATGCTGGCCGAACAATCCGGCCTCGGAGACGCAGGAGAAGATGCGCTGAAGCAGGCTGAACAGCAGTTTCACGAAGCGAACGAACGGCTTGAAGAAGCTGAGAAGAAACGGGTCCGGGCAAAAGAGCGCTTTGAGAATCACCAGGAAATTTGGAACCTGCAGACAGAAAGAGATGAATATGAGCGCCGGGAGAAAAAGCTTGAGGAAAGACGCCCGTACATCACGGATTTGACTGAGCGTCTTAAAGAGGCGGAAACAGCTCTCGCCCTTGAGCCGTACGCAGACCGTTACACAGAAGCCGTCCGCCGGAAGCAGCGCGCCGAACAGGAACACGAACTGGCCAAACGGAAATCAGAGGCGGAAACCGTTTCATTTACCCGGCAAAATGAAGCCTATGAAGCATGGCGGGCCCATAAGGCCGAACAGGAGCCGAAGCTTGTCAAGGAAGAAGAGCTGTATCAAAGACTTTCAGCCATTGAACAAAAACTGCTTGAAGCGAAAAAAGAAGCGGAAAAAACAAATGCGGAACACAGCAAAAAAGAGGAAGAATACGAAGCCGCCTCGAAACAGCTGGCCGGAGTGAAAGACCGCCTGACCCGCGGCCAAAACAGGCAGAATGAGCTGAAAGAAGAGCTGAAAGCAGTTCAAGTGACCGCCGATGAACGGAAAAAATGCCAGACCGCCGCACAGCTGGCGGCGGGCTTTCAGCAGACACAGGAACAAATCACGAAAGAGCGGGCCAATCTGACAACGCAGCTGAAAAACGTGGAGAAGCTGAACGGAGAAAGCGAGTCGCTCACAGCGAAAGCGAAAACGGAAGAGGAAGACATTACGCACGCTTATCAAACGCTTCAAACCGTTTACCATATGATCTGTGAAACGGAACGTTCACTGAAAGCCGCAGCCGAACGGGCTGACAAAACGCAAGCCGATCTCCGCAGGCGCTCAGAGGAAGCGAGAACGGCTGCATTAACAAAAGAATTATCGGAAAAACTAATCGAAGGAAAGCCTTGTCCTGTATGCGGCTCGACGCAGCATGACCGCCCGCGTTCCGCTCATGAAACATTCTCGCCTGATACGGCTGTACAGGAACAGCTGCAGCAGGTTGAAGCGCTGCTTTCTGAGGCGGCGGCTCTTTCTCAGGAGGTGCTGACAGCCAAGGTTGCATTAGAAGAGCAGTCGGGGCGTTTTACCGAAGAATGTCCGTTTCTGCAAAGCGCCCGGGTTCCGGAGCTGGAAGCCGCTTCCTCCATCAGCGGACGCCCGCTTGATGAAGCGTTCAGCGCCGTCCGCTTGGAGTGGAAACAAATGAAACAGGATATGCTGTCGGTAAAAGAGAAGGTCACAAGACTGATCAGCGCGCATCAGCAGACGGTGAAACAAGCTGAGCAGCTTGCCGAACGAATCCGCTACGAGGAAAAAGAAGCCGGCCGTCTCAGACATTCATTAGAAGAGCTTGAATCGCTGTCAGAAAGCCGATTGAATCAGTACAATGAAGTCTGCGGTGATATTCCGCCAAACCGGATTGACGCCTGGCAGGCTTCGATAGATGAGAAGGACAGGCAGGCAGAAGAATGTGAGAAGCGCATTGAAACAAGCATCGCATTCCTCAAGGAACATGAAGAGGAGAAAGAACGCCTGCAGGAGATGAAGCATCGGCTTGAACGGGAACGGCTCGAGCTTCACTATGCGTCTGAGCGCCTGCAGCTGGTGATTGACGGATATGAACAAGAGCTCGGAACAGCAGCCGAAGAAACATCAATTTCCGCAAAGCTTGAAGCGGTGCGGCAGGAATTACAGCTGTTAAAATCCAAAGAACAGTCCCTATTCGACGCGCTGAAGCAGGCGCAGCAATCACTGAATGACGCAAAAGGCCGGGAATCCGGGAGTCTCATGTCACTCAGGGATGCTGAGACCTCCCTTGAGAAAGCGCAAAACGACTGGCGCGTGAGGTCAAAAGACACCGGGTTTGCCGACCCGGACCAAGTCAAAAAAAGTCTGCTTCCGCAAGGGCGTGCAGAGGAAATGAAAAAAGAAATAGATGAGTTCTTGGACACCTCAAAACAGCTATCGGCAAATATCAGCCGTGTTACTGATAAATTAGCCGAGCGCCGGATATCGGAGGAAGAATGGACAGCATCCGTTTCTCTGCTGAAGCAGGCAGAGGCTGAGTCAGGCGCCGCCATGGAGGAAAAAGGAGCACAGGCAAAAGCCTTCGCGGTTATGCAAAAACAGCATAAGCGCTTTAAAGAGATTGAAGCCGAACTGAAAAGCTGGCAGACACAGATTGACAGGCTTGATAAGCTCCAGTCTGTATGTAAAGGCAATACATTCGTCGAATTTTTAGCGGAAGAACAGCTGGAAAGCGTGGCTCGAGACGCCTCTGCCCGTCTCGGAGCTTTGACAAGGCAGCGGTATGCCATATTAGTCGATTCAGAAGGCGGTTTCGTCATGCGTGATGACGCGAACGGAGGCGTCAAACGGCCCGTATCAAGCCTTTCCGGCGGAGAGACGTTTCTGACATCGCTGTCGCTTGCGCTTGCCTTGTCCGCCCAGATTCAGCTGCGGGGGCAATACCCGCTGCAATTCTTTTTCTTAGATGAAGGATTTGGAACTCTTGACCAAGGGCTCTTAGACACCGTTGTCACAGCGCTCGAAAAGCTGCAATCGGACAACTTATCCGTCGGAGTGATCAGCCATGTGCAGGAGCTGAGAGCGCGTCTGCCGAAAAAATTAATCGTTCATCCGTCCGAACCGGGCGGGAAAGGCACCCGGGTCACATTGGAGATCATGTAGAAAGGAGAAGGAATTATGGCCGATTCTGCCGAGGGCACATGTGAATTATGCGGCCGCCATCATGTGCGGCTGACGGAGCACCACTTAATGCCTAAGGAAGAAGGCGGGACATTCCTTCCGACCGCAATGCTCTGCATCCCTTGTCATAAACAGGTTCACGCGCTCTATACGAATCAGGAGCTTGCGGCAAGGCTCGCGGGAATAGAAGAGCTGCGGCGTGACCCGAAACTCGCGAGGTTTGTGAAATGGATCAGAAAACAGCCGCCGGAAAAGCTTGTAAAAACAAAAAAAGCAAATGAACGAAAATAACGCTGAACCAAAAGCAGCCCTCTTCTGAAAGAGCGGCTGCTTTTTAGGCGTTTCCGACCACATTTTGATCGCTGACATCGGGGTCTATATAGTTTGTCGCATTGACAACGTTGTTTAATAACAGGAAATCTCCGGTATTGCCTGCTCCCGAACCGAGCGCAGATTTAGAAGAGCTTTTTGGAGAAAGGTAAAAGGAATCACCAAAGTTTACGACTCCGCCCGATATGGAATTGATAGCTATAGGTCCGGTAATTGCTGGCATAAACGACACCCTTTATAGAAGTCTCACCGTCATTATATGTCAGGGCTGCTGTGATTGTGAGCTTGGCGTGAAGATCTGCCTAATATGTTTCAGCCGCGAATCTCCCAGAACGATCGACGTCGATCCGATTTGAACCACGGACGCTGACGATACCCCTTGAACTTTCACATTCCTTACCCGAATTGAAGGGTTTTCATGGCAGAATGCGCTTTGGACTCCCGTTTCCGGTAACGGCATGACGGCCGGCTGCCGAAAAATCTGGTATTCTTTTTTGTTAAATGAGCCTTCATCATCTCTGTATACAGCAAGACTACGCTGATCGGCCAATACTTTGATCCGCATATTGATTTCATTCGTATCGCCTGCTTGAAAAACACTCGCAATCCCGACTGAATTGATTTTGGCGTTCCGGAGGCGTGAAATGCGCTTTAACATTATTCCGGCGCCAGCGGCACATAAGGCCCGATAATAAGAGATTCCGGAGGCGTGTCAAAGATGGAAGACAGATAGACGGAATCGGTGTCGCCGATTAATAATAAGGAAGAACTGGACACACCGGTAGACCGGATGTCGCCGACTTCAATATTCCGGTTAATCACTGTAAAAATCATGACGGATCATCACCTTTCATTTCACCAGGTATGTGCTTAATAAAGTGCTCGACGGCCCTGACAATATCACGCTTCACATGTTCGGCAATCTGCTCGGCATATTGCGCGGGCGCCGTATTTTCTTCTTTCGGGACATGGGACAGATAATACTGAATCCGGCTGTCCATCTGCTTTCTGATATCTTCAATAATATGATATTTGTTCGTTTCGTCCAGCCTGCTCTCATACTGAGTTTCGAGCTGTTCTAAAAGCGCGGGGATTTCTTCATTCAGGTACATATCGACGTTTTGGCGGATTTGCTGCATTTGCTGGCCCGCCTGTTCCTGCTGCATCATTCCGACCTGCGGAGATGTCTGGCCGACTTCGAAGTTTTGCACGGCATTCGGATCAGTCGGATTCAATCCGATATTCAGCGTTCCTTCCAGCCGTTCAATTTTCAGCTGATCAAATTTATACTCGAGCCGATCGATTCTTGTAGAAGGCTGCTGCTTCAGCGTTGAAATTTCATTTTGGAATTCTTTCAGCTGCCGTTCGAGCTCCTGAATCTGCTGCGCCTGCTGCTGGACGAAAGAATTTAAATTCTGCAGGTAGGATGAAACGGATTGATCATACATGACATTCACCTCGCGTCTCGTTTCCTTCATTAAAACTACCGGCTTGGCGGCTGGAGCGGTACAAATGATGAGGTGCCGGGACCTCCCCCTGTTGTTACAGTCTGCTGCCCCGCGGTGACAGGCGGCGCCGGCTCAACATAACTCCCTGTGTTGTACAGATTGGAAAGAGATTTAATTGAACCGGCGCTTCCGATTTGCAGTATGGAGGAATTGCTGACAGATTCTACACGCATGTAATTGATATGGATCGACTGATTGACGTAAAAATTCATACGGCGCCTCCTTTATGCGTTTCCTGCCATCGGCTGATCGATTACATCATTATCGTACACATTCGTTGAATTCCTGTAATTCGTCAGTGTGAGATTGTCTCCGGTATTGAAGCTGCCCGCTCCGGCAAATGTCTTAACCTCTGCTTTTGGAGAAATGGTGATGCAGTCGCCTATATGAACGACTCCGCTCGTACCGACGGCATTAATTTTAAACGCTCCGACAATTGCGGGCATACGAGCACATCCTTTTCGTGAAGATTTTCATGACTACACTCCAAGAGCTGATCTGGGCTGCCTGCCTAAAATAGCTTATGACAAATGCACATTTTTGTGAGCGGAAAAAACTTTAGACGTAAAAACACCGGCGCTTTACGCATGCCGGGTCTTATACATAAATGATACAGATTTATATACATATCACGTTTATGAGAAAGCCTCTTTTTTTCCTGCGGTGCGGCCGTGCTCAATCTGTGCGGCCGGGTTCAGCCCGCTGTCTTTCGTTTGTTGGATGAGCCCGCCCCGGCACCCGTTTAAAAGGCTGTCCAGCTCCTGGCTGCACCTGATGGTCTCCGTCGCATTGATTCCGAATTTTTGCGCTGTCTCGAATAAAGTTAATCTTTTTTCTTCAATTTTGTTCATCGTGTGATCTCCAATTCTCGATTATTTTGGAAAACATAGGATGATAATAGTATAACCCATTTTGGCCAAGAAGGTTTTATTTCGTCAATATGACTAAAAAAGTGACAATTTTTGATACTCTTTTACACTTATTTTCAGCCTGTTTAAAAGAGGAATTTCCCGCCCGGAGGAAGAATACATAAAGGAATGCCAGATTTAAAAATGATGGGGGATTAACATGAAATTTGCGACAGGGGAACTGAACAGCCGAACATTTGTCGGTCTGATCATTGATGATGACAAAATCTTAGATCTGCAAAAGGCTGAAAAAAAATTGTTTGAACTTGAGACGATTCCGGGTTCGCTGATCGAGTGCATTCAAAAAGGAGATAAGTTTGTCGCGCATGCCGGACAGCTTGCGGAATGGGCGAAAAAACCGAATGACGAGTCGGGTTCATTTATGTATGCGCTGTCTGACGTAAAGCTTTGCGCGCCTATTCCGAGACCTTCAAAGAACGTGATCTGCATCGGGAAAAATTATCGTGATCATGCCGTTGAAATGGGGAGTGAGGCTGATATACCGGAGCATCCCATGGTTTTTACGAAAGCCCCCGCTGCCGTTACAGGTCACGGAGAAACAGTGAACAGCCACTTGGACGTAACGGAGCAGCTTGATTATGAAGGGGAGCTTGCGGTAATCATATCTAAAAGCGGATCGCACATCTCCAAAGAACATGCGCTTGATCATATATTCGGCTATACAATTGTAAATGATATAACAGCGCGCGATCTGCAGAAGAAACATAAACAGTTTTTTATCGGCAAAAGCCTCGATACGACATGCCCGATGGGCCCGGTCATTGTACATAAGTCGGCCGTCAGTGATCCGCAAAGCCTGAAAGTTGAAACGCGGGTGAACGGAGAACTGCGCCAATCAGGATCAACGGGTGACATGATTTTTCCGATAGCTGAATTAATCGAAACGCTGTCAAAAGGGATGACGCTTGAAGCCGGTGACATTATAGCGACGGGGACGCCGTCCGGTGTCGGAAAAGGGTTTAAGCCGCCGAAATTTTTAAAGCCTGGGGACCGCATTGACATTACAATTGAACCGATCGGCACGCTGTCGAACCAAATCGGATAATTGTGTGTCTTTCGCACGATTGATAATGCTCCGATCGGCTTGTTGTGGTACCATAAGTGAGGCAGATTGATCTGATAGGGGGAATTGAACATAATGACACATTGGCATATTACTTCATGGGTCGTTGCGCTTATCCTGGTATTTGTCAGCTACGGGCTGTACGGTTCCGGAAAAGCGAAGGGCGCAAAAATTACGCATATGATTCTGCGCTTATTCTACATTATTATTATTCTGACCGGAGCTGAGCTTTTTGTCCGTTTTGCGAATTGGAACGGAGAGTACGCCGGAAAAATGCTGCTCGGCATCATTACCATCGGACTGATGGAAATGCTCGTCATCCGCAAGAAAAAAGGCAAATCAACCGGCGGACTGTGGATCGGTTTTATTATCGTGCTCGTCCTGACAGTGCTGCTCGGCCTTCACTTGCCGATCGGCTTTCACGTATTTTAATCAATCGCTTGAAAAACCCGGATGCATCCGGGTTTTTTTAGTTGCGCATACATTCTGCGCAACTGTGCCGCTGAATGAGAAATGCCGTGACAGGGGGATGTTGATGAGGCGAAGGAGATTTGCAGGATGCCAAAAGCGTCAATCACTCTTGCTACCGCAAAAGCTACGGCTGTGAAGGGTAAAAGCAAACGCCGGGCGTCAATCAGCGTGAAAAACAAAGCTAAATACATCAGGAGGCACCTATTTAAAAGGTGCCGCCTGTTTGTTACGCGGTGCCGTCTTGTCTTGCCGCTGAATACATAATGGAGCGCCGCCCGTCAGATGCCGTCCATTCAAATCTGTCGTGTTTACCCGAGCTGCCGCGGTGATGCTGCAGGGCGCATTGTGCGTCATCCGCCGAGAAGTGATAAAACGAAACGCCTTCACCGGAAAACAGCGCCTGATTGTAGGAAAATACGCAATCATATACAGACAGGCCGAACCCGTGCAGATGGCTGAGAAACAGCAGGAACGTTTCATCGTCCAGCGAATCGAGCAAGGTTAACAGCGGACGTTTGACCGCCTTTTCATAACGGATTTCTTCCCCGCCGAGCAGGGGGATGGTGTCTGCACCGATTTCGGCCGCGCCGCCGCAAATCCGTGCCGCCTGCCATCTGCCGTCGCGTTTCATCAATACGTCTGCGTTTCCTAGACTGTCTGCAAGCAGGATATCGCCTTCATCGTTTTCGATGAGGCAGATGCCGTCCTCTATCATCAGGGTGCCGCGCCCCCATTTGTTTTTTTCTGAGAAAAGCTGTTTTCGTTTCATAACCGTGCCGGTCTCCTTTGTTTGTTTCTTCTCTTCCGTTCTTTCCAAATCGGGCTTGTCTCATACAACTCTTAGTGGGACAAATCAACTATCTGCGTTTCTTTGCATAAACTGGGTAAAGTGCTGATAGAAACGAATTTGATACCGACAGAAACGGGATTGGAGCTGATATCACATGTGTGGAATTGCGGGTTGGGTCGATTTTCAAAAGCAGCTCGTCCAAGAGAAACATATTATGAACAATATGATAGACACTCTTTCAAAACGAGGGCCTGATGATTCAAACGTCTGGGGAGAGCCCCATGTTTTATTCGGACATAAAAGACTTTCGGTCGTTGACATTGAAGGCGGCCGCCAGCCGATGGCCTGCACGCATCAAGAGGAAACGTACACCATCATTTATAATGGAGAGCTGTATAACACGGAGGAATTGCGGAAGGAGCTTCAGGCGAGGGGCCACCGTTTTGAGAGGACCTCTGATACAGAAGTGCTGCTGCACAGCTATATTGAGTGGCGGGAGGAGTGCGTGGACCGCTTGAACGGTATTTTCGCTTTTGCCATCTGGGATGAGAAGCGCAAGCGGCTGTTCGGGGCAAGAGACCGGCTCGGCGTCAAACCGTTTTTTTATAAAGAACACGGCTCTTCCTTTCTGTTTGGGTCGGAATTGAAAGCCATTCTTGCTCATCCTGATGTGAAAGCCCGCACAGACAGCGGCGGACTTGCGGAAGTATTCGGACTCGGGCCGTCCAGAACTCCGGGCTGCGGGGTGTTTAAAGGAATTCACGAGGTGCGTCCCGCCCATGCGTTCACTTTCTCAAAGGACGGTTTGTCCATATGGCGTTATTGGAATGTAAAGAGCGAAAAGCATACAGACAGCTTCGATGAAACCGCGGCTCACATTCGGTACTTATTTCAGGATGCAGTGACACGCCAGCTCGTATCTGACGTGCCGGTTTGCACGTTTTTATCAGGGGGGCTTGATTCGAGCGCGATAACCGCGATAGCCGCCGCTCATTTTGAGAAACAAGGCAGAGATCCCCTTCATACTTATTCCATTGATTATGAGGAGAACAGCAAATTTTTTAAAGCGAGCGCCTTTCAGCCGAATGATGACGGCCCGTGGATCGATAAAATGACAAATGCATTCGGCACACAGCATCATAAGTGCGTGATTACGCAGGATCAGCTGGTTGAACATCTGGAGGAATCCGTTCTCGTCAGAGACCTGCCGGGCATGGCTGATGTTGATTCCTCGCTATTATGGTTCTGCCGGGAAATTAAAAAAGATTTTGTCGTGAGCCTTTCCGGAGAATGTGCGGACGAAATTTTCGGCGGATATCCGTGGTTTCACACAGCGGCAGAAGAAGAGGGATTTCCTTGGATGAGGTCGACTGAGGAGAGGGTCACGCTCTTGGATGAAAAGTGGCAAAAACGGCTGAATCTTAGAGAATACGTGAATGCGAGATATGAAGAAACCATTGCGGAAACGCCGCTGTTAGATGGTGAGACGGGAACAGATAAAGCGAGACGGCAGCTGTTCTACTTAAATATGCTTTGGTTTATGACAAATCTGCTCGACCGCAAAGATCGCATGAGCATGGGCGCAAGTCTTGAAGTACGGGTGCCGTTCGCCGACCACAGACTTGTGGAATACGTTTGGAATATTCCTTGGGAAATGAAAATGCATGGCAGCCGGGAAAAAGGTATCTTGCGGAAAGCGCTTGAAGGACTGCTTCCTGAAGATATTTTGTACCGCAAAAAAAGTCCTTATCCGAAAACGCATCACCCGAAATACACGCAGGGGGTCACAGAATGGCTGAAAACGATTTTACAACAGAAAGATTCCGTGCTTCACACCCTGCTTGACAGAAAGAAGCTGGAAATGCTGCTGGAGACAGAAGGTTCATCTTTTCAGGTTCCGTGGTTCGGCCAGCTGATGAAAGGCCCGCAGCTGATCGCCCATCTTGCCCAGATCCATACATGGTTTGAGGCGTACCGTATCGATATAGAAGAATAACAGTGCCGCGACCGGTTTCCGCTGAAGGATATCGGTCTTTTTATTGTGAAACATATGGTACACTAAAAAACAGAGGAGTGATACCATGACCGAATACGAAACATGCGCCCAGCTTGCCGAGGCGCACTTTCCTTTATATAAACGGACTTTCTCATCCCTGCCGCCAAAAAACAGGCGGGCCGCATGGGCGGTGCTTGCTTTGTTTCACGAAGCTGACCGGCTTGATGTGCAGGAACTTGGAGGATTTGAACAGGCGGCACAAGACGTTCTGAACGGGTCACGCGCCGACGGCTTTTTGTGGGAGGCGCTCACCGATGTGCGGCAGCAATTTGCGCTTGAAGAAGAGCCGTTACGTGAGTTTATCGCCGGCCAAATCTCTGACAGAGAAAAAGTAACGTATCAAGAGTTTGATGACCTGCTGATGTATGCGGGCCAAACAGGCGGAGCCCTCGGCCTGCTGCTGCTGCCGGTTTGTGCGCGCCGGAACCAAGAGAAACTCCGCCATGCAGCCGTTTCATTAGGAGCAGCCATTCAGCTGACCCGGGTGCTTCTGGAGGTCCATACGGACGAGCGGGCGAAAAAGCGTCTCCCGCGCCAGGTGATGAAGCAATTCGGCTATACGGAAGAAGAGCTGGAGAGCCATACCGTCAACAAAGCTTTTATGAATGTATGGGAGTACATCGCATTCGAGGCCGAGGCGTATTTCGAGGAGGCGTCTGAAGAGCTGGAGCTGTTTCCGTTATACTCAAGGCCCGCCGTTACCGGTTTGCTGGCACATTATCGGTCAGAGCTCGGTGACATGAGACAACGGCTTTCGCAAGCATAAAAAAACGCCCGGCTTCATAACGAAGCTTCGGGCGTTTATGCAATCCCTTTTTGAATCCAAATCCGCGACCGCCATCTTCTGTACATAAGAATGCCTCTGACCCATTCATCCGCGATAAATGAAATCCAGATGCCCATAAGCCCTAATCCGAAATGGATGCCGAACAGATAAGCGAGAGGCAGTCCGATACCCCACATGGAAATCATTGCCATGTAGACGGGGAATTTTGCATCTCCGGCAGCCCGCAGCGAGTTGATGATAATGACATTAAATGAACGGCCGGGCTCAAGAATGATCGTCATGGCGATCAGCATGCTCGCCGTCGCAATAATGTCAGGACTGCTTGTGAAAATTCCGATCAGCTGCTTTGAAAACAAGGTCATGATCACGGATGTCAAAGCGGCAATGCCAAGCGCCCAGTACAGACTTTTCATGCAGCGGTCATAAGCCTCGTCAAACCGTTTGGCGCCGATATATCTGCCGATCAAAATCTGTGTGCCCTGGCTGATCGCCGTTCCGAACAGCAGGATAAACATGGTGATGTTTTGCGTATAAACCTTTGTTGTAAGTGCCTGAGCGCCCATAATAGCGATAAAATAAGTGACAACCATTTGTGAAATGTTGTAAGACAGCTGTTCGCCGGCAGACGGAATCCCGATTTTCAGGAGTTTCCGCAAGTGCTCTTTATGGACGTGAAAAATCTTTTCCCATGTCAGACCGAGTCCGATGCGTTTTTTGACGATCACAATCATCGCGATCAGCCCGATGATCCGCGCAAAGGACGTTGACATCGCAACACCGGCGACGCCTAACACCGGAAGGCCGAGCGGCCCGAAAATGACAAGAAAGTTTCCGGCAATATTTAAAATATTCATCCCGATCGTAACGAACATCGTATCCTTCGTATGACCGTAGCTTTTTAAAATGGCGCTGAACGTCATAATCAAAGCCTGAATGAAGGACAGCCCGCCGACCACCTGCAAAAAGACTTTGGCATCCGGCATCAATTCATTGGAAAGACCCATCACATGAAGCAGCGGAACGGCCGCAAAAAATATGGCGGCGCTGATGGCGAGACTGATGACAAAGTTCGCTCCTATTGATACATAAGCCACTTCCTGCGCCTCTTTTTTCTGTTTAGATCCTAAAAACTGTGAAATCACAATTGTCGTACCCGTTGCGATAAAGCTGAACATCACGATAATTAAATTTAAAATCTGATTGCTGACACCCACGGCCGCCACACTGTTGTCGGAGTATTGGCTAAGCATAAGAGTGTCGGCGTTTCCCATAAACATATATAATGAAACCTCAATAAATATCGGCCAAGTCAGCGCGTATAATGAGAGTTTGTGATCAGAGGATTGTTTGAATGCAGCCCGTTTTAAAATCGCTTGTTTCATTTCTTTTAACCCCTTTCCTGAAAAAATCAACGTTTAAAAGTGTACCTCCATTTTCTTATAATAAAAAGGGAGAGAAACGAAACTTCTTGCAAAAATCCGACTTAAAAAGGAGGGCCGAAAATATGTCCTTTCTCGAGTTCACAGTTCCTCCGTTCCCGGTCTTTATCGCTGCGGGAGAAGGAGTGTTCAAAAAAGGCGAAACCCATGTGAGACGGGTCTTTCCGGTGTTTGATCTGCTGTATGTGAAAGAAGGCGTCCTCTACATTACAGAAGACGAAAACGCCTTTTCCGTTGAAGCGGGAGAATATATTCTGCTTTCTCCCGGCCTTGAACATTACGGAACAAAAGGCAGTGAAGAAACGACATCCTATTCGTGGCTTCATTTTGAAGGAGCGGCTTATGAGGTGACGGAAACAACCGGGAACAACTGGTCGGAGCTGAGGCGAAAAAAAGGGAGCTTTGAAGAGCCGTCCCGCTACCGCCTGTCCCTGCCGCAAAAAGGGAAGGTGAGACGCCCGCAGTTTATGGCCGGGCAATTCAGTGTCCTGACAGATGACAGCGCCGAGAACTCCGATCTGCCGCTCAGAAAGCAGATTCTGTTTGAAGAGCTGCTGCTCCATCTTCAGAAAGAAGCGTTCCAAATCCCGTCCGCAAAGGAAAGAGTCGCATGGGAGGCCGCCCGGTACCTGCAGGAGCACTATCAGGAGAAAACAACCATTAAAGCGCTCTCTTCGGCTCTTCATTACAACCAAGACTACGTGACCCGCTGCATGCAGCAGGTGCTCGGCGTCACGCCCGGCCAGTATACGAACAAAGTCAGAATGACGGAGGCGAAACGTCTTTTGTCTGCAACCAATGACAAAATGGGGGCGATCGCGGACGCCATCGGTATGGAGGACCCAACCTATTTTTCCAAACTGTTTAAACAGATTGAAGGCATTTCGCCGCTTGAATACCGCAAATTCGTAAGCCGGAAAACGGACTGACCCAAAACCAGAGAACAAAAGAGGGATCAGTAAGCATGAAAATGACAATTTACGATGTGGCCGAAAAAGCGGGCGTCTCCAGCTATATCGGATTATGATAGATTCGAAGTAAAAAAGCAAAGGCCCGGGAGGCCTTTGCTTTTTTATGATTCGTATGAGAAAAAAATGTAGTCAGTCGGCACGCCTTTATAGCCCATTTGGTGAAGCATCGCGGTGATATTGCCGCGATGGTATGTGCCGTGATTCACAACATGCCGGATCACATCGGCATATGTCGTCTGAAGCGTCCCCAGGCGCGGATGAGAAATAGAGATCGGACCTTCCGGGTTCTCCATTTCTTTTAAAAATTCGCTGAATTCTTTGTCCAGTTCAGTCATTCTATGTTCAATCGCCTCAAAATCTCCGTCAAGCTTTTCAAATTGATCAAACTGCGAGACGATTTGTTCGAAAGTTTCTCCGTAAAGCACGTGAAGCCAAATGTAATCAGCCCGGTATATATGCACAAGCACGGCGTTCACAGTCGGAAAAACACTTTTCAGTTTCTGCTGTAAGCTGACCGCGGGCAGCGTCTTCAGATGCTGAATAACTTGCTCATTTGCCCATCTGTGGTAGTGATACAGCTTTAAAATGTCTGACATTCCAATTCCCCCTCTTCTTCCGGTACATTCAACATGGCCTGGCCGAATTCCTTTTATCGAAACAAAAGCGCAGCAAAATAAAAAGCAGCACCCCACATCACCAATGCCGAGCATTTATTCAGGATGCCGAGGAGCCGGCCTCCTGTATCCGCCGTTTGGACGAGCCGTCCCGCGAATGCCAGTCCGGCGAACCATACCCAGGAAACCGCGATACAAGCACCGGCAAACAGCCATTTATCAATTCCCGGATAGGCGGCGGAGCTTGTGCCGATGACACTGACGGTATCCAAAATCGCATGCGGGTTCAAAAGGGATACCATGACGGCCGTGACCGCCTGTTTTTTTGCCGTGAAAATCGTTTTTCTCGCCTGTTCGGCCTGCGGTTTGCTTCTCCAAGTCTGCCAGCCTAAAAAACTGAGAAACAAAAAGCCGCCTATAAGCATGACGGTCTGAAAAACGGGAATCTCTGCAATAATCATTGACACGCCTGCGACGGCCGCGCTGATGAGAATCGTATCGCATACCGCGGCGGCAATCACTGCGGGAAACGCCTGCCACACATGTTTTTGCCAGGCTCCCTGCTGAAAAATAAACACGTTTTGCGCGCCCAATGGCAAAATAAGGCCGAAAGCGAGCATCACTCCGTGAAGAATGGCATTCATATCGTAAAACCCTCCAATCGTCAACTAAATCTCATTGTAGCCGCACTGTGTGCTGATGTCTCCGGCCATTTGGCTGGTACTTAAACCAGCCAAATGTATAATAAATAAAGAAGGAGGGATGACGTATGAACAGCTGGCGTCCGGATCGGGAGTCGCACATACCGCTTTATCTCCAGATCGAACAGCATATAAAAGAAAAAATACTTCATGGCGAATGGACCATTGGCACGAAAATTCCCTCACAAAGAAAGCTCGCCGAGGAGCTTCAGGTCAACCGAAGCACAGTGACGGCAGCAGTTGATGAGTTAATCGCCCAAGGTCTTCTGGAAGGAAAAAGAGGGGGAGGCACTAAGGTCGTCAACAATACGTGGAGCATCATGGCAGCGGCTAAGCCCCTTGATTGGAGCACATACGTTACATCGGGGAGTCATCAGCCGAATTCATCCTTGATTCAGGCCATTAATCAAAACGAGCCGCGTCCGGATCTGATCAGGCTGGGGACGGGTGAACTGAGTCAAGAGCTGCTGCCTGAGCAGGAGATGGCCGAACTGTTCCGTGAAGCGGGAACTAACACTTTTGCGCTCGGCTATGAAGAACCGAAGGGCAGCCTGCAGCTTCGGCAAAGCGTCGCGGAACATTTGAAAACAAAGGGGATTCACGCGTCCCCGGCATCCATCGTAATCGTCTCAGGCGCACTGCAGGCGCTTCAGCTCATTTCAATCGGGCTGCTAAAACCAAACTCCGTCATGCTGACTGAAAACCCGTCGTATCTCCATTCCCTGCGTGTGTTTCAATCAGCGGGCGTCAGGCTTAAGGGAGTGCCGATGGATGGGAGTGGAATCAAAACGGATCATCTTCCCGCTTACCGGCGGCAATACGAAGCAGGGCTGCTGTACACCATTCCGTCATTCCATAATCCGACCGGAACGGTGATGTCACTCAAGCGGAGGAAGGAACTCATCGCGCTCGCAAGAAATCACCGCCTGCCTGTCATTGAAGATGACGCATACGGTGATTTATGGATCGATAAAGAACCGCCGCTTCCGTTAAAATCGATGGACGGTGAGGGGAATGTGCTGTATATCGGCACGCTGTCAAAAACCGTAAGCCCGGGTCTGCGCATCGGATGGGTCGTCGCCCCTGAGCCGGTTGCAGACAGGCTCGCCGATATTAAAATGCAGACGGATTACGGCTCCAGTGCTTTATCTCAATGGGCGGCATGTCAATGGCTGTCAAGCGGCCGCTATGAAGCGCGCCTTTTGCGTCTCAGAAAGGAACTCAAAATCAGAAGAGATGCGGCATTGCGTTCTCTTGAAAGATACGCGGGAGATATTGCGGAGTGGCGTGTGCCGGAGGGGGGCTTTTATATTTGGGTCACTTTTCATCAAGCAATCGCCGTTCAGACGCTTTTCACCCGTGCCTTGGAGGCCGGCGTGCTGATCAATCCGGGAGCTCTCTATCTTCCCGAAGACCGGCAAAGCCTGCGTTTTTCCTATTCATACGCATCCTTACCGGACTTGGAAAAAGGCATTCAAACGATAGCGGACATCGCCCGCCGTTTCGTTTGATAAAAGATAAAAGATCACGTCACAATGGCTCCGAGCGCTTCTGCGAATGTAACGGCATGCGCCGGAGAGATGCGGCATCCTTTCAGCTTCTCAAGTGAGACGTGCAGATGATCAAATGTGCACGTGCTGATATCCATATTAAAAAGAGACGTGCCGATAAAATTTGAGCCGTTCAAATCACAGGCGTCAAGATCAGTGTATTCAAGAACGGCATCATTCCACTCGCTTTCTGTAAGAGCGCACGTGTCAAACCGGACATGCTTCATATTGGAATAGCTGAAGGAGCTGTAATTTGCGAGGCAGTCTTCAAACCGTACATGACGCATGGCGGAATCCGCCAGATTCAAGCCGAGAAGTTTTGAATGCTGAAACGCCGTTCTATGGATGATGCTTCCGCTGAAATCAGCGTTTGAGACATCACATTTGTCAAACAGGACATCCGTACATTCCATATGTCTGAAAGAGACATCCGTAAAAACGGTGTTTCTGAAAATGACTTTTTCGGCGCGCAGGCCGTCCAGTTTGCTGTTTACGACGGCGTTTTCTATGGCGACTTCTTTTATGAGGTCGTCCTGAAGCGCTTCTGTGAAAGAAAGCACCGGCAATTCTTTCGGGATTTTCGGTTTTTGGATCGTATTCATCTCATACTTCCTTTTCTGAATTAATAGCTGAAAACGGCAATTGACAGATATCGTTCTGCCTGCCATCCTTGCTGTTGTGTAATGTACAAAGGGTATTAAAAAAGCGGGAGGGCGTCAATAGTACCGCATATAAAAGCAGGCGTGACATTCAAGGTAATGCCCTTAGAGACATGTCCCCAAGGGCATTTGTCTGTTTCAGGCGAGTTCTTTATACATGATCACATGCGGGCCGATGCCGGGTATGTCAAAGGGGCTGCCCGTGCTTTTCCAGCCGAGCTTTTCGTAATATCCCTTTACGTGACATCTGGCGTTGCACCAGACAAGCGCCGCCCCCATATCTGCCAGTTTTCGTTCTGCATAGGCGATTAACGTGCTTCCCGCTTTTTGCGTCCGGTATTCCTCAAGCGTCGCCATGCCGCGCAGCTGATAGGCGGGCGCTGCCTGTAAAGCCTGCTGGTTCTGCGGGTAGAAAGAAGCGATGCTGATCAATGTCCCGTCGTAAAAACCTCCGAGATGAAAGGCTCCTTTGACGCTGTCCTGATCATATTTACAATCCTCAATCGTCTGATGGGGGCGCAGCACGCTGTGTCTGATCGCGTATGTGTCTTCTGCGGTGATGGGTTTTACTTCAACCATGAAAAAATCCTCCTTTGCTTGATTCTTTTTCTGTATCGTACCATGAAAAAGCCGCCTGTCATATCAGGCGGCCTCTTCCGCGTTAATGCAAATATACATCAGCCCGCTTTTCATCCTTTTGCTTAATATAAGCTGCAAGCTCTGACGTCAAATCAGAACGGAGAAACGGGGTGATTAAATAAATTCCGTTAAACAGTTCGCACGCCGTGTCGAGAAGCGACTTGGCGATGGCGAGGCCTTCGGCTTTCTGCTTCCGCTTGTCTTCGCCGGCGAGCGCCATTTTTTCGCGGATGCTGTCTGACAGCTTAATGCCCGGGATTTCATGATGGATGAACTCTGCGTTGCGGCTGCTCGTTAACGGCATGATTCCGATATACACCGGTGTTTTGAGATGCTTCGTTTCATGATGAATGTCAATGAGCTGCTGCTCCGAGTAGACAGGCTGGGACACGAAGTAGTCAGCTCCGCACTCGATTTTTTTCTCCAGCCGTTTTACTGCTTTATCGAGATGGCGGACATTCGGATTAAATGCTCCGGCTACGGAAAAGTTCGTTTTCTTGCCGAGCGGTTTCCCTGATAAAGAAATGCCCTCGTTGAATTGTTTAATCAGCCTGATCAAGTCAAAGGACGTTAAATCATAGACGGAGGTAGCCCCTGGAAAGTCGCCGATTTTTGAAGGATCACCCGTGATGGCTAAAATGTCGGTGAGCCCGAGCGTATCCAGCCCCATTAAATGTGACTGAAGGCCGATGATGTTGCGGTCTCTGCATGTAATGTGAACGAGAGAACGGATATCAAGGCGCTCTTTCAGCAATGAACCGCAGGCTGCATTGCTGATCCGCGGTGTCGCCAATGAATTGTCGGCGAGCGTCAGCGCTTCTATGCCGGTTTCTTTTAATTCAGCCGCCGCTTGCAGAAATTTGTCAAAATTCAATTTTTTCGGCGGATCAAGCTCTACGATAATTGACCGTTTTTGAGCGGCGATTTCGTTTAAACCCGGTTCGATTCGTTCGTTGCTGACTGAGATGACTTCTTCTTCCCGTCTGATTTTCACTTCTTTCTCAGTGACGGGGGAAAGGCCGCGGACCGCTTCAGCCATGGCTCTGATATGGTTTGGCGTCGTACCGCAGCAGCCGCCGATAATGCGCGCGCCCTGAGTGCGGAACTGTACGGCGCTCTCCCGGAAATAGGCATCGTCCGTATCATAAACAAGCCGGCCTTCTTCTAAAGACGGAAGGCTGCTGTTCGGATAGACCGATAAATAAGCGTCACTGAAAATCGGCACTTCGGTGAGCGCTTCAATCATGTGGTACGGGCCGAGCCGGCAATTGATTCCCGTTATGTCAGCGCCGAGATCGGCAATGGACCTGAGGGCTTCCCGAAGCGGCGTTCCGTCCTGCAGCACGCCCTGTTCGTGCATGGATACGTTCAGCATAATCGGAAGTTCCGTTTCTTTTCTCGCGATCTTCAGCACTTCGCGCGCCTCTTCTAAATCATAGTATGTTTCCAGAAGCAGACCGTCCGGCTCTTCGTGCAGCAATAAATAAAGCTGCTCCCGAAAGCTGCGTTTAATCTCCTCCAGGCTGTAGGCGTTTTTGTTAAAGGTGCGGATGCCGCCCATCGTTCCCAATACATAAGCGCCGTCTGAGGAAGCGCGCGCGATTCTGACCGCCTCCTGATTGATTTTTTTCGTTTCGTCCTCAAGTCCGTATCTTGAGAGCTTAATAAAATTCGCGCCGTACGTATTTGTCTGGATGATGTCTGCCCCGGCTTCCACGTAAGCCTTATGTATCCGCTTGATCTCTTCGGGCTTTGATACGTTCAGTTCCTCAAAACATCTGTCAATGCCGTAGGAATAGAGGAGAGTGCCCATCGCGCCGTCTCCGATTAAAATCCGTTCTTTTAAGTCTTGTAATAGTCCCATTGTTTGCCTCCTTCGTCACATTCAGCAAGGAAAAAAGAGAAATAAAAAAAGTCTTCTTAAGAAGAAGACTTTGTAATCATTTGTCTCTCTTCTTATCTTCCAAGCTGTTTTTAGCTTGCTGGATTTAGCACCTTGGTCATGGTTTGGGTAAACCACTACACCGGTTGCTGAAGCGTCGTCGGGCCAGTCCCTCGGCTTCTCTTGATAAGAACGTTCATGTAATTGTCATGGGTTTCCAAAACTTAACTGTGAAAATCCCTTTCTCCAAATTTACCGAAAATAGAGACAATAATCAATAGGAATCACATAATTTATCTAAAATTAATAAATTGAACGTCAATCGGCAGGTCTGCTCCGCGGACGGCTGCAATAATCTGCTGCAGATCATCTTTATTTTTTCCGGTGACGCGCACTTGGTCGTCCTGAATCTGCGACTTGACCTTCAAGCCGGAGTTTTTAATCACCGCGTTGATTTTTTTGGCGTTGTCTTTATCAATGCCCTGTACAAGCTTCGCACGCTGGCGCACCGTGCCTCCCGATGCATTTTCGATTTTGCCGTATTCAATGTTTTTCGTCGGCACGTCCCGTTTGATCAGCTTGCCGCTCAGCACATCTTTGAGCTGATTCAGTTTAAACTCGTCATCAGAAATCAGGACAAGTTCTTCCTTTTCTAAAGTTACATCGCTTTTCGATCCTTTAAAGTCATAGCGCGTGCCGATTTCTTTCAGCGTCATCTGAATCGCATTCTGCACTTCGGGAAATTCAACTTTGGATACAATATCAAAAGAACTTTCTTTTGCCATGAGAAAACCTCCTATAACATTTCACTTATGAGTTGATTATAGTAGAATAAAGAGAAATGTCCAACAGCATAAAGCATGAATTTATGCATATTGGAAAAAATGAGAAAAACATCAGCCTCATACGGGCGAATCAGGAAGGACGATAACATGAGACCAGGGCAGCAGCTCACGCTTAGTATAGATCACCAAACCGATTTCGGTTATTTTTTAACCGACGGCGAGGATACGGTTCTTTTACATAACAGTGAAATCACAGAGGATATCGAAGACAGAGATGAAGTGGACGTATTTATTTACGTCGATCATCAGGAAAGACTCGCGGCGACGATGAAAAAGCCGCTCATCAGCTTTTATGACTACGGATGGGTGGAAGTGACGGACGCTGTGGAAGATATGGGCGTATTCGTCGACGTCGGTCTGTCAAAAGACGCGCTCGTCGCAACGGAGCACCTGCCTCCGTACAAATCCGTCTGGCCGCAAAAAGGAGACAGACTGTATTGCATGCTGAAGGTGACAAGCCGCGGGCGCATGTTTGCCAAGCCGGCGCCTGAGGATATCATCAGTGAATTATTTACGGATGCAGGGGAAGACGTCATGAATAAAGACCTGACGGGCACGGTGTACAGACTGATTGCATCAGGCTCTTTTCTGATTACCGATGAAGGCATCCGCGCGTTTATTCACCCTTCAGAAAGAAAAGAAGAGCCGAGACTCGGCAGCCGCGTGACAGGGCGTGTCATCGAGGTGAAGGAAGACGGCTCCGTCAACATGTCCCTGCTGCCGAGAAAGCAGGATGCGCTTTCGGTTGACGCGGAAGAAATTCTGACCTATCTGAGATCAAGAAACGGCGCGATGCCTTACGGAGACAAAAGCCATCCTGACGATATCCGCGAACGGTTTCATTTAAGCAAAGCCGCCTTTAAGCGGGCGCTCGGGCATCTGATGAAAAACGGCAAGGTCTATCAGGAAGACGGCTGGACATACGAAAAACAATAAATTTTCTGCAAAAACATCGGTGAACCAAAACCGATGTTTTTTATTTTCTCAAAAGCTCCTATACCCTCATTTGTTTAACATCCTGCCGAACATACATATTTTATTGAAATAAAATATTCTGACATCCGAACCGATATATAACTGTAGAAAAAAACAAAAGGAGAGTTTCAATGAGAAAAATGGCGATATTTGCGGCTGTACTGCTGCTTGCGCTCAGCACGGCGGGATGTGCCGGCAAATCTGAGGAAACGGCGGCCGAAAAAACGAAAACAATCGGCATCATGCTGACAGACAACGGCCTCGGCGACCAATCATTTAATGATTCAGGCTTTCAAGGTTTGATGAAAGCGAGAGACGAGCTCGGCATCACATTTGACTATCGGGAAATAAAAGACACCGGTACATACGAAAAAGGACTGACCCAGCTTGTCCGGGAAGGCAATGACCTTGTTGTGGGGCTCGGTTACAGCATGCAGGCGGATTTAGAAAAGGTCGCTAAAAAATATCCGAAGCAGCGGTTTGTGCTGATTGATTCCGTATCAGGCCTGGATAATGTCACCTCCGTCACGTTTAAAGAGGATGAAGGAAGCTTCTTAGCCGGAGCGCTGGCGGCCATGACGAGCAAAACCGGCACAATCGGATTTATCGGCGGTTCAGATGCCGACGTCATTAAACGGTTTAAAAAAGGCTATCTGAAAGGCGCGGAATCAGTCAAACCGAATATCCGCGTGCTGTCGGACATCAGCGGTACGTTTGATGATGATAAGCTCGGGAAGGGCATCGCCCAAAACATGATCCGAAAAAAAGCCGATGTCCTGTTTACGGCGGCCGGCTTCACGGGTGTCGGCGCACTGAAAGAAGCGGAGGCGCAAAAAGTATACGCCATCGGTGTTGACAGCGATCAATATTACACCGCCGAGCACGCCGTTATCTCTTCTTTAGTGAAAAACGTCGACCATGTCATCTATGAATTGGCGAAAGATTTAAAAGACAACAAGGAGATCAAAAGCGGAGAGATCGTTTACGGACTGAAGAAAAACGGCATGGACTTAGCTAAGATCAGAGTTGTCAAAAACGCAGGCGGGCTGACGAAAAAGATCACGGATATGAAAAACAGTCTGATTGAAAAAGGAGGCGATCTGAAGTGACATTACGGACAAGGCTGCTCGTTAACGCAGCCGTTACGATGATTTGCTTCGCCGCCGTCATCGGCTTTACCATCGTAAACATGATGAAGATTCAGGCTTCAAATGAAGATGAAGTGGACGCGCTGTTAAACGTTCAGGAAGCAAAAGCTGACCTTAATACGTTAAAAGAAAGCATCACCGGCTATTCCTATACGCTCGCAGACGCCCAGAAAGAAGATGTGCGAAGCTATATGAAAAGCAGCTCAGACAAACTGGCGGCGCTCAAAAAAACGATGACGGACGGTGCAGACAAAGCCGCTTATGACAAACTCGCCAAAAAATACGAATCATGGCAGGCGGAGGCGGACGCTGCTCTTGATTCGAAAAGCCCGGCTGAAGCGACAAGGACGGCGGCCCGCATCAACGGTCTTCTGAATGATATTTATATGCTGAATCTGAAAAGCCGGGATCACTATGAAGACATGCAGAAGCAGACGGCTGACCAGATTCAGTTTATCGTTTACAGCGCAGCCGTGCTGACCATCGTGATACTTGCCGTCACCGTCATATCTTCCATCAGGCTGACGAAGAGAATTGCAGGGCCGATCCGCCGCATGGCTGAAAATGCCCGTCGTATTGCAGGAGGGAACCTTGCTGTTGAAATGCTTGATTATAAAGGGAAGGACGAACTGAAAGAGCTGAATGACTCATTCGGAATGATGGCTGAACAGCTCCGCACCTTAATTCAGGCGATCGGAGAGGTCGGCCGTGAAGTCGAGACTTTCGCGGAAGGTTTGACGAAGGAAAACCAGACGCTGAAGGACATGACCGAGCAGGTGTCCGTGTCGACGGAAGAAATGGCGAAAGGCTCCCAAACCATTTCAGAAGATCTGCAGCATACGGTGCAATTCATTGAACAAATGGATGAACATTCAAAGGCGAACGCCGAACGTTCAAAACAAACGACGAGAAGCAGCGAAGAGACGATTGCGGCGGTGGCTGCGGGGCGCGGTGCTTTAGCCGAGACCAAGCAAGCCATTGATAAAAGCAATGAGACATCAAAAGAGATTTCCGAAGCCGCCGATCTCTTCATAGAGCATGCGGCAGGCATCAGTATGATGGCGCAGACCGTTTCTGACATTGCGGGCCAGACCAATCTGCTGTCATTAAACGCCGCAATCGAGGCGGCCAGAGCAGGCGAGGCCGGAAAAGGATTTGCCGTCGTTGCCGAGGAGATACGGAAGCTCGCAGACGGATCAGCCAAAGCGACCGCGCAGATTTTCGATATGGTAAAGCAAATTGAAGACGGCATCACGTCTATTACCGGAGCTGTCACGACCGGCGTCGCTTTAGCGGACAGACAGCAGGAGCTGATGGAGAAAACGTCAGAATCATTCGTCCATATTGAACAAAAAGCCGCCCATATTAAAGCGGAGCTTACTCAATTGGACGGACGGATCATCGAATCGAAACAGCTTGGTGAGCAAGTGCTGCATCATGCCGAAAGCATCAGCGCCGTTATTCAGGAAACGGCTGCGGGAAGCGAAGAGATTTCTGCCTCCGCGCTTGAGCAGCTGTCTTCTTTTCATAAAATGGCGGAAAGCGTCGATAATCTGGTGAGCCTGACAGAGCGATTAAACGATCAGGTCCGCCGGTTTACTTTGTAACGGGCTTATGCCCGCCCCTGATTTTTGCAGCCTGACATGAGTAACTTCTGAATGAAACACAAATACTGAATATACTTGTGTTTATATTTATTCTTTTTCGTGAAAGGTGAAAAAAGATGGGAGGAATCGGGATGAATGAACAAATTCCGCATGATAAGGGTCTTGATAATAGTCTGGCTTTATTACGCGATGGATATGTATTTGTGAAAAACAGAGCGGAGAATTATCGCTCGGATGTGTTTCGCGCCCGTTTATTAGGGAAGACATTCATTTGTATGAGCGGAGCGGAAGCCGCAAAGCTTTTTTATGACACAGAACGATTTCAGCGGGAGCATGCCCTCCCCAAACGGGTGCAGAAAACGTTATTCGGAACAGGGGCAATCCAGTCAATGGACGGTGAACGGCATAAGCACAGGAAGCTTCTATTTATGTCGCTGATGACGCCGCCCCGGCAAAAACGGCTTGCGGAAGCGGTGGCAAAACAGTGGAAAGCATCTGCGGAAAAGTGGGAGGGTTCAAACCGAATTGTCCTTTTTGATGAAGCGAAGAAAGTGCTGTGCCGGGCTGCCTGTGAGTGGGCCGGCGTCCCGCTGAAAGACTCAGAAGTGAAAGAGCGGGCGGAGGATTTCACCGATATGGTAGACGCATTCGGCGCTGTCGGACCGCGTCATTGGAAAGGCAGAAGGGCGAGGCTGAAAACGGAGAAATGGATAGAGGAGGTCATTGAGGATGTGCGGTCCGGCAAGCTGCAAACGCCGGAGTGCTCAGCCTTGTATGAAATGGCTTGTCATACAGAACTTGACGGGAACAGACTTGATTCTCACATGGCTGCTGTTGAGCTGATTAATGTTCTGCGCCCGATTGCCGCCATTTCTTACTTCATTACGTTTTCAGCTCTTGCATTGCATGATTACCCTGAATATCGGGGCAAACTGGGATCGAGAGATGATCAGGAGGCTGAAAGATTTGCACATGAAGTTCGGCGGTATTACCCGTTTGCCCCGTTTTTAGGAGCCGTTGTGAAAAAAGATTTCGTATGGAAGAACTGTGAGTTTAAAAAGGGTGCATCCGTCATGCTTGACCTATATGGGACAAACCATGATTCCCGGCTTTGGGAGAATCCGAATGAATTTCGCCCGGAACGTTTTCAGGGGCGGGAGGAAAATAAATTTGATTTCATTCCCCAGGGCGGAGGTGATCCGGCTAACGGCCACCGCTGTCCGGGTGAGGGAATGACCGTGGAAGTCATGAAAACTTCCCTTGCGTTTCTTGCCAATGAAATAGAGTACGATGTTCCGTCCCAAGATTTGAGCTTCAGCCTGTCCAGAATGCCGGCATTGCCTGAAAGCGGATTCGTGATAAGTGATGTTAGACGCATATAGAACAAAAAACAGCCCTCTATCTTCATCCACAAGAGGGCTGTTTTGCTTTTACAGATGGTCCGGTTTTTTGGAATTCTGGTTTTTTCCCGCCTGCCGGTTTTTTTCGGCAAGCCGGTTCTTTTTCTGATTTACGGCGTTATTGTCCAACGGTTTTTTGTCATCATCTTTCATGCGGCAAAGCCTCCCTTCTGTCCGTTAGGATGCCCGCCCGCATTGAAATTATGGCTTCAGGAAAAAAATCGCGAGCGTGCCCGGCCCGGAGTGCGCGCCGATCGCAGAGCCGATTGAATGAAGAATGGTCTCTTTCGGATGGAACGCTTCTTCAATCATTTCCTTCATCCGAAGCGCCGTCTCCTCGTTATCTGCATAGCTGATCCCCACGGTTTGATCCGCCCAATCGCCGCCTTCTTCCTTCATCATGTCTATAATCCGTTTAAACAGTTTCTTCTGTCCGCGCAATTTTTCGAGCGGCACGAGCCTGCCGTCATCCACATGCAGAATCGGTTTAATGTTCAAAAGCCCCCCGACAAAAGCGGACGTTTTTGAAATTCTGCCGCCCCGCGCGAGATAAGCGACATCATCGACCGTAAATATATGTTTCATCCGTGCGCAAAAGCTCTTTACAGACGTTTCGATTTCTTGTATTGTATTCCCGTTAACACAGAGTGTTTGCGCGTGCATCACCGCGAGGCCGCAGCCCAATGAAGCGCATTTGGAATCTACAATCCGTAAATCAAAATCGGGAAATTCCTCTTTTACTTCATTGGCGATCATTACGGCCGTCTGATAGGTGCCGGAAAGACCTGAGGAAAAGGCGATGTATATCGCCGGGTCTCCCAGTTCCGCGTATTGTAAAAATACTTTTTTTATCGTATCCGGTGATGCCTGGGATGTTTTCGGAACTTTCCCGTCCCGCATCGCTTGAAATATATGATCCGCCTGAATGGTGACCGTGTCCTCATATTCGTTTCCGTCAAGTGTTACGTGCAGCGGAATGAACCCGATCCGGTTTTCTTCAATATAAGATTTCGGCAGGTCAGAGGCGCTGTCAGCAATAAGGTGAACTGTCATCATAATTCCCTTCTTTCCGATTGGTGAGAGTGATGCCAACTATATCATATAAATGTGGCAAAATAGTGTTCAAAACTTTATTTTAAGGGAAAAGCTAATAATGAAAATGAGCGGAGGAGCAAGCCATGGTACTAGAACAAGCAAAAAAATTAGCAATCGTCGTCATCGGCGCGTTTCTGTATGCGGCGGGACTGAATTTATTCCTGATACCGGCGAATGTATATGCCAGCGGTTTTACCGGTGTCGCCCAGCTGCTGTCAAGCGTCGTTGATCAATACGCCCCTTTTTATATTTCGACAGGAGTTCTCATGTTCCTCTTAAACATTCCCATCGGTGTGTTAGGGTGGCTGAAAGTCGGCAGATCATTCACTGTATACAGCATATTAAGCGTAGCGCTGACGTCCGTCTTTATGGGAATTCTCCCGGAAATGAGACTGTCGCACGATATTCTTCTGAATACCGTATTCGGAGGAGTCATCTCAGCTATCGGCATCGGTTTAACGCTGAAATTCGGCGCTTCGACAGGCGGTCTTGATATCGTGTCGATGGTGCTGGCCAAATGGAAGGATAAGCCGGTCGGCACATATTTCTTCATTTTGAACGGGATTATCATTTTGACGGCAGGATTATTGCAAGGATGGGAGAAAGCATTATATACCCTTGTCGCTCTGTATGTCACAACAAGGGTGATTGACGCCATTCACACCCGCCACATGAAACTGACCGCCATGATCGTTACAAAAAAAGCCGATGAAATCAAAGAAGCGATTTACGGGAAAATGGTCCGCGGCATTACGACGGTGCCGGCAAAAGGCGCTTACACAAACGAACAGAAAGAAATGATGATCATCGTCATCACGCGGTACGAATTGTATGACCTTGAGAAAATCGTGAAAGAAGTCGACCCGAAAGCCTTCACAAACATCGTGCAAACGACGGGGATCTTTGGTTTCTTCAGAAAAGACTGATAGGAGCGGATAGAATGAAGTGGCTGTTTGGCCTGTTATTACCGGTCATTTTACTGATCGGATGCAGCAGTCAATCCGGGCAGAAGGAGCCCGCTGAGGAGGTATCCGGAGAGATGAATGAACAGCAAGCGGAATTAGCCGTAAACCCTGTGCAGACGGATCAGCAGATCGAATTTCAAATGTCTTTAAAAAACAAGAGCGGCAGCCCGATCGATTTCACATTCAGCTCAGGGCAGAAATTCGAATTGACCGTACATGACCAACATCACAAAGAACTGTACCGCTATTCAAAAGACAAAATGTTTACTCAGGCGTTTCAGACCGTGACCTTAATGCCGAATGAAACGTATGACTTTTCAGATGTGTGGAAGAACGTGCCCGGTCCGGGAACATACACGGTGACGGTGACGTTTTTAGGGAAGTCCGATCAGATCGGAAAAAGACTGAAAACGGTAAAAACATTTGAAGTAAAATAAAAAAGCGGCGCCCTCGTCTAAACGGGGCGCCTTTTTTTATTGCAATTTCTCCAGCTGATCCTGAAATTGGTGCAGCTGCTGACGTTCTGCATCCGTCGAATTGGCGTACGCGGAAGACACGGCGTTTTTGGCGCGTGAGACAGCTTTTTCCTGATCGCCGTCCTCGAAACCGTTAGCAATCATGACGGCCTGCTGGACAAATGACTTGGCTTGAGAAAACAGTTCGTTTCTCATTAAAAGTCAACCTGCCTTTCAGCCGAATCTTTTGCTGCATCATGCTGTGCTTCCTCTAATGTAGACCGATATGGAAATCTTGCGTCATGAAGACTGACAGAGTCCTTGCCTTGCTGAATAAACCGTTTTGATTTGTTTCGTTTACCCATTGCAATGTCCCCCTTCCATATTTAGACGAGATGAGTCGTCTGTTTTAGTATGGGCGGAAGGCTTTGTGTTATGAGCGGCAAAACCTCACAGGGAGAAATAGGATTTTAAAAATTCGGCGATTCCGTCCGCTTCATTTGATCCCGTGACGCGGTCGGCGGCCTGTTTGACTTCATCCGTGCCGTTTCCCATCGCTACGCCGCACCCGGCAAACCGGAGCATTTCAAGATCGTTGTCTTCGTCGCCGAACGCGATGATCCGTTCTCTCGGCACTTGGTAATAGTCGCTGATTTTCTTCAGGCCGACCGCTTTATTCATCCCGTGTTTAATGATTTCAATCACATGCCACGGAGCCGCCCATCTTCTGTGGTCAATGACCTCGGCGTGCACATCGGATAAATGTGCGCGTATATCCGCGACGTCCTCTTCCTTTGCATGAATCAATACGGACGTTACATCCTCCTTGACCGTTTCACGCAGATCGCCGAATGTGACATTCGCCGTATTCATATGAAACGCCTCAATTAAATGCTCATCATGATAATGGAAGTACACATCATCAATGACCTCAGCGAGCACATTATGTATTTGATAGGTCTCTGTAAGTTCGGCAAGCTGTCTGACCACATCGACCGATAAAGACGTGTGGTATCGTCCCCATGATTCGTCTTTCGGATGGTGGACAAACGCCCCGTTAAAATTGACAATCGGCGTTGTCAGCCCAAGCTCGTCATAATACATCGAACTGGAACGGAACGGGCGCCCGGTTGAGATGCAGACATGATGGCCCGCTTCTTTCAGCTTCTGAATCGTCCGTGCCGTTTCAGGGGAAATGGTTTTATCGTCTTTTAATAAAGTTCCATCCAGATCTAAGGCGATGAGATAAGGTTTTGTCTCCATAAATAACTCCTTTTGTCATATAATTTGCTGTTTTTCACTTATGTACAGTGTAGCTTTTTACCATCTTTATTGTCTACATGTTACACTTATGATTATGGTTATCCTAAGGAGGGAGTCAACGTGATTCTTATTGATCATCAAACCGTATCAGGCATTCCGTTTTTACATATTGTAAAAGAAGAAAATCGGGACCGTCCCGCTCCCCTTGTTTTCTTTATTCACGGTTTTACAAGCGCGAAGGAGCATAATCTTCATTTCGCTTACCTGCTTGCTGAAAAGGGCTTCAGGGCCGTGCTGCCGGAAGCTCTTTACCACGGTGAACGCGCTGAACAGCTGTCAGCAGAAGAGCTCGCCGTCCATTTTTGGGACATTGTATTAAATGAAATCGAGGAGCTTGACGTGCTGAAAAAGGATTTTGAAGCGCGCGGTCTGATTGAAGACGGGCGGATCGGTCTTGCGGGCACGTCAATGGGCGGAATTACGACATTCGGCGCGATGGCCGCGTATGATTGGGTCAAAGCCGGCGTCAGTCTGATGGGAAGCCCGAACTATACGGCATTTTTTCAGCAGCAGATTGACCACATTCAAAAGCAGGACATCGACATTGACGTCACAAAAGAACAGGTCGATGAACTGTTTGCACGGCTCAAACCGTTCGATCTCAGTCTGGAACCGGAAAAACTCCGCAGCCGCCCGCTGCTGTTCTGGCACGGCGTTCAAGACAAAGTCGTTCCGTATGCACCGACCCGCGGCTTTTATGAGACGATTAAACCTCATTACAGCAGCCGGCCTGACCATCTTCAGTTTCTGAAAGACGAACGGGCTGATCATAAAGTCCCGAGATACGCCGTTTTAGAAACCGTCGCCTGGTTCGATAAGCATTTATAAAGCACAAAGGTGTTAACAAAACCCGCTTTTACGTTATACTGAGGAAAAAGGAGTGATGGAACGTGGAAGAAGCATTAAAAGAAAACATCATGGGCGCCTTGGAGCAGGTTGTTGACCCTGAGCTCGGCGTCGATATCGTCAATCTCGGCCTTGTATACGACGTTGATATGGATGACGACGGCCTGACGCATGTTACGATGACACTGACATCAATGGGGTGCCCGCTCGCTCCGATCATCGTCGACGAGGTGAAAAAAGCGCTCGCCGACATTCCGGATGTAAAAGAGACGGAGGTCCACATCGTCTGGAATCCGCCTTGGACAAGAGACAAAATGTCACGCTACGCAAAAATCGCATTAGGGATTCAGTAATAAGAAAATGCACCTCGGATTTTAGGTACATCCTAAAGTTTGGAGGTGCTTTTCTTTTGTCTGCATTTACAAGGAAAAAATCAACGCGGATAAGCGACAGTGAGGGTTTGTTTTGGATCGCAAACAAACCTTTAAATATAAAATTTCATATGAGGTTTATCTTTTTTGTAATAGGACAGTCTGTCTTGGAGTGTACCTGTGTGGAATTCAAATTTATGTCCATCGGGATCAGTAAAATAAATTGACTTTTGATCTTGCTTATCCCTAGGACGCCCATTTAATATACTTACATTTAGATTTTTTAGCCTTTGATGTATTGCATCAAAATCTTTTGGGTCAATTGTAAAGGCCATATGCGTATAAGATTTATGTATTTCATTTCTTGGTATATCCGCCTCTAAGTTAAGTGCAAGCCAAAGCCCGTTCAGATCAAAATATGCTGTCTTTTGTCCTTTAACCAGGAGCTGTGCATGAAATACTTTTTCATAAAATTCTATAGATTTTTCCAAATTTGAAACAGAAAAAAGAAGATGATTGATTCCTTTTATGTTTATTTTCCCCACCTCATTTAACATGTTTGTTTGAAACAATCCCTTTGGTAATACATCTGCATATATATCGATTATATACTGACTAAAAAATCATTTTAAGGATTTCTGTGGATTTTTATGCCCGATGTTTTCCGGCTGACCGTTTCGAGCTGTACTAAACATGATTCTGTCGGGCGCCGTTCTGTCTGCTTTGCCGCTGCAGACCGGCGTGCGGAAAGAACGCAAGACACTAAAAAAACCCGAGTTTCCCACCATTCGGGGTTTTTTGCGGTATCGGGTTAAAAAGGAAAAAAACGGACGTGAGGCATGATATAATAGACCGGCTGCATGCGAGGGAGGAATCCATGAAGAAAAAATTACTTCTCATTATCCTTAGCATCCTTGTTTATACGGCGCTGTTCGCTGTTTCCGCTTTTCACAAAGAGCCGGAGCAGCAGGCAGGGACAATGACGGATGTCAGCCGTCTCATGCCCGTGAAAATTAAGCAGACGGTCAAAGGAAAAGAGAAAGAAACATTGGTCGAAACGATTAAGGAAGCCAAGAGAAAGCACCTGAAGATCTCAATCGCAGGCGCCCAGCACTCAATGGGCGGCCAGACGTATTATGAAGACGGTATCGTTCTCGACATGACGGGCTACAACAAAATACTCGGTCTCGACCGAAAGAAAAAAATCATCAGGGTGCAGGCGGGAGCGACGTGGAATGATATTCAGCGCTATGTCAATCCGTACGGGCTCGCGGTAAAAGTCATGCAATCGCAAAACATTTTTACGATCGGCGGCTCACTGAGCGCCAACGCCCACGGCCGGGATATCCGGTACGGTTCGCTGATTGATACGGTCAAATCGTTTCATCTTTTAAAGGCGGACGGCAAAGTCATCACCGTTACTCCGAAAGATGACCTGTTTTCAGCCGTCATCGGCGGCTACGGCCTGTTCGGCGTCATCCTGGACGCGGATATTGAGCTGACGGATGATGAGCTTTATGAAATGAAAACGAAACGCATGAACGCTGATACATACAGTCAATATTTTGCGCAGCATGTTCGGCGCAACCCCGCCGTGCGCATGCATCTCGCGCGGATCGCAACAGGGGATAAAGGCTTTTTGCACGATATGTATGTGACTGATTACACACTCTCAGACAATCAGAAAGAATTAAAGCGGCACAATGAACTGAAAGAAGATGAGCATCCGGCGCTGACGAAATTCGCGCTCGGCCTCTCCCGCCGGTATGACTGGGGAAGAAATTGGTTCTGGTCAACCCAGCAGTCTTATTTTCTCAGACAAAACGGTGTGAAAGTCTCCAGGAACAATGTCATGCGGTCAGAATCGAAATTTTTGGAATATGAAAACACGGACAACACCGATGTGCTGCAAGAATACTTCGTGCCCGTCGGCGAATTTGCGCCGTACATTCATGATTTACGCAAGACGCTGTCACATGAAGATCTCAACCTCGTAAATATTACGATCCGCTACGTGCAAAAAAATGAAAAAGCCGATCTGTCATACGCAAAGGAAGACATGTTTTCACTCGTTCTTTTAATCAATGAAGGGTTTTCAACAGACAGCCAGGCGAGTGCGGCGCGGATTGTCAGAAAAATGACGGATACGGCATTGCGCCACCGCGGCAGTTATTATCTCCCGTATATGCTGTATCAAACGAAAGAGCAGATGCGTGAGGCATATCCGAAAAGCGATATGTTCTTTCAGAAAAAACACAAATATGATCCGGATGACTTGTTTATGAATTATTTTTATCAGAGGTACAAATCATGAAACACAACCATTTAAAATGGCTGATCCTGTCACAGAGCAGTGTCTTTTTTGCCGGCAGCCTGATCTTTCCGTTTTATATTTTATTTATTAAAAACATCGGTTCCAGCTACACGCAATTCGGTCTCTCATACGGCTTGTTCGGCTTGAGCGGCGCATTGATTCATCCGCTGCTCGGCCGGCTGTCGGCAAGACTGGATTCCCGCTGGTTCCTTATGGCAAATTCGTGGGGGATGGCGGTGCTTCTTCTGACGCTCCCGCACATTACCAGCGTGCACCAGGTTTATGTTGTGCAGGTGCTTCTGGGCCTGTTCGGCGCGATGCAAAAACACGGCGAGAAAATCATGATCGCCGATTACACCGACGGCGGGGAGCGGGGGAAAAAAGTCGGCAGCTATCATTTCTGGACGGCTGTATTTTCAGCTGCCGCCATTATTCTCGGCGGGTTTCTCGCTGATTTCTTTACGGTTTATATTATTTTTTACGCCAGCTCCGTGCTGTTTTTTATAAGCGGGCTGATGATGCTGAAAAAAACAGGCTGATCCGAGCAGCCTGTTTTTTCTTATGCCCCCCTCGATCGAGAGGGGATTTTTTGTCAGCGAAAACAGATGGAAAATGAATGAAAAAATATTAAATATACAATTGAATTAATTTTTATTCATGTTATAATGTTAAATAATTTCACAAAAACCAAGAAGGTGAACCCGTTGAAAATAGGTATTATAGGCGCGACTGGTTATGGAGGCGCCGAACTTGTCAGGATTCTTAACCATCACCCTTATGCAGAAGATTGTATATTATATTCATCGAGCGACGAAGGAAAAGAATATGCCGCTTCATATCCGCATTTGAGGAATATAGCGTCACAATCACTTCGGCCGCTTCATATAGAAACGATCCGAAACGAAATTGATGTCATGTTTATAGCCGCGCCGCCCGGCGTTTCCGGAGAGTGGTCGCCCAAGCTGGCGGAGGCGGGCATTCCGGTCATTGATCTATCCGGCGATCTGCGGATTCAAAACCCGGCCGTGTATGAAAAGTGGTATAAGCGGAAGGCCGCTCCGAAAGGAACGATTCAAAGCGCGGTTTACGGTTTAGCTGAACTGCAAAAAGAAGAGATTCAGACTGCAAAGCTGATTGCCAATCCGGGATGTTTTCCGACGGCTGTGCTGCTCGGGCTCGCCCCGCTGGCGAAGAATAAGCTTTTACAAGATTCATTTCTGATTGTTGATGCGAAAACGGGCGTATCCGGCGCCGGCCGAAAAGCATCCATGGGCACTCATTATTCTGAGCTGAATGATAATTTCAAAATTTATAAGGTTAATGAGCATCAGCATACTCCGGAAATTGAACAGCAATTAGCGGCTTGGCAGCCCGGCACAGGCCCGATCACGTTTTCCGCACATTTGGCGCCGATGACAAGGGGCATTATGGCGACGATGTATACGGAGGCTCCCCCGGGTATGTCTGCTGCACAGGTAAGAGAATTGTATTCCGAATTCTACAAAGATTCATATTTTGTCAGAATCAGGCCGGAAGGTGAATTTCCGGCGACGAAAGAGGTATACGGCAGCAATTTTTGTGATATCAGTGTCACCGTGGATGAAAGAACAAACCGTGCCACCATCGTTTCTGTCATAGATAATCTGATGAAAGGCGCCGCAGGGCAGGCGGTTCAAAATTTAAATATCATGAATGGCTGGCAGGAAGAAACGGGACTTACGATGACGCCAGTCTATCCATAGAACGAAAGAGGGATTCAAAAATATGATTCAGCTGAGTGAGGAAATCACGAAAATAAAAGGCGGCGTATCCTCGCCGAAAGGGTTTGAGGCAAAGGGCGTGCATTGCGGTCTGCGCTATTCAAAAAAAGATCTCGGAGCGATTATCAGCGAAGCGCCTGCAGTCAGTGCAGCGGTATATACGCAGAGCCATTTTCAGGCAGCGCCGCTGAAAGTGACGCAAGCCAGCCTGAAAAAAGAGGGTATGCTTCAGGCGGTTATCGTCAACAGCGCGATTGCCAACGCCTGTACGGGAGACCAAGGATTAAAGGACGCCTATGAAATGCGGGACGGCTTCGCGAGCCAGCTCGGCATTGAGCCGGAGCTTGTTGCGGTTTCGTCAACCGGGGTGATCGGCGAGCTTTTAGACATGAAAAAAATTCAAGCGGGCATTGAACAGCTCGGTCAAGCGCCATCCATGTCCGGAGCATTTGAAGAAGCCATTTTGACGACGGATACAGTGACGAAACAGACGTGTTATGAACTGGTGATCGGCGGAGACATCATCACGATCGGCGGAGCGGCGAAAGGCTCCGGCATGATCCACCCCAACATGGCGACAATGCTCGGCTTTGTCACAACGGACGCGGCCGTGGAAGAACAGGCGCTCAAAAACGCGCTCAGAGAGATTACGGATGTTTCATTTAACCAAATCACCGTTGACGGAGAAACATCGACGAATGACATGGTGCTTGTGATGGCAAACGGCTGCGCGGGGAATGATTGCCTGACGGAGCAGCACCCTGACTGGCCGGCTTTTAAAAAGGGATTAAAGCTTGTATGCGAAGACCTTGCCAAAGATATAGCCAGAGACGGTGAAGGAGCGACGAAATTAATTGAAGCCAGAGTCGAAGGCGCGAAAAATAACCTTGAGGCGAATATTATTGCCAAAAAAATCGTCGGCTCAAGCCTTGTGAAGACCGCCGTTTACGGCACAGACGCCAACTGGGGGCGCATCATCGGCGCAATCGGGCACAGTGCGGCAAGCGTAACGGCCGAACAAGTGGAAGTTTTCCTCGGCGGCCAGTGTCTGTTTAAACACAACGAACCTCAGCCGTTTTCGGAAACTGATGCCAAGGAGTACTTATCAGGTGATGAGATTACGATTGCAGTCCGCCTGCAGGAAGGCTCCGGCAGCGGCCGGGCATGGGGCTGTGACTTAACCTATGATTATATCAAAATCAATGCGAGCTATCGCACATAACAAAGGGGAGCGGCATGAAGAAAACGATCGTTTTTAAGTGCGGCGGCAGCGTAATCCGCGAGTTATCCGCCGATTTTTTTCAAAATGTAAAAGAGCTTATGCAATCGGGCTGGAACATTGCCGTCGTCCATGGAGGCGGCCCGGACATTTCAAAAATGCTGAAAACATTGCAGATTGAAACGGAATTTGTCGATGGACAGCGGAAAACGACCAAACCGGTGCTGGAAACAGCGGAAATGGTCTTGTCAGGGACGATCAATAAATTTTTCGTAACCGAACTCGCGAAAAACGGGCTGAAAGCCGCGGGAATATCAGGAAAGGACGGCGGTCTCCTTCAAGCATCCTATCTTAATCAAGACAAATACGGAGAAGTCGGCGAAATACAAAAAACCGATCCGTCAATCATTCACGCATTAATGAAAGAAGGCATCATTCCCGTTATCGCTCCGCTTTCCATGACAAGTGATTTCGAAACGCTGAACGTCAACGCAGACGCCGCGGCATCGGCCGTCGCTTCAGCCTTACACGCCGACAAACTTTTATTTGTCACGGATGTCGAAGGAATTATGGACGGAGAGAGCAGGCTGGATACTTTGACGCCGCAAGAGATTCAGGCCCTCATAGATGACGGCGTGATTTCAGGAGGGATGATTCCGAAGGTAAACTCGGCATTATCGGCACTGAGTGAAGATGTCGAGGAAGTGATGATCGTAAACGGAAAAGGAGCGTTTTTCACCGATCAAGCCTTCCAAGGAACAAAAATTGTCAAAGAAAAGGAGAGCGTGTCATGAGCAGTCTATTTCAAACCTACAGTCGCTGGCCCATCGATATCAAAAAAGCGAAAGGGACAATTGCAGAGGATGAAAACGGAAAAACGTATCTCGATTTTATTCAGGGCATCGCCGTTTCCAATCTCGGCCATTGTCATGATGAGGTCACAGAAGCGGTGAAAGAACAGCTTGACAGCGTATGGCACGTTTCCAATCTGTTTGAAAATGATCTTCAGGAAAAAGCCGCGGCAAAGCTTGCCGAACATAGCGCGGGGGATCTCGTTTTCTTCTGCAACAGCGGGGCCGAAGCGAATGAAGGCGCCATTAAGCTTGCCCGTAAAGCAACGGGAAAGACAAAAATTGTAACATTTCATCAATCCTTTCACGGGCGGACCTATGCGGGGATGGCCGCCACCGGACAAGACAAAATCAAGACCGGTTTCGGACCGATGCTTCAAGGCTTTCACTATCTTCCGTTCAATGATCCGTCGGCATTCAGCACGCTTTCAAAAGAGGATGATATCGCCGCCGTCATGCTTGAGACGGTGCAGGGAGAAGGGGGAGTCAATCCCGCCGATCCGGAATTCATCGAAGCCTTACAGACATTTTGCAAAGACAAACAGGCGCTGCTTATCGCAGACGAGATTCAAACCGGAATCGGCCGGACGGGCAAGGCATTCGGCTATGAGCATTTCGGCATCTCGCCGGACATCATCACTGCTGCGAAAGGGCTTGGAAACGGTTTTCCCGTCGGAGCCGTGATCGGCAAAAAGAAGCTTGGCGACGCCTTTACGCCGGGTACGCATGGTACGACTTTCGGCGGCAATAAGCTTGCCATGGCAGCTGTGAAAGCAACCTTGGACATTGTGTTTCAGCCGGACTTTCTCCAGGCGGCGGCAGACAAAGGATCATTTTTAAAAGCGCAGCTGAACCGTGAACTGACAGGGCCTTTTGTAAAAGAAATCCGCGGAAAAGGGTTATTAATCGGCATTGAATGCGCAGGTCCCGTGTCCGGCATCATCGGAGATCTGCAGGAACGCGGGCTTCTCGTGCTTCCGGCCGGACCGAATGTCATCAGGCTGCTCCCGCCGCTTACGGTTTCTGAAGAAGAAATGCTGTCGGCCGTCAGTATGCTGAAAGCAGCGATCGAAGCGCATTCGGCAGTGAAACGGTAATTTTTTTTCGATATAAAAGTATAAAAATTCATATTTTTAATTAATTATTCATCAAGAGGTGGGCTTTAGATGAAAGGCTATTTAGTATTGGAAGACGGAACATCATTCGGCGGTGAACTTGAAAAAGAAGCCCGCTGTGTTGGCGAAGCGGTTTTTTTCACCGGAATGACGGGTTATCAGGAAGTGCTTACAGACCCGTCATATAAGGGTCAGATCGTCGTCTTTACGTATCCGCTGATCGGAAACTACGGAATTAATGAAAAAGACCTTGAAAGTAAGATTCCTCAAGTCAAGGCTGTTGCCGTCTATGAAGCGTGTGAACATTTTTCTCACCATGAAGCAGTCTCAAGCTTGAGAGAGTATTTAAATAAATGGAACATCCCGCTCTTAACCGAAGTGGACACACGGGCCGTCGTCAAAACCATCCGCTCCGGCGGCACGATGAACGCTGCCGTGTCAACAACAGGAGAAATTCCGGCAGCATCCGGAACAGAAAACCCGGCGGAGCTGGCGCAGTCTGAAGACATCACGTCAATGGGGAATGGAGACCGGCATATTGCGCTGATTGATTTCGGTTATAAAAAATCAATCGCCTCGTCACTTGTAAAGCGCGGCTGTAAAGTAACGGTCATTCCGTATCAGCAGATGAACGCTGTTTACGACATTCAGCCTGACGGAATCGTGCTCTCAAACGGCCCGGGCGACCCGAAAGCGATTGCGCCGTACATGAACCGGATTACATCATTACTCAGTGATTTCCCCGCACTCGGTATTTGCCTCGGGCATCAGCTGATTGCCCTGGCTTTCGGAGGAAATACGTATAAGCTGCCGTTCGGCCACAGGGGTGTCAACCATCCCGTCATTGACCGGAAAACGAAACGGGTGTTTATGACAAGCCAGAACCACAGCTATGTCGTTGATGAAGCATCAATTGACGAAAACGTGCTGTCCATCAGATTTCATCATGTCAATGACACATCAGTGGAAGGGCTCATTCATAAGCGCCTTCCCGTATTAAGCGTCCAGTTCCACCCTGAAGCTCATCCCGGACCGGCTGAGAGCGAGTGGATATTTGATGAATTTCTAGAGAAAGTGATACCAGCAAGGAGAGAAATCGCTCATGCCTAAAGATACAACCATTTCCAGCATATTAGTCATCGGCTCCGGCCCGATCATCATCGGCCAGGCGGCAGAATTTGATTATTCAGGAACGCAGGGCTGCATGGCTCTGAAAGAAGAAGGATACCGCGTTATTCTAGTCAACAACAACCCGGCAACGATTATGACGGATGAGGCGTTTGCCGATGAAATATATTTTGAACCGCTCACAACCGACAGCATCGAGGCCATTATTAAAAAAGAAAAACCAGACGGTCTGCTTGCCAATTTGGGCGGCCAGACGGCATTGAATTTAGCCGTTAAGCTTGAAGAAGCAGGCGTGCTGAAGAAGCATCACGTCAAGCTTTTGGGAACATCGGTGGAAACCATTCAAAAAGGCGAAGACCGGGAGCAGTTCCGCGCCCTGATGAAAGAGCTCGATCAGCCCGTTCCTGAAAGCGAAATTGTCGACAACGAAGAAGATGCCCTCCGTTTCGCCGAGTCTATCGGATTTCCGGTTATTCTGAGACCGGCGTATACGTTAGGCGGAAAGGGAGGCGGAATCGCGAAAACGAAAGAAGCGTTTCAGACGCTTATTAAACAGGCGCTGTTAGCAAGCCCGATCAGCCAATGCCTCGTCGAAAAAAGCATCGCCGGATTTAAAGAAATCGAATATGAGGTCATGCGTGACAGCAATCATACATGCATCACCGTCTGCAACATGGAAAACATCGATCCCGTCGGCGTGCATACAGGAGACTCCATCGTCGTCGCACCGTCCCAGACGTTAACGGATGAAGAATATCAGATGCTGCGTTCAGCAAGCCTGGCGATTATTTCGGCGCTGGATGTGGTCGGCGGCTGCAACATTCAATTTGCGCTGGATCCGTTCAGCAAACAGTACTATGTCATTGAAGTGAACCCGCGTGTCAGCCGCTCTTCAGCTCTCGCGTCAAAAGCGACCGGCTATCCGATTGCCAAAATGGCGGCGAAACTTGCCGTCGGCTATACGCTTGACGAACTGAAAAATCCGCTGACGGGCTCTACTTATGCAAGCTTTGAACCGGCGCTTGATTATGTCATCGTCAAATTCCCGCGCTGGCCGTTTGATAAATTTAAACATGCCGACCGCACGCTCGGAACGAAGATGAAAGCGACGGGAGAGGTCATGGCGATTGAAAGAAATATGGAAGCGGCCATTCAAAAAGCGGCAGCCTCCCTTGAGCTGAAAACGATCGGCACCCGCCTGCCTGAACTCGGCGGCTGTACGATCAATCAGCTGTGGGAATTAGCGGTAACGCCGGATGACCGGAGATTTTTCGTCGTCATGGAACTGTTAAGCCGCGGTGAAACGATAGAAGACATCCATGCCAAAACGAAAATTGACCCGTTTTTTCTCCATGTATTCCGAAATATCATCACATTGGAAAACAAGCTGATGGAAGAAGGGGATCATCTGTCAATGCCGCTTTTAAAGCAGGCGAAGGTAAAAGGCTTCACGGATGTCATGATCGCATCTCTCACGGGAAAAACGGAAGAAGACATCCGTGCTCTCAGAAAGAAATCAGGCATCGTCCCGTCGTTTAAAATCGTAGATACATGCGCCGCTGAATTTGATGCCAAGACGAATTATTTCTACTCCACCTACCTCGGGGAAAGCGACGGAGATATCAGCCGAAAAGAGAAAAAACGCGCCCTCATCATCGGCTCAGGCCCGATCCGCATCGGTCAGGGAGTGGAATTTGATTACAGTGCCGTCCACGGCGTTCTGACCCTGCAAAAGCTGGGGTATGAAACGATTATGATCAATAACAATCCGGAAACAGTAAGCACGGATTATGAAATCGCTGACCGGCTTTATTTTGAACCGCTGACGACAGAACATATTTTGAACGTGGCGGAACATGAAAACATTGATTTTGCCATCGTCCAGTTTGGGGGGCAGACCGCGATCAATGCCGCTGAACCGCTGGAAAAAGCGGGCATTCCGCTGCTCGGAACATCCTTTGAAACCCTTGATGCGCTGGAGGATCGGGATCTGTTTTATCAGCTGCTTGATGACCTTGACCTGAAACATGCCAAAGGCGAAACTGCTTATTCAAAAGAAGAAGCAACGGAAAAAGCAAGCCGAATCGGCTACCCCGTGCTGATCCGTCCGTCTTATGTCATCGGTGGGATGGGCATGATCATCGTTGATTCAGAAGCGCAAATGTCAGAGCTGCTGGCAAATGAAGCGGGCATGCCGTATCCGATTTTGATCGATCAGTACATTACAGGAAAAGAATTGGAGATCGATCTGATTTCCGACGGACATGAAGTATTCGTGCCGACTTACACAGAGCACATTGAACGCGCCGGCGTCCATTCGGGCGACAGTTTTGCGATTCTTCCGGGTCCGTCTGTCACACCTGATATGCAGCGGAATATAAAAGAGGCCGCCGAAAAAATCGCGGTAAAACTGGCTTTTAAAGGCATCATGAACATTCAGTTTGTCATTGATGACAAAGGGGATATTCTCGTTCTTGAAGTGAATCCGCGGGCAAGCCGCACGGTTCCTGTCGTGTCTAAGGTGATGGGGGTGCCGATGATCCCGCTTGCCGCCAGATTGCTGGCCGGCGCTTCCCTTAAAGACATCAAGCCCGAGGTTCAAAATCAGCACGGAACGGCAGTGAAATTCCCGGTTTTTTCTTCGTACGCCATTCAGGATGTGGACGTAAAGCCCGGGCCGGAAATGAAGTCGACCGGAGAAGGCATGTGTGTCGCGTTTGACGCAGAAAGCGCCCTGAAAAAAATCTACGCGCACGTCTGGGAGAAAAAAGGCAGCATCTATCTGGAAGGCTGTGATGCGGAATTGGAACGTCAGGCTCAAGAGGCGGGATTTACCGTATGCAAAGATGCGTTCCCGGCATGGGCAGAGCGAAAGGATAAAGCGGTCCATATCAATTTCAATCACTCTGAAGAAGCGCGTAAACAACGGATTGAAGCCATGACGCACGGTGTGACGGTCTTTACTGAACCGGAAACCGTAAAGGCATTTTTAGCAAGCGGCTCCGGCAAACCTGAGCCTGTATCGCTCAAAGATCTTTATCAAAAGGAAGTGGCATCATGCACACAATAAAAGCGGAACACACATTAACCCATTTGTACGGCAAAGATTTTCTTTCCTTAAAAGATGTCAGCCCGTCAGACATCAAAGCGCTTCTGACAGAAGCTTCATTATTAAAACAACATCCGATACAGCCGATTTTCCAAGGGAAAACATTGGCGATGATTTTTGAAAAATCTTCAACCCGCACACGTGTGTCTTTTGAAGCGGGAATGGCCCAGCTCGGGGGAACGGGACTATTTCTTTCAAGCAGCGACCTGCAGCTTGGGCGGGGGGAGACGGTCGCGGATACGGCGAAGGTGCTGTCCGGCTTCGTTGATGCCATTATGATCCGCACCTTTGAGCATGAAAAAGTCGAAGAGCTTGCCGAGCATGCAGACATTCCCGTCATAAACGGGCTGACCGACCGGTATCACCCGTGTCAGGCACTCGCGGATCTGTTAACGATACAAGAAATAAAAGGAAAACTGAAAGGAGTAAAAGCCGCCTATATCGGTGACGGAAATAATGTGGCGCATTCACTTATGATCGGCTGCGCAAAAATGGGCTGTGACATTGCGATTGCTTCGCCGAAAGGCTATGAAGTAGAGGAAGAGGCGGTGAATGCCGCGAAAGAAGCGGCGGCTGTTTCCGGAGCGAAAATCACCCTTACCGAAAATCCGCAGGAAGCGGTGCGGGATGCAGATGTGATTTACTCCGACGTCTTCACGAGCATGGGGCAGGAGGAAGAGACGCAGCAGCGGCTGAATGTGTTTGCCCCATATCAAGTCAACGCCTCACTCGTCAGTCTCGCAAAACCCGACTATACATTTTTGCATTGCCTGCCCGCGCATCGGGAAGAAGAGGTCACGTCCGAGATTATCGACGGTCCGAACTCTGCGGTATTTCAGCAGGCGGAAAACCGGCTTCACGCGCAAAAAGCGCTCCTGAAAGCTCTTCTTTACAAACAGGATGAACAAAAAAACCGCTGAATCTCATTCAGCGGTTTTTGATATTTCTCCGCATACAAGCGCATACTACATAAAAAAGAAAAAGGAGGAAATGACGTGGGACAGCAGCATCAATTCCGCCCGGGACAAAAAGCGCCGAATAACGGTGTGTACGTTGAAATCGGCGAAACGGGAAGCATGGTCAAAAACCCGCAAAAAATCAAGCTTACGGTGGGGGAAATGTTCCCTGAAACTTCAAACCACAACAGATTGTGGACGTATCAACGAAAACCGTGAACACAAAAAAACCTGCTGAATAGCAGGTTTTTTTATTTAATGCTGGCTTGCATCCTGTTTGACAGGCATGATCTCCGCAAGAACAAAGACTAGCACCGCAATAACCACGGCAATAACGGATGATTGCTTGAAATTGTACGCCGCGCTGTTCATGGAGGCGACCAAATAACAGGCCATATGTGTTAAAAGGAACGTCCAAATAAAACCGATAATAAACCGCACGTTTCCACCTCGTCCTTCATTTTATTCTACGTTGTATCATACCATACATAAAGCGCGGGCGGAAGGTCATTTTCTCATCAAAAAGCGCGCCTGAAACTGACATTTGCCCGCCTGTCCGGCCGTCTGATGGAAAATTCGGTTCCTGTGCTCGGGATAATAGCCAAAACATAGCAGCAAATAGGAGTTTATCCGATCCGTTTTCATTCTTCTTACATATGATAGCCAATAGAGAGATTAGGAGTAAAAGGAGGCGGGCAGGCATGGGGATTACGGAAAGATTTTTCCAATTCGGATCTGAGCTGAACGTCATCCATCTGCCGTATCGGCCGAATGGCTTCTGTATCTTTATTCTGGGGGACAGAACCCACTTTGTCAGCCGGGACTCAAGCTTTTGGCTCGAACATGAAGGGAGAAACCAGCTGTTAAATACGATGCTTGACAGAGGATACACCATTTTTAACAGCAATTTATACGGACGGCATTGGGGTTCGGAAAAAGCCGTCCTTTACGCCAGACAGCTGATTCATTATGTGCTGAAACAAGAAATCCTCAATCCGAAAATACACTTGCTCGCAGAAGGCATGGGCGCCCTTATCGCCGATCAATTGCTGCAGTCTTCAGCGGAGCATATCCGTTCAGCCGCAATGTTAGATCCTTGTCTTGACCTTCAAGCCCATTTTGAATCAGAGAAAGAAAATAAGTTTTTTTATAAGCAGTTTCTGAGGGAAACGGCACAGAGCTTCGGTGTTTCTGAAAAAGAGGCAAGCTCACTGAGCTATCAGACCATTACCGGCTGCCGCACCCGCGTGCCGGTACATATATGGCAAAGAACGACCGGAGCGCCGTACCCGTACACCCTGCATGCGAATGCGTATAAAGAAGCCCGGGAAAAGACCGGAAGCAAGACTGATATCACGTATCACCTGCTTGAGAACCCTGCGCGTATGTACAGAGCCATCTGCCGGTTTTTCCGCAGTCATGAAAAAGACCTGTAATGAATAGAATACAACAGCCATCTCTTTTCAGAGGGCTGTTTGGCTTGTGTGCGAATGAAAAACCGGAAAGGCGGCAGATGTGATGAAGACAGCGCTGATCATTGGAGCAGATGAATTTCTCGGCCTTTCATTGTGCGAACGGTTGATGGATGAGGGTGTGCATGTTGATGTCATTTTGGCAGAACCGGAGGACAAAACGAGGCAGCTGTATTTAGAAGAACGTTTAATGTGGCTCGCGAGAAACGGGCTTTTTCAAATAATAGATGAAATCGGTGAAAAGGAATACGATCGTATCTGCGTTCAATACGGGAGCGGGTGTCTGCCTGAAGAAAGGGCTGAGCCTTTATATTGGATTGTTTACAGTGAGGATCACGGAGACTGGGAAAAAAACGGTCAGCGGGATACGGCAAAAGCGATTATCCTTCCTCCCCTTTACGGTCCGTGGACAGAAGCAAAAGAAGATGGCGAAAGCAGGATCTTTTTAGAAGACGCGGTCTGCGGGCTGATGAATCAGCTTGAAGCTGACGGCACAGAAGACGAAAATCAGATTATTACCCTGGAAATAAAAGAAAAAACGCAAAAAACGGAAGCGGAAGAAAAAATTAAAGAATGGAAAAGACAATTTTCATCAATATTCGACATTTTTTAAGAAATACCTTCCATGTTATGTGCATTACCGCTACAATAAACGTATATCAATTATACATGTTATGAGTTTGAAAAGGGGTTGAACATGGCTTGATCACCAGGCTTGTCATGATCTTTTCTGTCCTCCTTTTATTGAGCGGATGCGCACAAACTCCGTTTAAAGGAAAAATTGAGAAGGTCGGAATGCTTTTTCCCGATACCATCAGTGACTTGGTATGGGGCACAAAAGGTTACAAAGGTTTATTAGCGATACAATCTGAATTTAACGTTGACGTTTATTATAAAGAAAATATCAGATCCGATGAAGATATTTTAAAAGCGATAGATGATTTTCATAAAAAAGGAGTCAATCTTTTATACGGGCACGGAAATGAATACGAGGAAATCTTCAATATGATCAGCAAGGATTATCCCGACATGGAATTCGTCGTCGCAAACGGAACGGCGAAAAGCGATAATGTCACAAGCGTTCATCTTATGGGAGAAGCAATGGGTTTTTTCGGGGGAATGACAGCCGCCCATATGTCAAAAACCAATGAGGTCGGCGTCATCGCCTCCTTTTTGTGGCAGCCTGAAGTAGACGGCTTTATCAAAGGGGCGAAATATGAAAAACCCGATATCACCGTCAATACTGAATTTACGGACCACTGGGATAACGGCAATGAAGCGCTGCATCTTTACGAGAAGTTAAAAGCGGAAGGCACGGATGTTGTATATCCGGCCGGAGACGGGTATAATGTTCCTGTCATTCAGCAAATCAAAAAAGACGGGCTTTACGCCATCGGCTATGTCGCCGAACAATCGAATCTCGGCAAAAACACGGTGCTGACAAGCACGGTGCAAAACGTAGATAAAGCCTATACATTAATTGCCGAGCAATATAATAAAGGTACGCTCAAGAGCGGAGATCACAACTTTGATTTCAGGGAAGGAGTCGTTGAAATGGGGACGTTCAGCCCTCTGGTGGACAAAGCATTTCAAGACAAAATCTCAGACCTTGTAAAAACGTATAACCGAACAAATGAACTGCCGTCAAATGAATAGAGGTGGATACACATGCAGCATGAAAAGTCTCTTGAATTTATGCAGATCGCGATGAAATACCTGCCGGAAGCAAAGGCGGAGCTTGAGAAATCCGGCATAGATCTGTCTATGGAAATGATTCAGCCGTTTATGGACCTGTTTACATCGGTCATGGCAGAAGCGTATGAGCTTGGCAGATCTGATGCCGGGGAGCTGAATAAATAAAGAGAGCCACTTTTCATGAAGTGGCTTTTCACATGATTTTTTTCTTTATAGCGGACACCATCGGCGCGAAGTCTTTAAATACGGGCTTTAATTGATCCAGAGAGTTCATGATGGACCCCAGCTGATTCATCACGTGGTTGTAATCGATCTCTTCTTCGTTTTCAGCCTGAGGCTGCTCCGGGTTTTCTTCCGGTTCTTTATCCCGGTCTCTGGAATCGCCGAACATCATTTTGGAGAAAATATCCATAGTGAAGCCTCCTTTCGTCTTCCTTTTATTCTATGAGGAGCAGCGTCCGATAGTTTAGACGAATATATTGCCAACAGAAAAAAAATAGGGTAGAATTAGTACCTGATACTAATAATTGATCATAACTAATTAGTTTTAAATTCATTATAAAAAAGGAGTCTTTTCCAATGAAAGCTGGAATTCTTGGCGTCGGCCGTTACATCCCGGAAAAAGTGCTGACAAATCATGATCTTGAACAAATGGTAGATACATCGGACGAGTGGATTCGTACGAGAACAGGTATAGAAGAAAGAAGAATCGCCGCGGAAGATATGTATTCATCCGGCATGGCCGCTGAGGCTGCGCAAAAAGCGCTTGATCAGGCCGGCATTTCCGCTGAGGAGCTTGATATGATCCTAGTGGCGACGGTTACTCCTGACCAGTCTTTCCCCACCGTTTCCTGTATGATACAAGAGAAGCTCGGGGCCAAAAAAGCGTGCGCGATGGATATCAGCGCCGCATGTGCGGGTTTTATGTACGGTATCGTAACCGCCAAACAATTCATTGAATCGCAAACATACAAACATGTCCTCGTGGTCGGCGTGGAAAAGCTCTCAAGCATTACCGACTGGGACGACCGCAATACGGCTGTGCTGTTCGGAGACGGAGCCGGAGCGGCGGTCATCGGACCGGTCAGCGACGACAGAGGCATACTGTCATTTGAGCTCGGAGCAGACGGTACAGGCGGTCAGCACTTGTACTTAGATGAAAAAGGGCATACAATCATGCATGGAAGAGAAGTATTCAAATTCGCCGTCCGGCAAATGGGTGAATCGAGTGTAAATGTCATTGAAAAAGCCGGCCTCTCCAAAGAGGACGTAGACTTTTTGATTCCGCATCAGGCAAACATCCGCATCATGGAAGCGGCACGGGAACGTTTGGAGCTTCCGGTTGAAAAGATGTCTAAAACAGTCCATAAATATGGAAACACATCCGCAGCATCCATTCCGATTTCATTAGTAGAGGAACTGGAAGCAGGCAAAATTAAAGACGGCGACGTCATCGTCATGGTCGGTTTCGGCGGAGGATTGACATGGGGCGCCATAGCAATACGCTGGGGACGATAAAAAAAGGTGAGGTGCACACAAGATGAGTAAAAAAAGAGTAGTCGTTACAGGGCTTGGAGCCCTGTCTCCGCTTGGAAACGACGCCGAAACAAGCTGGAAAAATGCAATCGGCGGCGTATCCGGAATCGGACCGATCACACGTGTGGAATCGGACGAGTATCCGGCGAAAGTAGCTGCTGAACTGAAAGATTTCAATATTGAAAATCACATGGATAAAAAAGAAGCGCGAAAAATGGACCGCTTCACGCAATATGCTGTCGTAGCCGCGAAAATGGCCGTTCAAGATGCCGGTCTGAATATCACAGACGAGATCGCGCCGAGAGTCGGCGTTTGGGTCGGGTCCGGAATCGGCGGTCTTGAAACGCTTGAATCCCAATTCGAAATCTTCCTGACTAAAGGGCCGAGAAGGGTCAGCCCGTTCTTTGTTCCGATGATGATTCCGGATATGGCGACAGGCCAAATCTCAATCGCTCTCGGAGCAAAAGGAGTCAACTCCTGTACGGTGACGGCATGTGCGACGGGAACGAACTCTATCGGTGACGCGTTTAAAGTCATTCAGCGCGGCGATGCCGATGCGATGATTACGGGCGGAACGGAAGCACCGCTGACAAGAATGTCATTTGCGGGCTTCAGCGCAAATAAAGCCCTTTCTACAAATCCTGATCCGAAAACGGCAAGCCGCCCGTTTGATAAAAACCGTGACGGCTTTGTCATGGGAGAAGGCGCGGGGATCATCGTGCTTGAAGAGCTTGAGCATGCCCTTGCCCGCGGTGCGAAAATCTACGGGGAAATTGTCGGCTACGGCTCAACGGGTGATGCCTACCACATTACCGCACCTGCCCAAGACGGGGAAGGCGGTGCAAGAGCGATGCAGGAAGCAATCAAAGATGCGGGCATCAAGCCTGAAGAAATTGATTACATCAACGCTCACGGCACAAGCACGTACTACAATGATAAATACGAGACAAAAGCCATTAAGACCGTTTTCGGTGATCATGCGTACAAGCTTGCCGTCAGTTCGACAAAATCAATGACGGGTCATTTGTTAGGCGCTGCCGGAGGAATTGAAGCAATCTTCTCCGTCATGGCCATTAAAGACGGCATTATCCCGCCGACGATTAACATCGAAACACCTGATGAAGAGTGTGATTTAGATTATGTACCGGACAAAGCGCGCGAGCAGGATGTCAACATCGTTCTCAGCAACTCGCTCGGCTTCGGCGGACATAATGCCACTTTGATCTTTAAAAAATATCAATAATACAGTTTTTGACCGGCTGCCTGAAAAAGGTGGCCGGTTTTTTTGTGTGTGCATATGATAACAACAAGAGGAGGCGAACCGTATGAGCGTCAAGCAGACATATCAATGGATGGAAAAGGCGGCATCCGTAAATGATCTGGCTCCGCATCTTTTGCCGCTTTTTTCAGGGGCCGATAAGAAAGAGTGGAAGCCGATACTCGGGATGCTGCAAAACCACGGCATGTTCCGCCATTTGAAGGACGGCGTTAGGACCAGTAAACGGCTGAAAGAAAAAGGATGCTACAGCCATATTCAAAAGGAGGAAGCCTATTTAAAGGAGAAGTGGAACGGGCCGGACGTGCCGATCGTAGTTTTGCCCGTCGATGAACGAAACCGGAAAATCCGTCAGGAATTCGGATCAAAATCCGGTCTGGCCTTTCGGGACAAAATGTTCCTCTTTCTATCGTCGGATAGTTCCAATTCAGCTGTATCCGCCCTTATGACACATGAATATAATCACGTCTGCCGGTTAGAACATGTGACAAAGGACGAAAAAGACGAGACATTTCTTGATACAATCATGATGGAGGGGCTGGCAGAATATGCTGTATATGAGCGGTTCGGCTCAAGTCTTACGGCGGAATGGACGTCCTACTATACGCCCGAGCAGCTTGATTTTCTGTTTGAAAAAAGAGTCAAGCCGAACCTCCGCTTAACGAGAGACAGCAGAATGTTTTCCCAGCTGTTATACGGAAAAGGGTACTTCCCCTCAATGCTCGGCTATGCCGTCGGATTCAATATAGTAAAAAAATATTTAACCGGCCATCAAAAAACAGTAAAAGAAGCATTGGCCATCCCTTCAAAAACCTTTCTGGAGGCAACGCTTTAATAGATTAAAAGAATGGAAATTATTTAAGGATATTACATTTATCCTAAAAAATTCTTGCTTTTGTAATAATGATGTAATAATATACAACTATAAAATTTTTCGACTATTCTATATTTTGTGATAGCGAAACGTATGTTTCCCTCTGCTTCAGCGGAATGAGAAAGGGGCGTATCATGAGCACACTATTAGAAGTGAATAATTTAAAGACCTATTTTTTCAGAAAGAAACAGCCGATCCCCGCAGTCGACGGGGTTGATTTTCACATTAACAAAGGCGAAACCGTCGCTCTTGTAGGAGAATCCGGCTCGGGCAAAAGCATCACCTCGCTTTCTATTATGGGACTTGTCCAAGGCTCGGGCGGAAAAATTATGGACGGCTCGATTAAGCTTGAAGGCAGGGACCTGGCCTCCTTCACCGAAAACGAATATTGCAAAATCCGCGGAAATGACGTCTCTATGATCTTTCAGGAGCCCATGACTTCCCTGAATCCGGTGCTGACCATCGGCGAACAAATTACCGAAGTGCTTGAATACCATAAAAAAATGAATAAAAGAGAAGCGTCCAAAAAAGCCGTTGAGCTTCTGGAACTCGTCGGATTCTCCAGAGCGGAACAAGTAATGAAAGAATATCCGCACCGTCTTTCCGGAGGGATGAGACAGAGGGTGATGATCGCCATTGCGCTCAGCTGCAATCCGAAGCTTCTGATCGCTGATGAGCCGACGACGGCGCTTGATGTGACGATACAAGCCCAAGTATTGGAGCTGATGAAAGACCTCTGCAAAAAATTCGATACTTCCATTCTGCTGATCACTCACGATTTAGGTGTGGTTTCCGAAGCCGCCGACAGGGTGATCGTGATGTACTGCGGACAAGTCGTAGAGAGCGCGAGTGTGGAGGACTTATTTTTAAACCCTCTTCATCCGTATACCGAAGGGCTGTTAAACTCCATACCGGTGATAGATGGAGAGATTGATACATTAAAAGCGATCAAAGGCAGTGTCCCGACACCGGATAATCTTCCGGAAGGCTGCCGATTTGCCCCGAGGTGTTCAAAAGCGATGGACAAATGCAAAACAGGGCAGCCGGAGCTGATAACGCATGAAAGCGGCCGTTCTGTAAGATGTTTTTTATATGAGGAAGAGGGTGCCCAATCAAAATGACAGCTGCAGGCCAAGAAACGATTTTAGAGCTGAAAGACGTAAAAAAATATTTCCCGATCCGCTCCGGTTTTTTTCAAAGGAAAGTCGGTGATATAAAGGCTGTTGACGGTGTTTCTTTTTCACTGAAGCGCGGGGAGACGCTCGGCATCGTCGGTGAATCAGGATGCGGCAAATCCACGGCGGGAAGGACGATGATCCGTTTATACAAGCCGACAGACGGCCGGATTCTATTTAAGGGTCAGGATATCTCCGGCTTATCTGAAGAAAAGCTGAGAAAAAGCGTCCGCAAAAACATCCAGATGGTCTTCCAAGACCCCTTCGCATCCCTTAACCCGAGGAAAACGCTGCGTTCCATTATTAAAGAACCGTTCCAGACTCACCATATGTACAGCATGAGCGAGCGGAACGAGCGAGTGGAGGAGCTGCTGGCGAAAGTCGGCCTTCATCCGAGCTTTGCAAACCGCTATCCGCACGAATTTTCCGGGGGACAGCGCCAGCGGATCGGGATTGCGCGGGCTCTGACGTTGAATCCCGAGCTGATTATTGCGGATGAACCCGTTTCCGCACTCGATGTCTCCATTCAGGCCCAAGTCATCAATCTGATGGAAGAACTGCAGGATGAATTCAACCTGACCTATTTGTTTATTTCTCATGATTTGAGTGTTGTCCGCCATATCAGCGACAGAGTCGGCGTCATGTATCTGGGAAAAATGATGGAGCTGACCGATAAACACGAGCTGTACGGCAATCCGCTTCACCCTTATACGCAAGCGCTTTTGTCTTCAGTGCCCGTCACGAGAAAAAAAGACGCCGTCAAGCGGGACCGAATCATCCTGAAAGGAGAACTGCCAAGCCCGGCAAACCCGCCGAAAGGCTGCGTGTTCCACACGCGGTGCCCGATGGCCAAACCGATCTGCAAGGAACAAATCCCGGCATTTGAAGAAGCCGCTCCTGGCCATTACGTTGCCTGCCATTTATATGCCTGAAATGACAAGCATCGAGAGGGGGTATGCCGGATTACATAACCAGTTTGCTGCATATATATCACAAAGGGGGAATTGATATGAAATTACGTAAAAGCGCACTGATGATGCTAAGTGTTTTTATGGCGCTCGCCATCTTCCTGTCAGCCTGCTCCGGCTCAAAATCCACAAGCACCGAATCCAAACCGGCAGGAAAACCGCAAAAAGGCGGAGATTTGGTTGTCGGGTCAACCGGGGAACCCACACTTTTTAATCCACTTTATTCTACCGATGTTGCAAGTTCTGATATTGAAGGAATGCTTTACAGCACATTATTGGAAACTGATGAGAAATTAAACGTCAAGCCGTCGCTGGCTGAAAAAGTAACAGAAGCTGACGGGGGATTAACGTATGATGTAAAACTGAAAAAAGGCGTTAAATTCCATGATGGAAAAGAGCTGACGGCCGATGATGTTGTTTTCACCTACAGCATCCCTCTTAACAAAGATTACAACGGTGAGCGTGGCTCGGGTTTTGAGTCCCTTAAATCCGTAACGAAAAAAGGAAAATATGAAATTCAGTTTAAAATGAAGAAAAAAGATGCCTATTTCTATAATGTCGTTCTCGACAGTTACGGCATTTTGCCTAAACATATATTGGGTAAGGTCCCGGTTGCTGATCTGGGAGAGAATGAATTTAACCGTAAAAATCCAATCGGCTCCGGTCCGTTTAAGTTTGTTGAGTGGAAAAAGGGCGAGTATGTCAAACTGGAAGCAAATGATGATTACTTTGGCGGCAGACCTTACCTTGATACAGTGACAGTAAAAACAATACCTGATTCTAACGCTGCCGTGGCTCAGTTAAAAGCGGGAGATATTGATTTCTTCGTTGTGCCGGGCACAGATTTTGATACGGTTAAAACGTTTGGAAATGTGAAGGTCAAATCTGACCTTGGCTTAAACTACAGCTATATCGGCTGGAATGAGAAAAAAGAGATCTTTAAGGACAAAAAAGTGCGTCAGGCATTGACTTACGCTCTTGACAGGCAGGCAATGGTGGATCAAGTGCTGAACGGAGACGGTAAGGTAGCGGATGTTCCTGAGAGTCCGCTGTCATGGAATTATCCGAAGTCTAAAGTGCCGACATTTGATTATAATCCGAAAAAAGCAAAGCAGCTGCTAAAAGAAGCCGGATGGGAAGACCATGACGGTGACGGCTACCTTGATAAAGACGGAAAAAAATTCTCATTTGAAATTAAAACGAATCAAGGCAATAAAATTCGTGAAGATTTAGCTGTTGTCGTTCAGCAGCAATTAAAAGAAGTGGGAATCGAGGCTAAACCGCGAATTGTTGAATTCAGTGCGTTAATCGAACAGACAAGTGCCCCTAATTGGGATTATGACGCTCTTCTTCTCGGATGGAGTCTTGCAACGTTCCCGGATCAGTTCTCTATCTTCCATTCAAGCCAATCGAAAAACGGGCTGAATAATATCTGGTATAAAAACCCGAAAGTCGACAAGCTGCTTGAAGAAGCGAAGACAATTACAGACAGAAAAGAATACCAAAAGAAGTATGAAGAGATATACAAATTGATTGCTGAAGATCAGCCGTACAGCTTCTTATTCTATTACAATTACCACAGAGCGATGCCGAATAATTTACAAGGCTATGTATTCCACCCTAAAAATGACTTGTACAATATTGAAAAATGGTGGCTGGATCAAAAATAGCAAAAGCCCTGGAGAGGGAAGGAGGTTCCTTTCCTCTCTTATCCTATTTAAAAAGGGGACAAGAACATGGTTACATATATTTTACGGCGAACATTAATGTCCTTGCCGATTCTCTTAGGCATTACAATTTTGTCGTTTGCCATCATGAAAGCAGCGCCGGGAGACCCGATGTCACTTATGATGGACCCTACAATCAGTCAAGCGGACAGGGCAAAATTCATTGAAAAATACGGGCTGAATGATCCGGAACCTGTTCAATATGTGAAATGGCTGGGGAATATGCTGCAAGGGGATTTCGGGACTTCTATCGTCAAGAAAGGCACTCCAGTTTCTGAACTTATCTTATCCCGCTTACCGAATACGATTGTGCTTATGCTTTTCTCAACCCTTGTCGCTCTTCTTATTTCTATTCCATTTGGTGTTCTGTCAGCGAAGCGTCCTTATTCAAAATTGGATTACGGGATAACTGTTACTTCATTTTTAGGGCTTGCCATTCCGAATTTTTGGTTCGGTTTGATTTTAATCATGGTTTTATCTGTAAATCTGGGGTGGTTTCCCACTGGCGGAGTAAGCACTTTGAATGCTGACTTTAACATATTTGACCGATTGCATCACTTGATTCTGCCTGCTTTTGTGCTCGCCACGGCAGACATGGCAGGGATAACGAGATACACAAGATCCAGTATGCTTGATGTGTTAAAACAGGATTATATACGAACGGCGCGTGCGAAAGGATTCCGAGATAATAAAGTGATTTTTAAACACGGTTTGAGAAACGGACTTCTTCCTGTCATCACTATTTTTGGTCTGATGATACCGTCATTTATCGGGGGAGCGGTAGTGGTAGAACAGATTTTTACTTGGCCGGGTCTCGGCAAATTGTTTATTGATTCAGCCTTTTCGCGGGATTATCCGGTTATCATGGCCATGACGGTCATTTCAGCTGTTTTGGTTGTGGTGGGGAATTTAATTGCGGACATCTTATATGCGCTGGTTGATCCCCGCATTGAATATTAACAAAGAGAGGTGAGAGGTCAAATGTTACAGCCAAATACCGGCACACCCCCCAGCGAAGTAAAATTAAAGGAAAATATTCAATCCAAACCGGAAACAATGACGAAGATTTTTTTCGAAAAGTTCTTTCAAAATAAACTAGCTGTAATCGGAGCCGTTATATTAACCATCATCATCTTGTCAGCCTTATTCGCTTCGGTAATCGCTCCTTACTCTCCGGAGAGTCAATCTCTTATCAATCGTTTGAAGCCGCCGAGCTTAAAACATCTAATGGGAACTGATAAATTCGGAAGAGACATCTTTACGAGGGTTCTGTACGGGGCGCGCGTCTCCTTGCTTGTCGGATTCGCTTCTGTGATCGGCGCGATTACAATCGGGACAGTTGTCGGAGCCGTTGCCGGATATTTTAAAGGGATTGTCGATGCCGTTCTCATGAGAACCGTTGATATCGTATTATCCATACCTGATATATTTTTGCTTATTACACTTGTTACGATTTTCCAGCCCGGAATGGATAAATTAATTTTAATTTTCTCCCTTACAGGCTGGACAACAACGGCACGTCTTGTCCGAGGGGAGTTTTTATCGCTTCGTTCCAGAGAGTTTGTATTAGCTGCAAAGACGATCGGTACAAAAAATCATCACATCATCTTTTCTCATATATTGCCGAATGCGCTCGGACCGATTATTGTTTCAGCCACATTAAAGGTAGGAACGGTTATTTTGGCGGAATCTACATTAAGTTATCTCGGTTTCGGGATTCAGCCGCCGATCGCAAGCTGGGGCAATATGCTTCAGGATGCACAGAACTTTACGCTTATGATTCAGGCTTGGTGGTACCCGTTATTCCCAGGGTTGTTGATTCTTCTTACCGTATTGTGCTTTAACTTTGTCGGAGACGGGCTGCGTGATGCGCTTGATCCGAAAAATGTGAAATGATCTCCCGGACGGAACGGGAGATTTTTTTGTTGCGATGCAGTCGGAAATCCAGCTCCGTATTGCGGAAATCTCATATCGAAATGGAATAATTTATCTATCCCTTGCCTATACTGTGGACAACAGTTTTTATAAAGTGAGGGGTCGAATATGTTATTTCTTCATGATGTATGGGTCAATTGGTTTGAAGGGGAAGAAAACGGCTACAATGTATGCCATTTTCACGAATGGCGGAAGGAAGACACGGTTGAGCTTTTGGATCAGACGCCGCTGCTCAGAGTGCCGTCGGTATTATTTCATTACATAGAAAACGACTTATCAGAGCTTCCGAAAGAGCTGCTTGACCAAGTCCACCAAAAGTCATACGTTCGAAAAAATCATGAGCGGACAAAGCTGGAGTATTGTTTTGTCGTGACAGACGGGATCGGCATCATTGCCGTGGATACGATCGGGTATACGATTCCGGTCAGAAAGAGCCGCCTGATTCCGAGACAGGAGCAGCTTGTTTATGAAATGGTAAAGGATGTAGAACCGGAATCGTTTCAATTTGAGCCGTCGCAATTGGAGTCTTCAAAGGAATATCACATTTTGTCATTGGCGCCGGAGCACGTCAGAGGGCTGACGAGAAAAGAGCGGCAGATCAAGCAGCTGATGTTTATGGCGCTCGACCAGCTGAAAGGGCTGAAAAACCGTGCGGAAATTGTGTATTGGTACACGGAATGGAATCCGCATATGTATGAGCAGATCAAACGGATGAGCTTTGAAGAGATTTGGGACATGCTTTACAATGAAACAATTGAAGGCTGGTCAGATAAACATCTTGCGTTCTGTGAAAATTTGATTAAAGGGCAGCCGTTTTTCGAAAAGCTTTGGGAAATGGAGCAGGAATCAAAAGTGAACTAAAAAAGAGGCGGAGATTCTCCCGCCTCTTTTCTTTATCTTCTTTTCCGTCCGAGACCCATGGCGTTTTCCATTTTCTTCACCATTTTGCCGGCCGTTTTGTTTGCGCGCGCCGCTCCTTCGTCGAGAATGCGGTCAAGTTCGTCGCTCTCAATTAATTCACGGTAGCGCTCTTGGATCGGTGTCAATGCGCCGATAACGACTTCGGCTAAATCGCTTTTGAATTCACCGTACCCTTTGCCTTCATATTTAGCTTCTAATTCTTCAATTGATGTGTTTCCTAAAATAGAATAGATCGTCAAAAGATTAGAAACGCCCGGTTTGTTTTCTTTATCATACTTTACAATGCCTTCAGAATCAGTCACGGCGCTCTTGATTTTCTTCTCGAGCTGCTTCGGTTCATCAAGCAGCGTGATGAATGCCTTTTGGTTCGGATCTGATTTGCTCATTTTTTTGAGCGGATCAGCCAGTGACATGATGCGCGCGCCTGATTCAGGAATTTTCACCTCAGGAATCGTGAAGATGTCATTGTATTTTTTATTAAAGCGTTCCGCCAGGTTGCGGGTCAGTTCAAGATGCTGTTTTTGGTCTTCCCCGACCGGAACAAGGTCCGTTCCGTACAGTAAAATATCGCCGGCCATCAGCGGCGGATAGGTTAACAGTCCGGACACGACGGCTTCTTTGCCCTTTGACTTATCCTTAAATTGCGTCATCCGCTCAAGCTCGCCGATATATGCGACGCATTGGAGCATCCACCCCGCCTGGGCATGAGCGGGAACCTCCGACTGGATAAAGAGGGTCGCTTTCTCGGGATCAAGTCCGACGGCCAGGTAAAGAGCCGCGAGATTGCGGATGTTCTTCCGCAGCTCAAGCCGATCCTGCGGAACCGTAATCGCATGCTGATCGACAATACAGAAGTAGCCGTTGTAGTCATGCTGCAAATCAACAAATTGCTTCATTGCGCCGATGTAGTTGCCGAGGGTAACGGAACCGCTCGGCTGAATGCCAGAAAAAATCGTTTTCTTCATAGTTCTTACCTCATTTCTTAAAACATAATAAAAAAAGCCCATTCTTCCCGTAGAAAAAAGGGACGAATGAACCGTGGTGCCACCCTGATTATTCCATTACAATGGAATCGCTCGAGACGTTGGTAACGGAGGCTGCTCCGGCTGGGCCTACTAACGTTCGGTCAGCTGCTCAGAAGTCCATTCCACATCGCCCGTTACCTGCTCCCAGCACCGCAGACTCTCTTCAAACGGATGAAAATGTGTACTACTCTTCATCATCGCAATCACAACAAATGTATTTGATTGATCTATTATAAATCAATTATAGCCAAATGTCATCAGAGGAATACAAGCTTATTTCCAGTTTGCTTAAGGGCTGGAAATCCTCAAAAAGAACTGAAAATGCTTAAATGATAACGCATATCAACATTTCGTATAACGAATATTATATGTAAAAAGCAATATGAACTGGAAATTACAATAAAAAAATTTAGTTAGGTCATGCTTTAAACTATAGAAGTGTATCACCTTTTTGACAGAAAAACTGACCAAATTTAAATATTTTAAATTGAGAAAATAGTATTGCAATAAATTATTCATTTCATTATAATGAACTTGTTCACTCTATTGTTACAGCTTCTTTACATAAAATAATCAGAAAAGACGGAACACAATTAAAGTTTAGAAAAATATTAAGTTATTTTGTCTGATATTTCTGAGTATTTAGTAGTAAAGGCTGAAAAATTTGATTAGGGGGTTAGTGCATGAAAAAGCGTTGGTCTATTGTAGGTTTGATGCTTATCTTCTCGCTTGTATTAAGTGCGTGCGGCGGATTCAGCGGCGGATCAGGCGGCGGTAAAAAAGACACCAAAGGACAGACTTCACTTAATATCAATATTAAAACCGAGCCGTTCTCACTGCATCCGGGTTTAGCGAATGATTCCGTTTCAGGAGGCGTAATCCGCCAGACTTTTGAAGGATTGACACGCGTAAACTCCAAAGGTGAGCCTGAAGAAGGAATGGCATCTAAAATTGAAACAAGCAAAGACGGAAAGACCTATACATTTACGATTCGTGACGGTGCGAAATGGTCTAACGGGGACCCTGTGACGGCGCAGGATTTTGAATATGCGTGGAAATGGGCGCTTGACCCGAACAACGAATCACAATATGCTTATCAGCTCTACTACATTAAAGGCGCTGAAGCTGCCAATACAGGAAAAGGCAAGATTGATGATGTAGGCGTAAAAGCCGTAAATGACAAAACATTAAAGGTTGAACTGAATAACCCGACACCTTATTTCACGCAATTAACTTCATTCTATACGTATATGCCGATCAACAAGAAAATCGCGGAAAAACATAAAAACTGGAACACAAACGCGGGCGAAAATTATGTGTCAAACGGCCCGTTCAAAATGACGGCCTGGAAACACAGCGGTTCCATCACGCTCGAAAAGAACGATCAATATTGGGATAAAGACGCTGTGAAATTGAAGAAAATCAACATGGTGATGATTAACAATAACAACACCGAACTGAAAAAATTCCAGGCCGGTGAGCTTGACTGGGCAGGAATGCCGCTCGGACAGCTTCCGACTGAATCTCTGCCGACATTGAAAAAAGACGGATCTCTTCACGTTGAACCGATCGCAGGCGTGTATTGGTACAAATTCAACACAGAAGCGAAACCGCTGAACAATGTTAACATCCGTAAAGCCCTTGCTTATGCGATCGACCGCTCGTCCATCGTAAAAAATGTAACGCAGGGCGAACAGATCCCGGCCATGGCTGCGGTGCCGCCGTCAATGAAGGGATTCAAGGATAACACAAAAGGTTATTTCAAAGACAATGACGTCAAATCAGCTAAAGAGTTCTTAAATAAAGGACTGAAGGAATTAGGCGTCAAGAATGCCTCTGACCTTCCGGCGATCAAACTGTCCTACAATACGGATGACGCGCATGCAAAAATTGCGCAGGCCGTACAGGAAATGTGGAAAAAGAACTTGGGCGTCAAAGTTGAGCTTGATAACTCCGAATGGAATGTTTACATCGACAAGCTGCACAGCCAGAACTACCAAATCGGGCGTATGGGCTGGCTCGGCGATTTCAACGATCCGATCAACTTCCTAGAATTGTTCCGTGATAAAGAAGGCGGAAACAATGATACCGGATGGGAAGATCCTGAGTTTAAAAAGCTGCTGAACCAATCTCAGCTTGAAACGGATCCGGATAAACGTATCGAAGAGCTGAAAAAAGCAGAAAAGATCTTTATTGACGCAATGCCGGTCGCGCCAGTTTATTTCTATACGGATCCTTGGGTGCAGGATAAAAACCTCAAAAATGTGATCTTGACAGGAACAGGCGAAGTTTACTTCAGAAATGCTTCTTTTGAATAAAAGACGGTTCTGAAAACAAAAGACCCAAGGTATATGGGGAGGATGTCCCCATATACCTTTCTTACTGATTAAGTATAAAATTGTAAAAAACATGGAGGTGTTCACCTTGCTGAAATATATCGGTAAACGATTCATTTACATGATCATCACGCTGTTTGTGATTGTGACCGCCACATTCTTCTTAATGCAGGCAGCGCCGGGCGGACCATTTTCCGGCGAAAGAAAGCTGCCGCCTGAAATTGAGGCAAACTTAAACGAACACTATGGCCTGGACAAGCCTCTTTTCGTTCAATATGTCAGCTACTTAAAATCTGTGGCGATGTGGGACTTCGGACCTTCTTTTAAATATAAAGGCCAAAGTGTTAATGATTTAATCAATTCAGGCTTCCCCGTCTCATTCACTCTCGGTGCAGAAGCTATTCTCCTCGCTTTAGCGTTCGGTGTGCTTTTCGGGGTGCTTGCTGCCCTGTACCATAATAAATGGCAGGATTATACCATTGCGATTTTAACGATCTTTGGGATCTCAGTTCCGAGCTTTATATTGGCGACGATTTTGCAATATATTTTCTCAATTAAATTAGAACTGTTCCCGGTCGCAGGGTGGGAATCCTGGGCATACACCTTTCTGCCCTCTATTGCGCTCGCTTCCATGCCGATGGCGTTCATTGCCAGACTCTCCCGTTCAAGCATGATTGAAGTGTTAAACAGCGATTACATACGGACTGCAAAAGCTAAAGGACTTTCCCGTCCGTCAGTCACCGTGCGCCATGCGCTTCGAAACGCGCTTTTGCCGGTCGTGACATATATGGGGCCGATGGCGGCATCCATTTTAACGGGAAGTTTCATCATTGAATCCATTTTCGGAATTCCCGGTTTAGGCGCGCATTTTGTAAACAGCATTACAAACCGTGATTATACGGTCATTATGGGAGTTACCGTGTTCTTCAGCGTGCTCCTGCTTTTATGCGTATTAATTGTAGACGTGCTGTACGGATTAATCGATCCGAGAATCAAGCTTTCCAAAGCAAAGAAAGGAGCCTAGACCATGCAGAACATTCCTAAAAATATGTTTGAACCAGCTTCAGCTAATGCCGGCGATGCCGAAAAAATAAATAAAAAAAGCCTTTCCCTCTGGAAAGACGCCATGCTCCGCTTCCGCAGCAATAAGCTTGCGATGGTCGGGTTCGTACTGATCGTTCTTATTATTCTGATGGCGATTTTTGCGCCTGTCTTTTCAAGGTATGATTATGCCACTACCAATCTATTAAATGCGGATAAAGCGCCGTCGAAAGATCATTGGTTCGGCACGGACGACCTTGGAAGGGATATATTCGTCCGGACATGGGTGGGCGCGCGGATTTCTATCTTTATCGGTGTCGCAGCTGCCGTGCTTGATTTATTAATCGGCGTAATCTGGGGCAGCATTTCCGGTTTCCGCGGCGGACGCACAGATGAAGTGATGATGCGCATCGCCGACATTCTGTGGGCTGTTCCTTCATTATTAATGGTTATTTTGCTGATGGTTGTTCTGCCGAAAGGATTGCTCACCATTATCGTCGCCATGACAATAACGGGCTGGATCAATATGGCGAGAATCGTCCGCGGACAGGTGCTGCAATTAAAGAATCAGGAGTATGTTCTTGCTTCACAGACACTCGGCGCCAAAACCGGCCGGCTTTTGTTTAAGCATATCGTCCCGAACGCGATGGGCTCTATCCTCGTAACGATGACACTGACGGTTCCGACGGCGATTTTTACAGAAGCGTTTTTAAGTTATTTGGGCCTCGGCGTACCTGCGCCGCTTGCGAGCTGGGGAACGATGGCCTCAGACGGATTGCCTGCATTAACCTATTACCCTTGGCGTCTGTTCTTCCCTGCCGGCTTTATCTGCCTGGCGATGTTCGGCTTTAACGTTGTCGGCGACGGGTTAAGAGACGCGCTGGATCCTAAGTTACGCAAATAAGGAGTGATATGAGTGACACGTTTGCTAGAAGTAAAAGACTTAGCCATTTCATTTAAAACATACGGCGGAGAGGTACAGGCAATCCGCGGCGTGAATTTCCATTTGAATAAAGGAGAGACGCTGGCGATCGTGGGGGAGTCGGGTTCCGGAAAAAGTGTGACCTCCCAAGCGATTATGAAGCTGATCCCGATGCCGCCGGGCTACTTTAAAAGAGGACAGATTCTTTTTGACGGACGCGATATCGTGCCGATGTCTGAAAAAGAAATGCAGGCCATCAGAGGAAAGGATATCGGAATGATTTTCCAAGATCCGATGACCTCTCTGAACCCGACGATGAGAGTCGGCAAACAAATTACGGAAGTGCTTTTCAAACATGAAAAAATCTCAAGTGAAGCGGCGAAAAAGCGCGCCATAGAGCTGCTTGATCTCGTCGGAATTCCGATGCCCGAAAAACGGATCGGCCAATTCCCCCATGAATTTTCAGGCGGGATGAGACAGCGTGTCGTCATCGCGATGGCGCTTGCGGCAAATCCGAAACTGTTAATTGCCGATGAACCGACAACAGCTCTTGATGTGACGATTCAGGCACAGATCCTTGAGCTGATGAAAGATCTGCAAAAGAAAATTGATACGTCTATCATTTTTATCACGCATGATCTCGGCGTTGTCGCCAATGTCGCCGACCGGGTCGCTGTCATGTACGCGGGTCAGGTCGTCGAATCGGGCACGGTGGATGAAATCTTTTATGATCCGCGCCATCCATATACGTGGGGACTGCTTGCCTCAATGCCTAGCCTGGACAGCACCGATCAGGAAAAACTGACGGCCATCCCGGGCACGCCGCCTGATCTGACGAATCCTCCGAAAGGGGATGCATTTGCGCTCCGCAGCTCATATGCGATGAAAATTGACTTTGAACAGGAACCGCCGATGTATAAAGTGTCTGATACGCATTTCGTGAAATCGTGGCTTCTGCATCCTGATGCGCCTAAGGTCGAGCCCCCTGAAGCGGTGAAGGCTAAAATCCGTCAGCTTCCGAATACGTATCAGCATCCTGTTTTAATGAAGGAAGGTGAAAAAAATGACTGAGAAACTTCTCGAAATCAAACACTTAAAACAGCATTTTTTCACGCAGAAAGGAACGGTAAAAGCCGTAGATGATTTGTCATTTGATATTTATAAAGGCGAAACGCTCGGCCTTGTCGGAGAATCGGGCTGCGGTAAATCAACGACGGGCCGCAGTATTATCCGGCTGTATGAGGCAACCGGCGGGGAAGTTCTCTTTAACGGGGAAAATGTCCACGGGAAAAAATCCCGCAAGAAGCTGCTGGAGTTTAACCGGAAAATGCAGATGATTTTCCAGGATCCGTACGCATCTTTAAATCCGAGAATGACAGTCGCCGACATTATTGCCGAGGGAATAGATATTCACCGCCTGGCAAAAACGAAAAAAGAGCGGATGCAGCGGGTTCACGAACTGCTGGAAACGGTCGGTTTAAATAAAGAGCACGCCAACCGCTACCCGCATGAATTTTCGGGCGGACAGAGACAGCGTATCGGAATCGCCAGAGCGCTGGCGGTTGATCCGGAGTTTATCATCGCGGACGAACCGATTTCGGCGCTTGACGTCTCCATTCAGGCGCAAGTCGTCAATTTAATGAAAGAATTGCAGAAAGAAAAAGGGCTCACTTACCTGTTTATCGCCCATGATTTATCAATGGTCAAATACATCAGCGACCGCATCGGCGTCATGTATTTCGGAAAATTGGTGGAGCTTGCGCCGGCGGATGAGCTTTACGAAAACCCGCTTCACCCATACACGAAATCATTGCTGTCCGCTATCCCGCTCCCTGATCCGGACTATGAAAGAAATCGCACGCGAAAGAAATACGATCCGGCAGTTCATCAGCTGCAAGACGGAGAAAAAATGGAATTCAGAGAAGTGAAACCGGGACATTTTGTCATGTGCACAGAAGCTGAATTTAAAACCTATCTATAAACGTATCATCCTCCAAGACTCAGTCTTGGAGGATTTTTTTGCGCACATTCAAGTTTATTAAGCCTGCTCCCGTTTTTCTATAATGGAAAAAAAGGGGGAGATCAGTATGAAAACCATTTTGTGCGCCATTTGTGCGGGACTGTTTATCAGTGCAGCCGCTTATCCGGCCCACGCCGCTGCGAAAGAGGAGCAGCCGCTTGTAAAAATAGCGCTGGCCGAAAAAGAACTGCCGAAATCAAATGCACGGTTCGCTTATCCGTCAGGGCTGCATTTTTCACATCCTGATAAGGTGCGGGGCATTTACGTCACAGGGCATTCAGCGGGAGGAAGCAAATTCGGGGAGCTGACAGACTTTGTGGACAAAACGGAGCTCAATACAATGGTGATTGATGTCAAGGATGACAACGGAAACCTCACCTTTAAGCCGGACGGCCATTCTGAGTATGCCAAAATCGCCAAGCCGTACATCAAAGACCCAAAAAAGATGATGAAAAAGCTGGAGGAAAAAAAGATCTATCCGATCGCGCGTATTGTCGTATTTAAAGACAGCGAACTCGCGAACAAAAAGCCGGAGTGGTCTTTTAAAGAAAAAAACGGAAGTGTCTGGAAAAACGGCCGCGGCGAATCGTTCGTCAATCCGTTTATGAAAGAAGTATGGGATTACAATGTAAAGATTGCAAAACAAGCCGTAAAGATGGGTTTTCAAGAAATTCAGTTTGATTATGTCCGTTTTCCTGAAGGATTTGAAAAACGTGATGACGAACTGACATACGGACACGGCGATTACGGAAAAACAGCAGACAGCAATGTGCAAAAACGCGTTCACGCCGTCACCGATTTTGTCGGTTATGCGAAGAAAAAACTCAAGCCGTACGGCGCGGATGTGTCGGTTGATATTTTCGGCTATTCAGCCACGCTGCCGGAAGCGCCTGGGATCGGCCAGAATTTCAGCAAAATTTCAGAACAGGTCGATGTCATTTCATCCATGATTTATCCGAGCCATTGGACAAGCTATTTCGGCATTGATAAACCGGATCTTGAGCCTTACAAAGTCGTCAAAGAATACGCGAAGGTGGAACATAAAAAACTGTCTAAGCTGAAACACCCGCCTGTATCGCGTCCGTGGCTTCAGGACTTCACGGCATCATATCTCGGCAGCGGAAATTATCAAAAGTACGGAAAACGCCAGGTGGAAGACCAGGTTAAAGCGCTGCATGATGAAGGAATTGACGAATTTTTATTGTGGGACGCGGCAAACCGCTATACCAAAAACGTCGATTACACACCATTTTAAAAAAATTGAAACCATGTTAAAGGATCACACGTCTTAATAGATGTAAGATTGTTTAAACAATCGGAAATGGGGTATATCTAAAAGTGTGAAGACAACGAACCCATAAGGAGCAAATGAATGAACTGGTACGAAAAGCTGAGTGAATATTTTCCGATTGAAGAAATGAAATCAAAAGCGCATATGGAAGCTCTGTTAAAGGAGCAAAGCGATGTTTATCATAAAGAAGAGGGGCAGTACCACGTGCTGATGTATGCGGAATTTGACTCTTTCATCTTTATTGATTACCTGTTTGTGTCAAAGAAATCCAGAGGACAAGGCCTCGGAAGCAAGCTGATCGGCAGGCTGAAAAAGAAAAACAAGCCGATTCTGCTTGAGGTGGAGCCTGTTGACGAGGATGACACGGATACACAGAAACGCTTGCGTTTTTACCAAAGAGAGCATTTCAAGCACGCGCAGTCAATCGGGTATCGGCGCCGGTCATTGGCTACGAATGAAGTGAACAAAATGGAGATTCTGTACTGGTCACCTAAGACGGAATCAGAAGAAGAAATGTTTGAAGCAATGAAACAGACATATGAAAACATTCACACTTATAAAGATGAAAAATGGTACGGAGAATCATACGAAAAAACGGATGAAGTTCTCAAAGTCATTGATGAGAAAAAACGAAAAAACATTTTCGATCAGCTGAGCTAATTGAGAATGGGGAAACATCCGCCAGCCGTAAATTTGCCGGATTGACACATTTTTTTCTCAGGAGACTGTTCACACTTACTTTTTTATAGTATAATACCTATAAAGATTCCTTTTTTAAAGTTATTTCAATTTGAGAATACAACATGTTCATCCTACTAATTAGAGGAGTGAAGATTAATGGTTACATTATACACATCACCTAGCTGTACGTCATGCAGAAAAGCAAGAGCTTGGCTTGAAGAGCACGAGATTCCGTTTGTAGAGAGAAACATTTTCTCCGAGCCGTTATCAATTGATGAGATCAAGCAGATTCTGCGTATGACTGAAGACGGTACGGATGAAATTATCTCTACCCGTTCTAAAGTATTCCAGAAACTGAACGTAAATGTTGAATCTATGCCGCTTCAAGACTTATATACTTTGATCAATGAGCATCCGGGACTGCTCCGCCGTCCGATTATCATTGATGAAAAACGTCTGCAAGTCGGCTATAACGAAGATGAAATCAGACGATTCCTGCCAAGAAAAGTGCGTTCTTTCCAATTAAGAGAAGCACAGCGTCTTGCCAACTGATATAAGCTTACGATAAGCATGGAAAAAGCCCAAAACCATCGCGGTTTGGGCTTTTTGTTATTTTTCAGTCTGCTGGTAAATCATACTGGCGAGGATAACAAATACGACGGTCAAAATCGGCAGCGTCATTTGTATAATGCCGTGTTCTGCCATGAAAAATGACAGCTTGCTGTCTCCGGCAATCATTTCACCGCCGGTAAATGCGAGAAGACCGCTCCCGGCGTACATCAATAAAGGCATTTTGTCCATGGCGGCATGAACGAGCTTGCTGCCCCAAATGATAATCGGCACCGAGATGAAGAGGCCGATGACTACAAGTGTCAGCTCACCGTGAGAAGCGCCGGCTACTGCGATGACATTATCAAGCGACATAAAGATATCAGCCATAACGATTGTGCGGATGGCTTTCCAAAGAGAAGAACTGCTTTTCACATGCTGCGCATCTTTCTTCTCAATCAGAAGCTGATAGCCGAGATACAATAAAAATACCCCGCCTGCGCATTGTAAAAAAGGAACATTCAATAAATAGACCGCAGCGCTCGTCAGAACGATTCTCAAGACGACTGCGATAAACGTTCCGAAGATGATCGCTTGCTGTCTTTGTTTATGAGCCAGATTCCGGCTGGCCATCGCGATAACGACGGCATTGTCACCGCCGAGAATAAGGTCAATCCCGATAATAAGCAGAAGGGACAGCAGGTAATCGTGCGGCATGGTAACACCTCGCTTATAGATCGATTGCTTGTACAGCTAATATATGAAGCAGTGCGCTATTTATGATGGGAACCGGGAGAAAGCCTGTTTTTCGGTGTGAAAATGCTTTTTTATTTCTTTTATAACTGTTTTATCATAAAATAGAAATATAAAGAATTTGCGCTGTCTTCTATAAGGTTAAGATGTGGACGGAATGGGTAAAGTGTAGTAAAGTACTATTCATCGGGAGCTTAGATGTCCCTTCAACATCTTATAAAGAAGGGAAGGTTGGCAAAATGGAAATAGAAAGAATTAATGAGCATACTGTAAAATTTTATATGTCTTATGGTGATATTGAAGATCGCGGTTTTGACAGAGAAGAAATCTGGTACAATCGCGAGCGCAGTGAAGAACTGTTCTGGGAAGTCATGGATGAAGTGCATGATGAAGAGGAATTCGCTGTCGAGGGTCCTCTTTGGATTCAGGTTCAGGCATTGGACAAAGGACTGGAAATAATCGTAACAAAAGCCCAGCTTTCCAAGGACGGACAAAAACTCGAACTGCCGATCCCGGAAGATAAAAAACAAGAGCCGGCAGATGAAAATCTCGATGCTTTACTTGATGATTTCCAGAAAGAAGAGCAGGCCGAGAGCCGGGAAGATAAGGAGCAAAAGCTTCAGTTCACTTTGCGGTTCGATGATTTTGAGGATCTCATCTCGCTATCAAAATTGAATCTTAACGGAATCAAAACGACCCTGTATTCGTTTGAAGACCGATATTATTTATATGCAGATTTTTATGAGCAAACTGATGAAGAGGTTGAAAATCAGCTAAGCATCCTGTTGGAGTACGCGCACGAATCATCAGTCAGCATTCACCGTCTTGAAGAATACGGCAAATTGGTGATCGCTGATCATGCGTTATATACAATAAAAAAACACTTTGCATCATAACAAACCGATTTCTCTCAGCAGAAATCGGTTTTTTTTATTCTGAATGACATGATGAACGGATGAAAACCGTATAACGGCTCTCATCCGTAAACAGGAGTATGCCTTCTTCCTGCTGAATACAACAAGATTCAGGAAAGGAGAAGATGCAACATGTTCAGTGCTGTGAATGCCGACGGACGGCTCATTCAGCTGGCCGGAAGCTATTCAAAGGAAAAAGCGGCGGAGCTGAGAAAGAAACGCTGGTTCTGCCCCGTTTGCAAAAGTGAGCTTGATATCAAACTGGGGCGGGAGAAACTGCCGCACTTCGCTCATAAAAAAAGCAGGCTGTGTCCCGGGGAATCCGAACCTGAAAGCGAATACCATCTGGAGGGAAAAAGACAGCTTTTTCTCTGGCTGAAGACACAAGGGTGCAGCGTCAGCCTGGAACCGTATCTGACTTCCGCTGGACAGCGGCCTGACTTGACGGCAGAAAGCGGAGAAGAGAGGCTGGCTTTTGAATTTCAATGTGCGAATCTTTCGGCGGACTCTTTAAAGAGCCGGACGGCAGGCCTGAAAAACGCCGGGTACCGGCCGATCTGGATCATCGGGGCAAAACGGTTAAAACGGATGGCCGCGCAATTTTTCCGGCTTTCTGCTTTTCACTGGCAGTTCTTTGAAGTCCATTCATTTTCCTCCTTACTGTTTTACTGCCCCGACGCCCGCTCCTTTTACAGGCTGCATTCCATCACTCCGTTTTACACCGGCTATTCTTATGCCGGCTTAACCACAATCCCTCTTCACAAAGCAAACCTGAAAGACATTTGTCATCCGGAAGGGCGGCACAGCGTCAGACTTCCCTCGTGGGGACGTGCCGTAGCCGGCTTCCGCAGCAAAAGCGGGCGGTTTTTATCTGAAGATGCCGGTCTTATCCGGCGTCTTTTTTACGAAAGACATCAGGTTGCATTTCCATTTCTCCCATCTGAAGTGTTTATTCCCGTTTCAGCGGGCTTTGTGTTTGCCAGTCCCGTTTTTGTGTGGCAGAGCCATTTATACTTGCGGCTTGCGGAACTTTCTAAAAAAGGCGCGCCGATCCGATTATCCGGCATGGTTCATGATTTGCGGCAAAAAATCAGGCGTAAGGAGATTCGGATGCGGTATGGTTCACAAGATAGCCTTATCAGAATGGCGGTAAAACAATATGCTGATTTCTTATGCTTGCAGGATTTTTTAAGGGAAATTGAGAATGAAGTATATATGCCCTCATCTCAACGGAAGCTCCCTCAAACGGCAGAAGAGCTGCGCCGGAGGGATCTCCTCTTTTTTGGGGAATGAGAATGCTTCATTTCGTTCACCCTAACGTCAAGGTGGTGGCGAATGTGAGGGGCATACAAGCATTTTGTTTTCGTTTTTTCACTGTATTATTGGTATGCTCGGTCTTATATGCCGCATATAATTTGACAAAAGGCAGTGAAAAGCCGGAAGATAATCACAACACAAGTTTTTGGAGAAACAATCGTTTTTTCAATTGGCTTGAAGTAAAGAAAACGAGGGGGATCACCATGACTGAGGAAAATAAAGCAGCACAGCTGCCTGACAGAAGTGAAGTAAAGGCAGAGCATACATGGAGACTAGAGGATATTTTTCCTAGTGATGAGGCCTGGAATAAAGAATTTCAAGCAGTTAAAGAATTAATCCCGAATTTATCTTCTTTTAAAGGCACGCTTGCTCATTCGGCTGATAATTTATACGCGGCGCTTACGGCACAGGATGAAGTGACGAACCGCCTTGGGAAACTTTATGCATACGCGCATATGCGCTCAGACCAGGATACGGGAAATTCTTTCTACCAAGGGCTGAACGACAAAGCCGCAAGCCTGTATTCCCAGGCTGCCAGCGCGACTGCTTACATTGAACCGGAAATTCTGGCGATTCAGGAGGACAAGCTGCACCAGTTTATTCTGGAAAAAGAGGAGCTTAAACTTTACTCCCATGCAATTGAAGAAATTACAAAACAGCGTCCGCACGTGCTGAGCGAACAAGAAGAGGCCCTGCTTGCGGAAGCCTCAGAAGCGCTGTCGTCGCCTTCCAATACATTCAGTGTTTTAAATAACGCCGATATTACGTTTCCGTCAATTAAAGATGAAAACGGCAAGGAAACTCAAATCACACACGGCAACTTTATTAATTTCCTGGAAAGCAGCAATCGTGAAGTCCGCAAAAACGCATTTGAAGCCGTATATAAAACATACGGACAGTATAAAAACACGATGGCGACTACACTCAGCGGCACTGTGAAAAAAGATAATTTTTACGCCCGTGTGAAAAAATATAAATCAGCACGGGAAGCGGCTTTATCCAATAACAGCATCCCTGAAGAAGTTTACGATAACCTTATTAAAACGATCAATAAACATCTTCCGTTATTACACCGTTACATTGACCTGCGGAAAAAGGTTCTCGGCCTTGATGAAGTCCATATTTATGACCTTTACACACCGCTCGTAAAAGATTCGGGAATGAAGGTCACATATGAGGAAGCGAAAGATTATATGCTCAAAGGACTTGCTCCGCTGGGCGAGGAATACGCGTCTATTTTAAAAGAAGGACTTGAAAACCGCTGGGTCGATATATACGAAAATAAAGGAAAACGCAGCGGTGCTTATTCGTCCGGTACATACGGCACGAATCCGTACATCTTGATGAACTGGCATGACAATGTCAATAATCTGTTTACGCTCGTTCACGAGTTCGGCCATTCCGTGCACAGTTACTATACGAGAAAATATCAGCCGTATCCGTACGGTAACTACAGCATTTTTGTCGCTGAAGTTGCTTCAACGACTAATGAAGCGCTGCTCGGTGAATATATGCTGAACAGCTTAAAGGATGAAAAACAGCGTCTGTACCTGCTCAACCATATGCTTGAAGGATTCAGAGGCACAGTGTTCAGACAGACGATGTTCGCTGAATTTGAGCATCTGATTCATACGAAAGCACAGGAAGGCGAGCCGCTAACGCCTGAACTGCTGAACGAACTTTATTATGATCTGAATAAAAAGTATTTCGGTGACAACATGGTGATTGATAAAGAAATCAGTCTGGAATGGTCAAGAATTCCGCATTTCTATTACAATTATTATGTGTATCAATATGCGACAGGCTACAGTGCGGCCCAAGCGCTGAGCAGCCAGATCTTAAAAGAAGGCAAGCCTGCGGTGGAGCGCTATACCGAATTCTTAAAAGCGGGAAGCTCGGAATATCCGATCGACATACTGAAAAAAGCGGGAGTCGATATGACATCGCCTGAACCGATCGAGGCGGCCTGCAAAATGTTTGAAGAGAAACTGAACGAGATGGAAGAGCTTCTTTCGAAAGTGAACCCTTCGTAGTTCAAAAAAGCCTGTGCATAAGATGCGCAGGCTTTTTTTAAAACCCTTTAAACGTTTTTCTGTGATTCAGCCGATACAGGGCAAATAATATGGACAGAAACAGCAGGGGAGATGTAATGTAAATCGGCAGCATGTGCATCATGGCCAGCAGGTTTAAAAAGAAGAAAAACACAATCATTCCGATGATCAATACGGTGCGGAGCATTGATTTCCCTCCTTGTTTATGATTGATATATTCTATGAAAACAAGCAGTCAGTTATGTTTTGTGACAAAAATATGAACATTAATCTTATGGCTTGTCAAAACTCGACAAGATTTGATATGATAAGGATGTGAAATTGATCACAAACAAACATTACCCCTTTGTTTGACCGTGAAAAATTTCTCCCATCCCCTTTGTTGTCGTTAAGACATATGAAACCGCGCTTATCCCGGCGCGGTTTCTTTATTTGCACAAAAAAAAGCCGGCTCCGTAAGGAATCAGCTTTTTTTAATGATCACAACAGGTGACATCCTCCTGGGTGCCGGTCAGAGACTTCCAAAACAGACCGTGCTTTGCTTCCACTCTGGCGACCTTTTTGGCGAATGCCAGTTTTTTCATTTCTTTTTCAACTTCTTCTAGACTCAAATCATAAACGAGTGCGATTTCTTTCGATGCGACAAACCGGAAATATTCAATGAAACATTCCAAAGGCGGCGTTTCAGAAGGCTTCGGTTCATCCCCGAGCATTTCGAATAAGATCTCTTCGTATACGTCATAAGAATAGTTGCCGGGAACCTTCAGCCCTTCATCATCATGCAGGCTGTTAAAGAACGTCAATGTCGGGTTGACGGTGACGTCCATTTCCGCCGCGATTTTCATATCGCACTGAAGCGCTTTTACCGCGCTTTGCGAATGGAGGTCGCGCTTGAATTCTTCAACATCCAATTTCGTCTTTTCGGCAATTTCTAAAAGAACGTCTTCATCCGTAATATTCTGCTTGGAAACAAACAGGCTTTCCTGCATGCTGCGGAGAAACAGAATGCCCGCTTTTCTTCCCTGCAGTTCGGCCGCTTTTAAAGCGAGTGCGGCAAGGTAGGGCGATGAAAGAGGCTGATCCTGCTCAAGCCAAAGGCTTCCGTCACAGGGCATCCCGGAACGGTTCGCAATTTTTTCCCAAGCTTCGGCAAGAAGGTGTTTTTTCCGCTTTTGCTTATTCAGCGATGTAATGCTCGCGGAAACAATGATCCGCAGCGTAAAAAAACGACCGTATTTGATTTTTAATTTTTTTATGGCGGGCTCCAGCGACCAGCATTCAGGACATAAAGGGTCGACAAACATGTAAATTTCGAGCGGTTTTTTTGGATGTCCGTGGCAATGGGCGAAGTATTGCTCATGCTGATAATTCGTCAATATGATCGATCCTCCGCTTCTGACTGGTTTACCATATGCCTGGCCGTCAGTTCCAGACGCCCGTACAGAAATTCACGAATATCGCCCTCCAGCCCGACCTGATCCATCGCTTTGCTCATACAGCTTAGCCACGCATCAGCCCTCTCGTCCGTAATCGGAAAGGGGAGATGCCTTGCCCTGAGCATGGGGTGTCCGTGCTCTTCAGTATAAAGAGGAGGTCCGCCCAAATACTGGGTTAAAAATTGCTTTTGTTTTCTGGCCGTTTCAGTCAAATCACTTGGAAATATCGGCTTCAGCAAGGGATGAGACGAGACACGCTCATAAAAAGTATCAACAAGTTGCGATAGAAGTTCCTCTCCAATCGCTTCATATGGTGCGTTAAACGATTGTCCCATGTTGACTACTCCTTTATATGGCTAATAGGAATCATAATTCCCATTGCGAATTTATCTTTCAGTTTTACTATCTTCAGTTACTGTATATTTTAGCAATAACATTTTATTTCTACAAACAAAGTGCCTTTCTGTCAGGCGCTTGTATTTCATATCATATCACATCGCCTTCATTCATGTGTAAGATTTCACTCCGCAAAAAAACCAGAGGGCGAAGGAAGCCTCTCTGGTTTACGCGTAATACTGTTTGGTTATGTTTTTGACATATTGCTGTGTTTCCTTAAACGGCGGAATGCCTCCGTACCGATCTACGTTGCCGGGGCCTGCGTTGTAGGCGGCTAACGCCAGAGATACATTTCCGTCGTATTTCGTGAGCATCTGCTTTAAGTACTTTGTGCCGCCCTCAGCGTTCTGGACGGGATCAAGCGGGTTTGACACCCCGAGTGATTCTGCCGTGGAAGGCATGAGCTGCATCAGTCCCATTGCCCCCGCACCGCTGACCGCTTTCGGATTAAAGCCTGATTCCTGTTTAATAACCGCGCGGATCAGCTTTTCGTCCACTCCGTATTTTTCAGCTGCTTTCTGAATGGCGCTGTCTATTGAAAAGTTTCCGGTGCTGATATCAGAAGCCGCATCCGGAGACTTGATGCCCGGGGAAGCGGAAGCGGTCTGTGAAGCAGCCGCGGAGCCGGATGAAACGGGAATTCTCGGTGAATATGAAGCGTGAGCGGTCCGCACACCGTTTAAAATTCCCGATTCCGGCTGCTGCCGGACGGCTGTGTCCGTATACTGGCTGAGCAGCGCGCTGAAATTTGCAAGCGGGCTTTCTGAAGATTGTCCGCCTGAAGCCGTGCTTGTATGAGAGATTGATTGCAGCGCCATTGATTGCAGCTGGAGAAGGGCCGCCCAATTCGTTATATTCACTGTGTCATTCCACCTTTTTTTGTTTCTGTTCATAAAAACGCTGGATTTTATTTTTCGTGATTCGCTCTGGGATGCCGAATTGCTTGAGCAATTGTTCAAACGCCCGTTTTCCTTCATCCCAGTCAGCAGCCTCGAATTCCAATTCAAAGTCTTCTTTCTCTAAATATCGGCTGTGATCTAAAATGATTAAGCCTTTTTCTGATTCTTTTTCCGCGCGTGCGGTCGACAGCGTCCCGAAATAGCAAATGTGTTCTGAGTTGATTCCGAGACCTTCCAGCTGACGTTTGACGGGGCCATCCGGAATCTTGAAGACGTCAAGATCAAATGCCGCAAGCTCTTGGTGGGTTTCCAGCAGACCGACCGCGGCAGGCTCTTTTAACGTCAGAACGAACGCGCCGTCTTTTTCTCGGATGCGGAGTGCTGATTTTTTTTGTTTCAGGGAAAAATCTTTCGTGTCGAAATAATGATTGACCTGCTGTTTAAAATCATGTTCTTTCATGCAGAGTGCTTCACTCAGCTTCAGAAATTCTGATTTTGTCAGCAGGTTTTTGAATTCAATTTCTATTTCTTGGGTCATGACAGTCTTCCTTTCAGGACGAAAAATTGTATAATTCCCATTATCTCTTTAGAGGTTACGTTTATCAATATCGATCTTGATATGATAAAATAAATGCTGTACTTTGTTAAAAAAGGAGAACATTATGCAAAAGAGAATTGAAATCCAAAATGCATCATTAACAGAAGACGCGCTCCGCTTGAAGTGCGGAGAGGACTTAAGCGGAGCGGAACGCAAAGCCTCAGGTCAAATGCTTGTTGATTCCGATCACTTTGCTTTTGTATACATACTTGAATCAGCTGACTCTTTTGAATATGTCATTATAAAAGAACATATCTGGCCGGATCTGAAAGAAGCCTTAGACCAAAGAAAACCGGCGGTCCTTGAGGCCGGCGGAAAAACGGTTGAACTTTCAGGGCTGCATGAAGAACTCGATTATCTTCTTGAAAATATTAAAGATAATGCAAACTACGGAGATATGGAAGAAAAAGTGAAAAGCGTATTTCTTTAGAACAGGTTCGGAATTGGGGGATGTACGATGGATGACAAACAATGGGAGCAATTTCTAGCGCCATACCGCCAGGCTGTTGAAGAATTAAAGGTGAAGCTGAAAGGCGTCAGAACCCTTTATGAGTATGAAGATGACCACTCACCGATTGAGTTTGTGACAGGCCGCGTGAAGCCGGTGGCGAGCATACTTGAAAAAGCGAGACGAAAAAGCATACCGCTTCATCAGATTGAAACGATGCAGGATATCGCGGGGCTGCGTATTATGTGCCAATTTGTCGATGATATCCAGATCGTCAAAAATATGCTGTTTGCCAGAAAAGATTTTACCGTTGTCGATAAGCGGGATTACATAGCAGAGCATAAGGAAAGCGGATATCGGTCTTACCACCTTGTCGTTTTATATCCTTTACAAACAACGTCCGGTGAAAAGCACGTTCTTGTGGAAATACAGATTCGGACGCTTGCCATGAACTTTTGGGCAACCATTGAGCATTCACTGAATTACAAATACAGCGGGAACATTCCCGAAAAAGTAAAGCTGAGGCTGCAGCGGGCCTCAGAAGCCGCATCCCGGCTCGATGAAGAAATGTCAGAAATCCGCGGAGAAATCCAGGAAGCCCAAGCCGCGTTCTCGCGAAAGAAAAAAGCGGGAGACCGCCAGTAGGAAAGGAGGGGAATGGCATGAAATTTGCCGTTTCTTCAAAAGGAGACGAGGTTTCAGATACATTGAAAAGCAAAATACAGGCGTATTTACTCGATTTTGATATGACCTTGGATGAAAAAGAGCCGGAAATCGTGATTTCCGTCGGCGGTGACGGAACGCTTCTTTACGCATTTCACAGGTACAGCGACCGTCTCGATAAAACGGCGTTTGTCGGAGTTCACACGGGGCATTTGGGTTTTTATGCCGATTGGGTTCCGCAGGAGATAGAAAAGCTCGTTCTGGCCATCGCCAAAACGCCGTATCATACCGTGGAGTATCCCCTTCTTGAGGTGATTGTCACTTATCATGATGAAGAGCGTGAGGAGCGGTATCTGGCTTTGAACGAATGTACGATCAAAAGCATAGAAGGCAGTCTCGTCGCTGACGTGGAAATTAAAGGCCAGCTGTTTGAAACGTTCAGGGGAGACGGTTTATGTCTGTCCACGCCTTCCGGAAGCACGGCTTATAATAAGGCGTTAGGCGGCGCGATCATCCACCCTTCCATCAGAGCGATTCAGCTTGCGGAAATGGCATCCATCAACAACAGAGTGTTCAGGACTGTCGGCTCGCCGCTTTTGCTTCCCGATCATCATAACTGTGTCATCAAACCGAGAAACGACGTCGACTTTCAAGTCACAATTGATCATTTAACCTTGCTGCATAAGGATGTCAAGTCCATTCTATGCCGTGTGGCAAATGAAAAAGTCAGATTTGCAAGATTCCGTCCTTTTCCGTTTTGGAAAAGGGTGCAGGACTCCTTTATCGGAAAAGGCGAATAGAAAGAGGAAACGGATTGGACAACTTTTTTATCCAAAAGAACATGACTGCCCGGGAAGCCGGCATGACGGTAAAAGAATATACGGCGCAGCTCGGCATTTCAAAGCGGCTTCTCGCTGACATTAAATTCGGCGGGGGAGACCTGCTTGTGAACGGAGAGCATGTAACCGTCCGCGCCGTGTTAGCGGAAGGAGACGTGCTTAAGATTGAATTTCCGAAGGAGCATGTGAGTGAAACGCTTTTGCCTGAGCCGGTTCCTATTGATATTCTTTATGAAGATGACCATGTGCTTGTGGTCAATAAACAGCCGTATGTCTCCTCAATTCCATCAAGAGAACACCCGTCGGAAAGCATCGCTAACGGAGTGATCAGCCACTACCGAAAAAGCGGCGTACAATCAACGGTTCATCTTGTCACCCGCCTTGACAGGGATACATCGGGGGCGATGCTGATCGCCAAACATCGGCTTTCCCATTCTCTTTTGTCGGCAGCGCAGAAAAAGGGGCTTGTCAGCAGGCGGTATCTCGCTGTCGTACACGGGATCATGCTGCAGAAGGAAGGAACGGTGGACGCGCCCATCGGAAGAAAACACGACAGTATTATTGAGCGGATGGTAACGCCGGAGGGACAACGAGCGGTGACGCATTTTCAAACGGAAAAAGCGGGACATGCGTTTACGCTTGCAGCCCTGCGGCTGGAAACGGGGCGGACGCATCAAATCCGGGTGCATATGAGCTACCTCGGCCACCCGTTAGTCGGTGATACACTGTACGGCGGAAAAAATGAGGGAATTGCCCGGCAGGCTCTTCACAGTGAGCGGCTTTCATTCGTACACCCCATGACCGGAAAAACGCTCGTTTTTCACGCTCCGGTGCCTGACGATATGAAAACATTAATTGAACACATGTAAAGCCCGAACCGTTTGCCGGTTTCGGGCTTTTTTTCATGCCTGCCTTCCGTGATCCTCGCGAAATCGTGAGGCATCATAGGGCATTGAGCTTTCCACAGAGACGGTTTCATGCTCCGGAAAGCGAAAGCCTGTCAGTTGATTGCCGAAGACGCATCCTGTATCAATGTTGATTGTACGGTTGACGATCCGTGGGCGTTTTACCGGGGTATGGCCGTAAACAATCCATGCCTTGCCTTCATAAGCGGCGGCCCAGTCTCTTCTGACGGGTCTGCCGTCGGGATGCGTTTCACCCGTGATATCGCCGTACAGAACAAATTCTTTTACCTTACGCGAGTATTTACCGATATCGTCAGCTTTTATGCCGGCGTGGGCGACAACGAGATCGCCATTATGTAAAATGTCATAAAGCGGCGCTGACTCATATAAGCGGATAAATTGTCTGGAGACTTCCGTTCTGTCGGCGGGAGACAGCTCTTTCAGTTCGGCTGCCGTCGTTTCCAGTCCGTGCATCACTTTTACGGGGTTTCCTTTTAAGTAACGGTACAGTTTGTTGCAATGATTTCCCGGGACATAACGGACGGCTCCTTTTTCATATGCTTTTGCCACAAAACGCATCACTTCTACGGATTTTGGGCCTCTGTCCGTTAAATCCCCTGCAAAGACAAGCGTCCTGCCTTCAGAGTGAACGGGCGTTCCGTCTTTCACTTCATATCCGAGCTTTTGCATTAACGCGATCATTTCGTCATAACATCCGTGTATATCGCTGATGATGTCGTAAGCCATTCGTGTCAGCCTCCTTATTAACGGTTTTTTATTTATTATGGGGCTAATTCCTATACCTAATTACGCTGTTTTTGCACAAATTAAAAAAAGAATTGAAGAAATAAAGCCTTATCACTTTTTTTTCGCGTTCAGCCTTGTTAGAATATGCGTTATGTTTTTAAAAAAAAGTAAGGTTTCGCCCGCTTAAAGCGGGCTTTTATAACCCTTGTTTTAAGGAGGTATTTACGAATGGAACACACATCAGTCGCATCTTTAGTCGTCGTTCTGATCGTCGCTTTTTTGACGCCGCTCCTTTTACATCGGTTTAAGCTCAGCATCCCCGTCGTCGTCGCGGAGATCATCATGGGGCTTATTATCGGAAAAAGCGGCCTGAATCTTGTCGTTCAGGGAGACACGTGGCTGGAGACGCTGTCTGTTCTCGGCTTTATCTTTTTAATGTTTTTAAGCGGCTTGGAAATTGATTTTTCTTCATTTGAGAAAGGGAAGAAAAAACAATTCCTTCCGAACGGCAAGGAAGCGCCCAACACGTTTTCTGCCGCACTGATTATCTTTTTCGGCATCTTTATTTTATCATTGCTGCTGTCCTATGCCTTTGTATTAGCCGGTTTTATTCAAAACGCATTTTTAATGACGCTTATTATTTCGACGATATCACTCGGTGTGGTGGTCCCGACTTTAAAGGAAGAACGGATTATGAACTCCAATATCGGCCAGATCATCCTGCTTGTCGCCGTTATCGCGGACTTGGCTACGATGATTCTGCTCGCTTTCTTCTCTTCTCTTTACGGAGAAGACAGCGGAAATATGTGGCTTCTGTTGATTCTCTTTGCCGCGGGGGTCGTGCTGTATTTCTTCGGCAGGATCTTTAAACACCGTTCATTTGTGCAGTCGATGTCTAAAGGCACCGTGCAGATCGGCACGAGAGCCATTTTCACACTGATTATCGTGCTTGTCGCTTTATCGGAATCTCTCGGGGCGGAAAATATTCTCGGCGCGTTTTTGGCAGGCGTTCTGGTATCGCTTCTGTCTCCGAATAAAGAAATGGTGGAACAGCTTGATTCCTTCGGCTACGGGTTTTTAATTCCGATCTTTTTCGTCATGGTCGGGGTGAAATTGGACATTTGGACGCTTTTCCAAGATCCGAAAACATTAACGATGATTCCGCTGCTTCTGCTTGCGCTGTTTATCAGCAAAATGTTCCCGGTGTTTTATTTAAAGAAATGGTATGACAAAAGAACCGTGTTTGCTTCGGGCTTTTTGCTGACGTCCACGCTGTCGCTTGTTATCGCGGCGGCTACGATCGGAGAAAGGCTCCACATTATCAGCGCCAATATGTCCGGCGCGCTGACTTTAGTTGCGGTTATTGCCAGCATCATCACGCCGATCGGCTTTAAGAAATTATACAAACGGCAAAGTGCGCCGCAGGAAAAAAAGCGCATTACATTTATCGGCGCCAACCAGATGACGCTTCCGGTTACGCTGGAATTGCCCGATGAGGAATATGAAGTACGGGTCGTCCATGTGTATCAGGAAAATGCCGGGGAAACGCTTGCGGAATCCGTTTTTTCGGTTGACACGATTTCTGATTACGAGCCCGGAACGCTTGAGTCGCACGGTATTTTCAAAACGGATATTCTTGTCGTGGCGACGGGAAATGAAGATGTGAACGCTGAAATCGCCTTAATAGCGAAAGAGAAAGGGACTGAGCGTATCATCGCAAGCGTCGGCTCGGTTGAGCATGAAACAAAACTGAAAGAAGAGGGCATCAGTATTTTTTCTATCCTTCTGTCTACAAAGACGCTCTTGCGCGCATTAATTGAGGCGCCGGGCGTGATGAGCCTCCTGACGAATGAGGAGTCTTCGTTATATCAGATCAATCTGGAAAACCCGGCGTATAACGGCATCATTCTGCGAGAATTTCCGCTGATGGGCGATGTGATTTTCGTCCGGATTTTCAGAGGTGTGGACAGCATCGTTCCGCACGGAGACACGCGGCTGAAAACAGGAGACCGTCTCATCGTCACGGGCTCGCGCAACTACGTGTCGGAACTGAGAAAAATCCTTGAAGCTTGACCAAATTGCAATTCGTGATAATATAGAAGGCATAACAAATAAATCAATAATCGTATGACCACTAGGGGTGTCCTTCATAAGGGCTGAGATAAAAGTGAGACTTTTAGACCCTCATAACTTGAACAGGTTCAGACCTGCGTAGGGAAGTGGAGCGGTATTTTTTGGGGGTTCCTTTTATCCATTTAAATTCCAAACCACTTTTCCGATGCGGGAAGGTGGTTTTTTTTATTTTATCAGGGGGGAAGACATAATGACATTTTCTGAAGAATGCAGACAGGCGGCTGCCGAATGGTGGGACGGAAGTTTTGTTCATCCGTTTGTAACGGGAATCGGTGACGGAAGCCTGCCGATAGACCGTTTCAGCTATTACGTGCTGCAAGATTCCTACTATTTGACGCATTTTGCAAAAGTTCAGGCGTTCGGCGCCGCATATGCCGAAGACTTGTTTACGACGGGCAGGATGGCGGGCCACGCTCAAGGGACATATGAAGCGGAAATGGCGCTGCACCGCGAGTTTACGGAGCTTTTAGGGATTACGGAAGAAGAGCGTGCGGCATTTAAACCGGCACCGACCGCCTATTCTTATACGTCTCATATGTACAGATCGGTGATGAGCGGCAATTTTGGAGAAATATTAGCTGCGCTTCTGCCCTGTTATTGGCTATATTATGAAGTCGGCGAACACTTAAAGGAGTGCAAACCGGAGCATCCGATTTATGAAAAATGGATCGGTACATACGGCGGAGACTGGTTCAGACAGCAAGTCGAAGAACAGATCAGCCGTTTTGACGAGATTGCTGAAAACAGCACAGAGGACATCCGCGCGAAAATGAAAGAGAATTTTGTGATTTCAAGCTATTATGAATATCAATTTTGGGGAATGGCCTATCAAAAAGAAGGCTGGTCCGAGAAGGGCGGAAAAGAGGTGGAATCTTTTGGAGCTGCACGCGGTAACTGATAATCGCAAATCCGTTGCCGAGCTGGCCGAGGATATTCTTTCGATTCAGCGCGAAGTAAGCTTTATCCATATCCGTGAGCGGGATAAAACAGCGGGAGAAATCATGCAGCTTTTGTCCCTTTTGAAAAAGGGCGGTGCGGATAAGGACAAATTGATCATCAATGACAGGGCGGATATCGCGCTATTTGCCAACATACACCGTGTTCAGCTTCCGTCCCGCAGCTTTTCCGTAAAGCAGGTGCGAAGCAGATTTCCCCATCTTCATATCGGACGTTCGGTTCATTCGCTGAAAGAAGCCATCCAAGCTGAAAAGGAAGATGCGGATTATGTGGTGTTCGGCCATGTATTTGAAACCGAATGTAAACAAGGACTTGAAGCAAGAGGCATCAGCCTGCTTTCAGAGATCAAACGCACGCTTTCCATCCCCGTTATCGCAATCGGCGGAATGACACTGCAGACGATCGGACACACAAAGCAGGCGAAGCCGGACGGAATTGCCGTCATGTCAGGCATTTTCTCAGCTGAAAATCCTGAGGAGGCGGCAAAACGGTATGCACGCGCGGTAAGGGAGGCCGATTATGAAGAAGCACTATGATACGGCGGTGATCGGCGGCGGAATTATCGGGTGCGCCATTTCTTATGAGCTGGCGAAGACGCAGCAAAACGTTGTCTTGTTTGAAGCCGGAGAAGTCGGCCGAAAAACGACAAGCGCTGCCGCGGGAATGCTGGGCGCTCATGCGGAATGTGAAAACCGGGATGCGTTTTTTGATTTTGCCATGCACAGTCAAAGGCTGTATGAAGCGGCGGGGCAAGAGCTTGAGGAAGCTTGCGGCATTGACATCAGGCGCCATAACGGCGGAATGCTTAAACTGGCGTATACCGAAGAAGATATCGCCCGTCTGCGGAAGATGGATGATCTACCTTCCGTCACCTGGCTTTCAGCGGAAGATGCCCTTGAAAAAGAGCCTTACGCTTCAAAAGACATTCTAGGCGCAAGTTTTATAAAAGACGATGTCCATGTCGAACCGTACTATGTTTGCAAAGCGTATGCAAAAGGGGCGCGGCGCTATGGCGCTGACATATATGAGCATACACAAGTCACCTCCGTAAAACGAGTGAACGGAGAATATTGCATCACAACGTCCGGCGGGGATGTCTATGCTGACAAAGTCGCAGTTGCAAGCGGTGTATGGAGCGGCCGGTTTTTCAGCCAGCTCGGCTTGGGACAGCCTTTTTTTCCTGTAAAAGGAGAATGCCTTTCCGTGTGGAATGACGATACCCCGCTGACCAAAACCCTTTACCATGATCATTGTTATGTCGTCCCGAGAAAAAGCGGCCGGCTTGTCATCGGCGCCACGATGAAACAGGGCGACTGGAGCGATACGCCTGACATCGGAGGAATTGAGGCCGTCATTGCAAAAGCGAAAACCATGCTTCCCGCCATCGAACATATGAAAATAGACCGGTTTTGGGCGGGACTCAGGCCGGGAACAAGAGATGGAAAGCCGTTTATCGGGCGGCATCCTGAAGACAGCGGGATCATATTCGCCGCCGGCCATTTTCGGAACGGCATCCTGTTGGCGCCGGCAACTGCTGAAATGGTGCGGGATATGATCCTGGAAAGACAGATTAAACAGGAATGGGAAGAAGCGTTTCGAATTGATCGCAAGGAGGCTGTTCATATATGATCCTTCAGCTGAACGGAAAACAAATTGATTGGAATCAAAATGAGGGGACGGTTCAGGATTTGCTTGAATCGTACCAGCTTGATCAAAGAATCGTAGTTGTGGAGAGAAATAAAGAAATCATTGAAAAAAAGAATTATGAAAAGACGAGTTTGTGTGACCGCGATGTCATAGAAATTGTCCATTTTGTAGGAGGCGGATGAGGATGTTAACAATAGGCGGAAAACAGTTTCAGTCAAGATTGCTGTTAGGAACGGGAAAATATCCGAGTTTTGAGATTCAGAAAGAGGCGGTGGCCGTCTCGGAATCAGATATTTTAACCTTTGCGGTGCGGAGGATGAACATCTTTGAAGAGTCTCAGCCTAACTTTCTCGAACAGCTTGATTTGTCTAAATACACGCTTCTGCCGAATACGGCCGGCGCCGCAACGGCTGAAGAGGCGGTCCGAATCGCAAGGCTTGCCAAAGCTTCAGGGCTTTGTGACATGATAAAAGTAGAAGTCATCGGATGCAGCCGGTCACTTTTGCCTGATCCGGTTGAAACGCTGAAAGCATCAGAACAGCTGCTCGAAGAGGGATTTATCGTGCTTCCGTATACGTCAGATGATGTCGTGCTCGCAAGACGTCTTGAGGAGCTCGGGGTGCATGCCATTATGCCGGGCGCTTCGCCGATCGGTTCCGGTCAGGGAATTTTAAATCCGCTGAATCTTTCCTTTATCATTGAACAGGCGAAGGTGCCGGTCATTGTCGATGCCGGCGTCGGATCTTCAAAAGACGCCGCCTACGCGATGGAGCTCGGGGCAGACGGCGTGCTGTTAAATACCGCTGTGTCAGGCGCTGATGATCCGGTCAAGATGGCCCGGGCGATGAAGCTTGCCGTAGAAGCGGGCCGCCTTTCTTATGAAGCCGGGAGAATTCCGGTGAAAGATTACGGAACTGCAAGCAGTCCGCGAGACGGTCTTCCGGTATGACGGAGAGATATTCCAGACAGGAGCTGTTTCAGCCGATCGGTCCCTCCGGCCAAGAGAAGCTCCGGTCGTCTCATGCCGTGATTATCGGCGCGGGTGCGCTTGGGACGGCAAGTGCGGAGATGCTTGTCAGAGCAGGGGTCGGGAAGATAACGATCGCTGACAGAGATTATGTGGAGTGGAGTAATCTCCAGCGCCAGCAGCTTTATACCGAAGACGATGTCAGACAGGAAATGCCGAAAGCCGCGGCGGCTGAAAAACGGCTTCGATCTATAAATAGTGATGTAGAGGTCGAGGGATTTGTCATGGATGTCACTGCGGAAAACGCACCCGGATTGATTCGTGATGCCTCCCTCATCGTGGATGCCGCCGACAACTTTGAAACGAGGCTGATTGTGAATGATGCGGCTGTACAGAAAGGGATTCCCTTTCTGTACGGCGCCTGTGTCGGCAGCTACGGGCTCTCTTTTACCGTCATTCCCGGTGTCACGCCGTGCCTTCACTGTCTGCTTGAAACATTGCCTTTAGGCGGTATGACATGCGATACGGCGGGAATCATCAGCCCGGCTGTATTGCAGACGGCCGTTTTTCAGGCAGCAGATGCGCTGAAGCTGTTAACGGGCGGATCTATCGAGCATGTTCTCCGTTCCTTTGATTTATGGAAAAATGAACGGTCAGAAATAAACGTCGCCCGTCTTAAGTCGGCTGATTGCCCAAGCTGCGGCACAAACGATTTTCCGTTTTTATCCTATGAAAATCAGACAAAAGCGGCGGTTCTGTGCGGGCGGAACACGGTGCAGATCAGAACGGGGATCTCCGAGCAGGTTGATCTGCAAAAACTTGCGGGACAGCTCAGACGGACAGGGCTTGATGTTTCAGCCAACCCGTATTTAATTTCGTTTTGCACAGACAATTTCAAGATGGTACTGTTTCGTGACGGCAGAGCATTAATACACGGCACAAGTGATATCAGCAGAGCGAAATCCTTTTATCATAAATGGATCGGATAATGCGAAAGGAGAGAAAAACATCATGAGCATATGCAAAGCATTGACGATTGCCGGATCAGATTCAGGAGGCGGCGCCGGTATACAGGCGGATCTCAAAACCTTTCAGGAGCTCGGCGTTTTCGGGATGTCAGCCATTACAGCGGTAACCGCCCAGAACACTTTGGGTGTTCACGGCATTTATCCGCTCACCCGGGAAGCGCTGGGCAGCCAGATTGACGCGGTGGCGGAAGATTTGCGGCCTGACGCTGTAAAAACGGGAATGCTGTGGAGCGCGGAAATGATTGCGGAAATTGCGGAAAAAACGGATCAGTACGGGCTTGATCATGTCATCACCGACCCCGTCATGATTGCCAAAGGAGGTGCTTCCCTGCTGCGTGAGGAATCTCAGGCCGCGTTAAAAGAGCTGTTAATTCCGCGCAGCTATGCGGTGACGCCGAATGTTCCGGAAGCTGAGGTATTGACGGGAATGGAAATCCGCACGTTTGAGGACCGGAAAAAAGCGGCCGAACGCCTTTGCAAGCTTGGTGCAAAGCATGTCATCATAAAAGGCGGACACCAGCCTGAACAGGGGAGGATCGTTGATTTATTATTTGACGGTTCGTCTTTTACCCAAATCAGCCACGCTTATATTGACACCAAACACACCCACGGAACAGGCTGCACGTTCGCAGCCGCGCTGACGGCGGAAACGGCAAAGGGGAAAAACATTCAGACCGCGTTTGAGACAGCCGTCAATTTTGTGCGGGAAGCCGTGGAACATACGCTTGGCATTGGAGAGGGACACGGCCCGACCAATCATTTTGCCTTTAAAAGGAACAGTCTGCAGACGAGATAAAAAAGAGACCGCTTCAACATCCGCGGTCTTTTTCCCATGCTTTCAATCTGGACAAGGTTATGATATGATAAAAATTAAGATCAGGTACTAAAACTATGTCTTTAAGACGATTACAGGAGGCTTTATACATATGAATTTCTCACTTGAAGGCCGCAACATCGTTGTGATGGGCGTTGCCAATAAACGCAGTATCGCATGGGGAATCGCCCGTTCGCTGCATGAAGCCGGAGCGCGCCTCATTTTCACTTACGCGGGAGAGCGCTTGGAAAAATCAGTTCATGACCTTGCGGCTACATTAGAAAGAAATGATTCCATCATCCTTCCGTGTGATGTGACAAATGACGCTGAGATCGAAACTTGCTTTGCGAGCATTAAAGAGCAGGTCGGCGTGATTCACGGCATCGCGCACTGCATCGCGTTCGCAAACAAAGAAGAGCTTGTCGGCGAATATTTAAATACGAACCGCGAAGGATTCCTGCTTGCGCATAACATCAGTTCTTACTCTCTGACAGCGGTCGCAAAAGCGGCGCGTCCGATTATGACTGAAGGCGGAAGCATCGTTACACTCACTTACCTCGGCGGAGAGCGCGTCGTTTCAAACTATAACGTAATGGGTGTGGCAAAAGCGTCTCTTGATGCGAGCGTCAGATATTTAGCCGCTGACTTAGGAAAAGAAAACATCCGCGTCAACAGCATTTCAGCAGGACCGATCCGTACGCTGTCTGCAAAAGGAATCAGTGATTTCAACTCTATCCTGAAAGAAATTGAAGAGCGCGCGCCGCTGCGCCGCACGACAACACCTGAAGAAGTGGGCGACACGGCTGCATTCTTGTTCAGTGACCTGTCAAGAGGCATCACGGGCGAAAATCTTCACGTTGATTCAGGATTCCATATTACCGCACGTTAAATAACAAGCAGTCCCTTTCAGGGATTGCTTTTTTCTTTCTTCTGATTTTAATCATTCCGTCATATAAATAAAACATGACAGAATCGGAGGGATGAAGATGTCAAAACAAAACAGAAACGCGGAAAAAAAACCGCTCATGTATATTGTTCAGGCGGATTATTCAGACACGCAATCATCAATGCAGGACATATTAATCAAAAAAAGGAAAGCGCCTCAGCTGCCGGAAGAAGAGCCGATGCATGGAAAGCGGGAGGAAGAATGTCAAACTCAGCCTGAAGGAGCAGTGGCTGTCGAACCAGAAAAGCAAGTACCTGAACAGCACAGCCGCGCAGAAGAAGCCGTTCAAGAAGTTCCGGCGCAAGCGGAGCAGGACACTGCCAAGCCCGACGCCGCTAAAAAAGAGCCTGAAGCGGTTCACAATGCCGCCCCAGAGGAAAAGGTTCCGCCAAAGCGCGTGAAAAAGCCGATGAGCAGAATGTCCATTCTTGAAAAAATTGATTTCTTAACGAAGCTGCCGCATAATATGCCGCGGACCCTTTGTCTGATAGAAGCCAACGGGAAAACCTACAGAGGCGTAATCGTCGGCAGAAAAAATAATGCGATCTTCCTGCGGACGACAAGCAACGGAGCGCCGGCAGAACTCGCAATAGACGATATTACCTCGCTGCATCCGCTTGGATTTTAACCATACAAAAAGCTGCCTGAATTCTTTCATCCGGCAGCTTATTTTTATGCTTTTTGATTTAAGAATGTGTGCGGTTGATCAGTCTCGGGTTCAGGCAATTGATGGCGCAGAAGCTATGGAGATCGACTTCAACGCAATAGTTCGTTTTTTCTAAACGGAATACATCGCAGAGAGAGTCTTTATCTGTAAAATCAAGAATGTGCTTATGCTCGTCAAAAGCAATAAGCAGGCTTAATGTGGCACAGCCGTCACAGACCCTTTCAACTCTGAAAAAAACGGTATTAAAGCACGGACCGTTATCCAGCTCGCCGACGTTTCCGAATGCGGTGAACGGTTTCGATTTTGAGGTGAAGATGGCGAACGGCACTGTATCGCCTAATGTATAAGCCGGAGATAAAAGTTTAGAATAACAGCCTGTCGGGCAATCTTCTTCAACCGCATTTTGCAGGTCTTCAATATTTTCTACCGCTTCACGCACACAGTATGTTGTATGCTTGCTCATAATATCCCTCCTGACTTCACGTTTTAAATGGTACCGGTTTAAACGATAGCGGAGAGTCAGCCGCCCGGAAGTCCGGGCGGGCTGATGATTGCATCTGTAATAGAAGGTTGGAAGGGGATTCTTCTTTAGGAAAGATGCGAATCAATGACTATCCGTGATGCTTTTTCTCTTTGTGCGGCGCAGGCCGGTTAACAAGCTCGGGTGAAAGGCACTGAATGGCGCTGAAGCAGCTCAGATCAACTTCAATGCAAAATTCTGTTTTTTCTAAACCGAAGAAATCAGGATCACAAGGATGGCAGACGCTGAGGGTGTCGCCGTGCACATCTACGGGGCGCAATACTGAAAGCGTTGCGCAGCAATCGCATAGTCTTTCTACACGAAAGAAAATGGACTCAAAGCACTGGCTGTCATCCGCAAATCCTCCGACGTTCCCGAATGTGGAGAACAATCCGCCTTTTTTATCAAATACGAGAAACGGAATGGTGTCTTTACCTGCAATCGTCGGGCTCAAAAGATTCGTATAGCATCCAGTCGGGCATTGTTCTTCAACAGCCTCTTGTTCTGCTAAAATCTTCTCGACTGCATCGCATACACAACTTTCATCTCGGCCATGGTGTTTTCCGCAGCTCATGGATTTCAGCTCCTTCTTTTAGGGTATTTGACTTTTGTCTTTAACAACATATGTACGCGAGCCTCACTTGGTGTGGGTGAACGTCTATATATTCATCATATGCGGAGAAAATAAGAAAAAGCAGAGCATTTTTAGCTCTGCTTTTTCTTTTTAGAGGACAAGGGTGATGACTAAGACAGCAATCAGTAAATTTGTCGCTGTTGAGATCAATACTGCGATATCGGCATCTACTGTTGTCACGTTTACGCCGCGGGAGTTTTCGATGAGCAGTTTTTGACGGTTGATTTGTTTGTTAGCTGTTAGCTGCAATAAGTCTTGTGCGACCAATTCAGCGATGACTCCGTCAGCGATTGAAGTGAGAGTGGCCGTTACGACTGCTGCATTAATCGCTGTCATGACTGAAGCGACTGCTTGAACGTCTGTTGACGTTACGTTGATATCACAAGAGTCTCTGATAATAATCGCTTCTTCAGAAACTTGTTTGTTGATATTCGCTTGAGCAAGGTCTTGGTCAAGGAAGGCATTATCTTCGCCGAATCCGTTTCCGTTACAGCAAACACTGCATCTTCTGCCTTCTTTTTCTTCTTTTTCTTCTCGCGGATGTTCGCATTCAGGATCAAGTGCAACCCAAGAGTATGGTCTGCTTTCCATATCTATTCCTCCTTTTCTTTTACTAATATTAAATGAGCCGGCCCCTTACTTTGACTCAGGCATCTATCCTGATAAAAATCACTATTTTTTAGTTATTGACCGGGATTTTGGCGTCTTTGCCGGAGCTGTTCGATTAATTGTTCTCTGCGGGTTTGCGGATTGGTCTGCTGATCTTGCGCTTTTTCCTGCTCTTTTTTCTGTTTCTGGCTTTCAAGAAAAGCTTCTGTTTTTGCCTGCATGTCTTTGACTAATGCGATCAGCATTTCTTTTTCTTCATCAGGTATTTCCCGCATTTTATCTTTTGTCACGCCGTGTTTTTTGAAGACATTGCTGACAAGCACCTTTAAAAGCGGATCCACTTCTGGTAGATTTTCGAGTTCTTTTTTTAATTTTTCGTTATCTGCCATTTGTTCTCACCTCTATTTAAATATTTGAAAAGAAAGGTTAAAGGATGTCTAGTTCAGCAAAAAGTATATTTAATAATTGAAACAAAATTTGTACAAAGGCCATAATATCGTCTGCAGTCAGTGTGATTTTAATATTGCGGCTGTTCAGGACTTGAATGACGGTCCTCTTTTTTATTTGGCAATCATCCAGGATCAGCAGTTCGGTTGCTATTTGGTCGGCTGTGTCTTCATCTGCGATCGCGAGCTGTGTCGCAAGGATAATCGCCGTAGTAACTGAGGCTTGTATAGAAAGAGCGGCCGTTATATGTGTTGTATCTATTGTGACATTTTCGCAATCAATCACTTCGATCGTCTGCTCGAATTCGTTGGATAATTGTTCGTATATTTGCGGTTGCAGTGTTTCGACTTTTTCTTCAAACGACATAACCTTCACTCCTTTCTCATTCATACTTTATATAATGCAAATGAAACGCCGAGCGGAATAAGAAAAACAACTAAACCGCACCTATTTTTTTACCGGACAAGGTGCGATTCATGAAGATCAGGGTTTTCGCATATGTATAAAGAGGTCAAGTTTTGAAAAGGAGTGAACAGGTGGTTATCAATTGGCTTTCATTTATTCTGTTATCGTTTGCCGTTTTCCGGCTGGCCAGGCTTTTCGTATTTGACACCATTATGGCGCCGCTTCGGAGCCTTTTTCACGAGGAAAAAACAGAAACCGCACCCGACGGCACGACAGAAACCTACATTGTCATAAAAGGGAAAGGCATCAGGGCATTTATCGGTGAACTTCTCAGCTGCTACTGGTGTACGGGCGTGTGGTGTGCCGCCTTTCTAATTGCGGCGCAGATTGTGATACCCGGGGCCGCACAATGGCTGATTTTGCTGTTAGCCATAGCCGGCGCGGCCGGAATCATTGAAGCTGCGGTTTCCCGTCTTCTGCAGGAATAAGGCGGTTCCACCAGCAACTTACCGTCACTTTCGGCATAAACTGGCATATATGACATAAGGAAAGGAAGGATCACCATGAATCAATCAAGCAAACCTTCCCAACATTCTCCATACAAATCAACTGTGCATCAGCCTTACGAAAAAAAAATTAAGAAAAAAGGCTGCGGCTGCGGCCAAAAGAAAAAACCGAAATAGCCGTTTTCTAAAAAACCGGAGCTTCCGGTTTTTTTGTTTTTTGCCGAACGCCGGCCTCTGTTCGGCATAGATCATAGGAGGAGGGGATGTTATGAATATATTTGAATCATTCATAAACGGTAAATACCGCCGGCACAATCAAAACCAGCGGGAGCATGACAAATATATCTTATCTATTGAAAAGCAGCTGTCTGAGTTTGATGAAGCGGGATCGCGCTTTGAGGAATGGATAGATGTGTTTGCCGCCGAAACAGAAGCAAAACTGAAGAAAAATGAGCATTCTCACTAAAATGAACGAAATCCGCACCGGCCCTATGCATTTATCCAAGCCAAACAAGTCGGCTCACATAGAGTATAGAGAGTAAAGGAGGTGCTTAGATATGGGATTCGGATATGGCGGATTCGGCGGCGGCTACGGCGGTTATGGCGGCTGCGGCGGATACGGCGGCGGCTATGTCGGAGGCGGATACGGCTCAACATTTGTTCTTGTTGTCGTATTGTTCATCCTTCTGATCATTGTCGGTGCATCCTTTTTTGGCTAAACCTTAGCAAGACCTTGGATAAGCGCGGGACCGTTCAGTCCCGTGCTTCCCTGATGTATGAAGGAGTATAGAGACGGGGCACTCGGAATTTTTTCCTTGTCTTACGGGCACATGTTCCGCTCTTTATTCATACAATATCGTATTACTCCACAAAAGGAGGCACACCATGGATAATCAATTTTTCAAAAATATTGAGAAGAAAACAGGCGTCAGCATGAAGGATGTCATGAACCTTGCAGGATCATTGCAAAATGCCAATTTCAAAGATGAAAACACGGTGAGAGGCGTCATTCAGAAGGTGTCCCAGCTGGCTAACAAGCGTGTTCCGAAAGAATTGGAAGATAAAATCGTTCAATCTATTACAAGCGGTAAAGAGAAACTTGATTTTGGCACCATTTCTAAAATGCTGAACAATAAATAGGCGTCAGCCGGCCTTGCTAAAAAGGCCTTTTTATGTGAGAAGAACCCGGCAGTGATCTGCCGGGTTCTTTATATCCTGAGTGCGCTCCGTCTGTCCGTCCGAAGAAGGGGCTCGAGAAATCTTGAGCTGCGCGCTGTTTTTCCCCGCCTGTACGCGGGACAAGATACATATAAATGCTGCATGGCCCTTGTCATTGCGACATACAGAAGCCGTCTTTCTTCTTCGAGCGGAGCGGGATCGCCCTGTCTCGCCGTCTCAAGCGCGAAGTCATGGGGGATAGAGCCGTCAGCCGCGCCTAAAATATAGACCGTATTGAATTCAAGACCTTTAGAGCGGTGAATGGTCAGCAGTTCGACGCCGTTTTCATCGGTTTTCAGATTCTCAGCGGCGCGCATATGATCGACATGCGCAAGAAAATCGGGAATGGTTTTGAATTTTTTGGCGGCCACTTTGACATCCCTGAGATCATCAGAGCCTTTTTCCAGTTTGTTTCCCTCATTGCCCCGTTTTTTTAAATACTCGGAAAAACCCATTTTGCTTTCTGCAAAGGTGATGGCTTCAACCGGCTTCATTGTCCGGATGCTTGCGAAAAACGGAACGATCTGCTTGATCTTCCCTATTTGAAAAGGCTTCAGATCAGGCAGTTTCGTCAGTGCCTTAATCATCGTGCAATCTTCCGTGATTGACAGCGCCTTTAACGTTTGCAGGGCGGATTGCTTTAAAAATAAGGCGGGCAGCAGGTCTTTCACCGCATCCGGATCATCTTCATTCTGACTCGCATATAAGTAGGCGAGGATCTGGCGCACGATTCTGCGGCTGTAGAACGTCTGCACGCCCCTGTCGGCATGGTAAGGAATCGATGATTGGTGCAGTCTTTCATAAATGGCCCGTCCGGCGCTGTTTGTCCGGTAAAGCACGGCAAAATCGTCAGGGCTCGCCCCGTTTTGAATCTTCTCTTTCATATCCGAAACGATCATGGTCGCTTCTTCTTCTTCATCGTAAGGATAAAATATCACGGGATTGTGAACGCCGTCTTTGACGGCAGAAAGTGTTTTTTCATACCGTTTTTTATTTTTCTTTACGACGGCATGAGCGCTTGAGACGATCGGATGCGGCGATCGGTAATTTGCCGTTAAGTAAATGGTCTTTGCTCCCGGATAATCCTTTTGAAAATCAAGAATGAAAGACGGGCTGCTGCCGCGGAACGCATAAATGGATTGGTCGTCATCACCCACGCAGCACAGGTTATTCCCTGGGCTTGCGATCATTTGCATAATGTTGTACTGGACAGGATTGATATCTTGAAATTCATCAATCAAAATATGAGAAAATCTGTTTTGGTACTGCGCGAGAATATCAGGCCGGCTTTGAAACAGTTCATAACAGCCTTGGGCCATGTCATCAAAATCAAATTGCCGTTTTTCCCGCTTCTGCCGTTCGTAATGTTCGTAGAGCCTGTACACTTTTTTCTCCCAGTCGTCCGCAAGCGGAATGGTCTCATGGGGGAGATACGTGTTTTTCCAGCAGCCGATAAGCTGAAGCGCCTGGTCGACGGGAAACTCTTTTTCATCCAAATGTTCTTCATAGAGCGCCTTTTTCACATATTGCTCTTTTTGCCACTCCATTTTTAAAAGCTGGCTGCCGTTCCATTTTGAAGAATCATAGTGATAGAGTATTTTATAGAAAAAGCTGTGGAATGTTCCTGTCACGAGACGGGAGACTTTTCCGGCTGCCAGACCGTACTCATTTGCCATCCGCTCTTTCATTTCGGCGACGGCTTTTGTCGTAAAGGTCACAAGCAGCATATTCTCAGGTGAAATGCCGAGGTGTTCAATCATATGGGCGGCGCGTGCTGTCAGCACCCTTGTTTTTCCGCTTCCCGCTCCGGCAAGCACTAATAAAGGCCCGTCCGTTTCAGTAACTGCCTTCATCTGTTCACGGTTCAGGCCGATGCCGGGGAACAAAGATGTATCAGCCGCCTCGGATGTTGGTGAAAACGGTTCGGTCGCAGGCACTTTTTTCGGGCTTTTCCATTCTGAGACGATCGGTTTCGGATTCTCTGAAATCGCTTTTCCTTTCGGCAGGCGGAACATGCCGGCTTCCTTATACTCTTCTGTTTCTTTCTCCGCTAGTGGTTCCTTGGCCGCGCATGCTTTTTCACAGGCGGTGAAGTCTCCCTTTTGCCGGTGATAAAATGCCGGCTGCTCTAAAATCGAAAGCCGCATCAAGACGGGCTGGTCACAATGTGCGCAAAAAATATTCCCTTTTTGGGCTTCTTCAAAAAGGAATTGGTAATGTTCTCTTGAATATGTATGTAAATGTATCGTTCGGTTATTCAGTCGGGCGCATTTCAAAAAGGGGTCCTCCCATTAAAAGGTGTTCATCCATTTGATAGACAAAGAATATCATAACAAAAGAACCGCGTTTCAAAAAGTAAGATTAAGGGAAATAAAAAGCGAAGGGGAGGGGTACATATGATTTATGCAGGACGGATTCAAAACCAGCAGTATTCTCAATACGCAAACCGGGCAGCGGGTTATAAGCCTGATTACGCCGGCATTACGAAAGCGGCCGCCCTCGCCAATGACAGGGTGTACAGAGAGGTGGAGCGCCGCCAGGAAAACACCGCAGCCGCAGAAAAGAAAGTACATGAGGAAAAACGTAAGCGCTCTCTTTCCCGTCTGCCGCAAATCATGGGAAAAGGCCGGTTAATAAATCAATACGTGTGAAAAAGCCCGGATATATCCGGGTTTTTTTGAGTCGTATATATGAAAGATGCGGAAAGGAATGATTCAATTTGAGAAAGCTTTCATTATTAATTGCGGGGTTATTTCTTTTCGGCCTCTTTACTCCCGGAATGAAACCGGCAGACGCGGCGGAGGGCTCCGCAGCAAAAGGTGTCACTCTCACACAGCTGGCGCCGCATGTCTGGATGCATACAAGCATCGGTACGGCAGACGGAAGTCCCGTCCCTGCGAACGGATTGCTTCTTGAGACTTCCAAAGGAATCGTACTGATTGATACTCCGTGGAATGACAGTCTCACAGAGCAATTAATGACACAAATAAAAAAGCGGTTTCCCGGCAAAAGGATGACCGATGCCATTGTGACACACGCCCATGATGATCGTATCGGCGGTCTGAACACCCTGTACAAATACGGTGTAAAGGTGCACAGCACGAAGCTGACCGCCGACTTCGCCCGACAGCAGGGATATGACCGGCCGCTCGGAGATCTGAAAAACGTGACAAAGCTGCAGTTTGGCGATATGAAAATTGAAACGTTTTATCCGGGAAAAGGGCATACGGAAGACAATATGACCGTCTGGCTGCCTGAGGATAAGCTCTTATTCGGCGGTTGCTTAATCAAGGCTTTAGAAACAAAGGAAATCGTGCCTACTCCCGGCTTTTATCCGGATCAGTGGCCGCGCGCCGTCCGCAAAGTCATGAAAAGATATCAGGACATCAGCATTGTCGTTCCGGGGCATGGCAGTCCGGGGGATGACCGTCTGCTGCCGCATACGATAAGCCTTCTGAAAGAAACGTAATAAAGAAGACCGGCGCTCCCATTACGGAGTGCCGGCTTTTTTTATCTCTTCCTGATTTTCATAAAACTGAGGAAAGCAAGTGCAAGCGCCAAAACGGTATATCCCGCTATCGGCCAAATATGCTGATGAAAGGAAGAATAATCTCCGGTTATGACTTCCTGGGCCAGCTCGATCGAGTGAACAAACGGTAAGGCATAAGCGATATGTTTGAATGTGTCACCGAGCAGGCTCACCTCCATCCAAGCCCCGCCCAGAAATTGCACGAGTGTAATATAAATCGTTCCGATACCTGAAATTTGTTTGTCCGTAAACACAGCCCCTAAACATAAACCGAAGAAAACGGACATCATCGCAATCGGCAGCAAGACAGCGATACCTGCGAGAAGATTCATCCACTCGGCGGATAAACCGGCAGCCGCTGCTGCGATAAAACAAATGACGATCTGTAAAATGGCTAACGGCAGCATCGGCAGTGCATAACCGATGACATAATCGGCTGTTTTTAAAGGAGAAGCAAACAAACGGGTCAAAAGGGCGGTCTGTTTGTCTTTTGCGATCAGCAATGCAGAGAACATTGTAAGGAAAGCAAAACCGAAAACAATGAGTCCGGGTGCTAAGTGCTGAATTTTAAAGGTATCAAGCGGCGCATTTTTTTCAATCGCCGTAAACAGAAACAATAGAATAACAGGCAGTGCGATTCCAAGAATAATAGATAGGGGGTCACGAAAAATTTCTTTGCGGTTGCGAATGGCGAAATCAAGCATAAAGACCCGCCTCCCCGTCACAAATCGCTAAAAAGGCATCTTCAAATGTGGCTGAATGAGTTTGCTTTTTCAGAGCCTCCGCCGTACCCAGTGCTTTTAAAGTCCCATTTTCTAAAATGCAAATACGATCTGCCAGGGCTTCAGCCTCTTCTAAATAGTGTGTGGTTAAAATAATCGTCATGTCACCCTTTAATGCCTCAAGATTTTTCCACAACTCGCGGCGTGAACGGACGTCCAGCCCTAATGTCGGCTCATCTAAGAAATAAATATCCGGCTTGGTGATCATTCCCATTGCAATGCTGAGACGGCGCTGCATTCCTCCTGATAATGTTTTGGTTTTTGCTCTTTCTTTCTCTTTTAATTGAAACAATTCGAGCATCTCATCTGTTCTTTTTTTTGCTTCTTTTTTCGGAATTCCGTAGACTCCGGCTATAAACTCTAAGTTTTCCCGTACGGTTAGATGAGGAGCGATGGCTGTTTCCTGCGGGGACATATTCAATTTCGGTTTTATTTTATCCAAATCAGTCAAAATACTGTGTCCAAGCACTGATGCATCACCGTCATCCGGAGAAAGGAGTCCGCAAAGCATACTGATTAATGTCGTTTTTCCGGCTCCGTTCTCACCGAGTAAAGCGAAAAATTCCCCTTTCTCAACTGAGAACTCAAGACGGTCAACGGCGGCGGTTTCTTTATAATGTTTCGTTAATTGCTTCAGCTCAATCGCGTGCATTTACTCATCCTCGCTATCTGCGTCGATTTGCTTAGCGTTTAAAATATCTTTTGCAAACTCGAAAAAGAGTTCTTGTTTAACAAGTGCGATACCTTGCTGGTCATCCCCGAGCATAAGCAGTGAATCCCCCGGATTTATATCAAAAACATCTCTTGCTTCTTTAGGAATGACAATCTGTCCTTTTGTGCCCACTTTAACAGTCCCGAAAATGTGTTTTCCTTTTGGTGCCGTCATGTTTATCCCTCCGAAAAATGAATTGTATTTTTTGTATGAATTGTAATACTTCGTATACTAAACATACATTGATCTTCCATAAAATTCAATAAAATTCATGAAATAGTTTTATTTTCATAAAAAAGCACTCCTGCCATATAACAGGAGTGCTTTTGATTTTATCGTTTGTGTTCCTTTATCATTTCCAGATGGGGGATGCCCGCATCGAGAAATTCTTCGCCGGATGTGACGCGGTATCCTTGTTTTTCGTAAAACGGAACCGCCTGCGTCTGCGCATGTAAGATAAAGCTGTCGGCGCCTTTGGCTGCCGCCGCTTTTTCAAGCGCCTGCATAATGATGGCTCCGACGCCTAAAGAACGATGGCTTTTCATCACGCAGATGCGCTCTAATTTTCCATGCCCGTCTTTCAAGCGCCATCTGCCGGCTCCGACCGGCTGGCCGCCGTCATATATGACTATATGCTCTGACGTGTCTTCGAATTGATCAATCTCTTCTTCTTCCGGAACGTGCTGTTCTTTAACAAAGACCTCTTTTCTGACGAAAAAAGCGTCGTTCAGCTGTTTTTCAGTTTTTGCGATGATGGATTCCAAACAGTTATTCTCCTCCGCCTAATAAAAATGTTTCGTACACAGTCCATGAGCCGTTATCCAGCTGATAGAGCAAGTGAAAACGGTCGATGACTTCTTCGTGGGAAATGTCCAGCATTTTCAGCTGTCCGAGTACGTCGGAATGTTCATCTGACGACAGCTTCTGGCCGACCGTGACATGCGGAACGAAGCTGTATTCCGGCTCGCCGGATAATGCTCCTGAGTAGCATTTCTCACTCAGAGATTTTAATTCCTCCGTCGGCTCTGCTTTCATATATATCACATTATTCACAGGAGAAAACGAGCTGTATTTTGTGATTTTCAGAACGAGCGGATGCGATTCTTTCGCCGTCTGTCTCAGCTGTGATACGACCTGCTCGATTTCCTGTTCTGTCGCTTCAAACGGATCTCTTAGCGTCAGATGCGGCGGAATGAGCGCGTAGCTCGGGTCGTAGCGTTTCCGGTACGAATTTGCGAGATCCTGTAATTTTTTTGATGGAAATAAAACAATACCGTATTTCATGAAAGTTCCCTCCTTAAATGAATGGTTACAGCATTTTTTTCAGCGCCGGCGTGATGAGCGGCTGCCAGTAGGTCCATTTATGATCCCCGTCGAAGGTTTCATACGTGTATTCAGACTGTTTGCTTTCCAGCAGCTGTTTGAGCTCTTCGTTCGGCGCGGTGAAATCAAGAACCTGGCCGTCTGTCGTGTGAACGCCGGTTTCTTTTTCTCCGATTTGATGATAAACGGAAATCTGTTTGAGATCCTCCGACTGCCGGACGGCATCCAGCACGTGCCCGTCAACATACGGAGACTGCATGATGACGTTTCCAAACATGTTCGGATAGTCAATCGCCGTCATGAGCGAAACGGTTCCGCCGAGGGAATCCCCGATCATGGTGCGGCCGTATCCGACTTGATAAGTCGGGTATTCTTTGTCGATAAAAGGAACGAGCTCATTTGCGATGAATCGCTTATATGAGGCGAACTTAGACCCTTCTGGATGGTATGTGTTTCTTCGCTCCCGCACATTTTTATAAGGGACGCCGATAATGATGCAGCGGTCAATTTCCCCTTTTGACATAAGCTCTTCCGCCTGCCGCCCGATTCTCCCTAATCTGAAATAATCATGGCCGTCCTGAGCGATGACCGTATGATATTTATACAGGGGGGAGAAGGTGGCGGGCAGGTAGACCAAAACGGTCATTTCCTCTTCAAGCTCATGGGAGAAAAGTTTTTTCTCATGAATGATTCCGTTTTTTGATGCCACTTCGCATTCCTCCAGGCCGCTTCTTGTCTTGATGGTTTTTTCCTATTGTACCATGAATTATTAGAAATTTCTTTCTTCAGATGCACTTCTTGCGAGAGTTCAGATAAATAAAAAGTTATTGAAATTCATTTTATAGTGCGTTAATATAGAACAATCAGAAAATACAAAACAATATTCTTATCACGAGAGGTGGAGGGACTGGCCCTTTGAAACCTCAGCAACCGGTTTGCTTTGCCGCGGGAAGGCAAAGTGCCAAGGTGCTAAATCCAGCAAGCGATTCACATGCTTGGAAGATAAGAGGAAGAGAAAAGCTCCTTCTTCTTATGAAGAGGGGGCTTTTTTATTTTTGAAAAAGGATGGTGCTTACTGATGACGCAGCATGTTGATACAAAATTAGCCCAAATCGGAAATAGAAGCGAAGAAGCAACGGGAACGGTCAGTCCGCCGATTTATCTGTCCACCGCTTACCGCCATAGAGGAATAGGAGAATCTACAGGTTTTGACTACGTGCGCACGAAAAACCCGACACGCCAGCTCGTTGAAGACGCTATCGCCGTGTTGGAAAACGGTGCGAGAGGCTTTGCCTTCAGCTCGGGAATGGCAGCCATTCAAACGATTATGGCTTTATTTAAAAGCGGGGATGAATTGATTGTATCCTCCGATTTATACGGAGGCACGTACCGTTTGTTTGAAAACGAATGGAGAAAATACGGCTTAAGCTTTATTTACGATGATTTCAGCGATGAAGACTGTTTACGCTCCAAAATAACGGAAAACACGAAAGCGGTATTTGTTGAAACACCGACAAACCCGTTAATGCAGGAGGCGGACATTGAAAAAATCGCCCGGATTACGAAAGAAGCCGGCCTGCTTTTAATTGTGGATAATACGTTTTATACCCCGGTGCTCCAGCGCCCGCTTGAACTGGGAGCGGACATCGTCATTCACAGCGCCACAAAATATTTAGCGGGGCACAATGATCTCCTTGCCGGTCTTGCTGTCGTAAAGGATGAAGAGCTCGGCGAGATCATGTTTAATCACCAAAATGCGATCGGAGCCGTTCTCCCGCCGTTTGATTCGTGGCTTTTAATGAGAGGGATGAAAACACTCGGACTCAGAATGCGCCGTCATGAAGAAAACGCCCGTGAACTTGCGGAATTTTTAGAACAGGAAGAAGAAATCGCCGACGTGTTATATCCCGGAAAAGGCGGGATGCTGTCTTTCCGGCTGCAAAAAGAGGAATGGATCAATCCGTTTTTAAAGGCGCTGAAAACGATCTGTTTCGCAGAAAGTCTCGGCGGGGTGGAAAGCTTTATTACATACCCCGCGACACAGACGCACATGGACATTCCGGAAGACATCCGTATCGCAAACGGCGTCTGCAACCGTCTGCTGAGATTTTCAGTGGGCATTGAACATGCAGAGGATTTGAAGCGGGATGTAAAGCAGGCATTACAGCAAGTAAAAGAGGGGGCCGTGTCATATGAGTAATCACAATTGGACGCTGGAAACCCAGCTCGTGCACAATCCATTTAAAACAGACGGAGCCACCGGAGCCGTCAGCGTCCCGATCCAGCATGCTTCCACATTCCATCAGTCTTCATTTGAAGAATTCGGGACATATGACTACAGCCGCTCAGGCACACCGACAAGAGCAGCGCTTGAAGAAACGATCGCAGGTCTTGAAGGCGGAACGAGAGGTTTTGCTTTCAGCTCAGGAATGGCGGCGATTTCGACGGCGTTTCTGCTCTTATCCCAAGGCGACCATGTTCTCGTCACGGAGGATGTGTACGGCGGAACATTCCGCATGGTGACTGAGGTTCTGTCCCGTTTCGGAATCGAACACACCTTTGTCGATATGACGGACACAGAAGCGGTCGCCCGCGCCATCCGGCCGAACACGAAAGCCATTTATATGGAAACGCCGTCAAACCCGACGCTCGGCATCACGGATATTAAGGGCGTCGTCAAATTGGCAAAGGATCACGGCTGTCTGACATACCTTGACAATACTTTTATGACGCCTGCTCTGCAGCGGCCGCTTGATCTCGGCGTAGATATCGTGCTTCACAGTGCGACGAAATTTTTAAGCGGCCACAGCGACGTGCTGTCAGGCCTTGCCGCCGTAAAAGATGAAGAGCTCGGCAATCAGCTGTATAAGCTGCAAAATTCATTTGGAGCGGTGCTCGGCGTTCAGGACTGCTGGCTCGTATTGAGAGGCTTAAAAACATTGCAGGTCAGACTGGAAAAAGCGAGCCGGACGGCTGAGCGGCTGGCTGCCTATTTTGACGGGCATCCCGCCGTCAAAAACGTTTACTATCCCGGCCTTGCCGGACACCCGGGAGCCGATACCCATAAACGTCAAGCGAGCGGAGCGGGCGCCGTCCTGTCCTTTGAATTGGAAAGCAAAGAAGCCGTCAAAAAGCTGGTCGAAAACGTATCGCTTCCGGTATTTGCCGTCAGCCTCGGCGCCGTCGAATCCATTCTCTCATACCCTGCAGCCATGTCGCATGCCGCCATGCCGAAAGCAGAGAGGGAGAAACGCGGCATTACAGACGGCCTTCTGCGCCTGAGCGTCGGAGTCGAAAACGCCGAAGATTTAGAGCGGGACTTCGAACAGGCATTGAAAAAAATAACCCCTGCCCAAGTGAGATCATAAACGAAAAGGGCGCCGTCAATTTTGTGACGCGCCCTTTTTTTATTTTAGATAAAAAAAGTGTTGACGAATGAGAAATCAGGATATATAATTATAAGTGTCAGAGAGACAACAACATACCCAGCAACACATACATATCATGATTCCGTAGCTCAGCTGGGAGAGCGCTACCTTGACAGGGTAGAGGTCGCTGGTTCGAGCCCAGTCGGAATCATCAAGGTTTTCAGCGTGTTGGACACTTACTCGTGTCACACTGGAGTCAAAAAAAAGAGGAGTCACAATTTAATGTGATTCCTCTTTTTGTTTGCCTTGTAAGATGCCACTGATAAATGTGGAAGCATCCTTTTGCATGTTTGGCATTAAATGCGAATAGGTGTTAAGCGTAAGATTCTTTATGCCCTAACCTTTCTTGAACGACTTTAGGATGAAACTTTGTTAACAGTAAGGATGCATGAGAGTGTCTAAGGTTATGGAATGGGATATCAGGTAAATCAAGCTGCTTTAAATAAGCTTTGAACTGTCTTAAAAGGTTTCTTGGATTGATTGCATTCCCTGTATCTGTACATACAACTAAATCTCGGTCTGTATAGAGTCCTCCGCATAAACTTTTCTCTTTCAGTACACGACTTCTTTGTTTCTTCAGTATATGGATATCATGCTCTGATAAGTCGATGGTGCGTGTGCTTGTCGATGATTTTCCACCGTATTTTGTTTGGCCACCTGAGTGTTCTAGTGTTTGAACAATTCTCAAAACGCCATTATTGAAGTCTATATCCTTGAAACGCAAGCCTAAAATTTCACCTTGTCTAAGCCCGAAAGAAATCGCTAACCAAAATGCGATATAGTAACGACTGTTTTTAGTGTGATCCAGGAATAAAGACATCTGTTCCGCTGACCAAACTTCAACTTCTTTACGCTTAACTGATGGCTTCCTAACTTTTTCAACTGGGTTCTTTTTAATAAACTCATCTTGGACAGCTGTTTTCATTACATTGTTGAGTACGTGATATATCTTCTTTATTGTGGCAGCCGATAAGCCAGCATTAACTAACCTTGTTATAAATGCTTGTACCTTTTGAGTTGTTATATCGCTTAGTTTCATGCTTCCAAAGGCGGGGAGTATATGATTTTTCAAATTATAATGATAAACCTTTAGAGTTTGGTTGCTTACATCTGGAGTTTTGATGTTAAGCCAATACTCAACCAATTCCTTGAAGGTTGAATCATTATCTTTAAGAAGATCCCCAGAGTGATATAACTGGAGATCTTCTCTTAATGCTTCTTCTGCATCTTTCTTTAACTTGAACCCACTTCGTTTACGCTGCTTCCGTCTGCCGTTCTCATCTTTCCCTATATCAAACACATAGTACCAATTGCCGTTTCTCTTATCTTTTTTTACTGATGCCATTAATCGTTCTCCTTTTTATTTTTACCAGCTAGGGCGCTCTCCCCATCCGGTATTGCTTTTTTCGTAACCTTCTTTTAATGCACTGATAACATGTTCCTTAGCATCTTTATTGAACTAATTTCACCTGTTACTTGAACAGCAAAAACAAGTCGAAGAAAAGAAAACAATGCTTAAAAATGAACAGTACACACTGGAACTAGAAAAACAAAAGATATTAGACCATATTGAAGTAGCTAAAAAAGCAGGGGATGACACTAAAGAATTAAAAGCCCAATTACAAATGAAAATTCAGGAACTTGATGCCAAGATTAATCAGATCGCTATCTTAGATAAAGATAAGGAAACAATCCAAAATTCCATTTCTGAGCTTAAAGAAACGCTTAAATTTGAAAAATATATTACAGACGATCTTAAAGAAGAACTTTCAGTTTTTATTCTGGAAGGAGAATGGTCGAATGATAGCCTATTTGATGAAACTGAACTTTATGAAAAGAGCATAGAGGAGATGGAAAAGAGAAATGCGCCACCAATTAACATTACCTTAGATGTAGTTAACTTTTTCAATTGTCTTTCTGAATCTCATAACTGGGATAGGTGTTCACTTGGCGATACTGTTAGAATCAGATCAGAAGAACTGAAGACTGATGTGAAAGCTCGACTTGTTACATTTAATTTTGATTTTGCTCAAAAGACAATGGATGTAACAATATCAAATGGAAAGAAGATTAAAAGCGATTTTGAAACCATCAGTAATATGATGTATACATCTATAAAAACAAACACGGATTATAACAAAAGAAAAATTGACTGGGAGAATGCAACTGAAAATTTCAATATTAGGAATGACAGAATAGCTGTAAAACCTAACCCTCCAATTATTAAAAGAGACGGCACAGCTATATCTCATACAAACAATGATGATGGATCAGTAGATATCACAATAGAATGGGATTATCCAACTTCTAATGAAGACAAGTATAATATTGATGGATTTGAATTGTATCTATATTCTAGCAACGATAAGGATGAATATGTTTTCGGTTCAAAGATGGCCAGTGAAGACCTGAAGAATGTAAAGTATGACAAACGAGCTGCAGCGTTCACAGGGTTGCCCTCTAATAAATACTACACCATTGGTATTCAAGCCTATCGAAGAGTTGATGCAGATATAGAGATAACTCAATTCATTGGATCTGACATCGTAAAATCCCTTCACCCAAACGAAAACCCCTACCTCCCTTCTTCTACTGTAGAGGTGAGTGGAAACCTTAATGGAAAAGTAAACAATTTGTATACTATATCATCAGTAGCGAAGCCTGAAACTCCAGAAGCGGCAACGATTTGGATCGATCCAAAGACTAATAAACAAGAGCTTTTCAATGGTGAAGAGTGGATTGTGTCTTCTGCGGGCTCGGCTGATTCATTAAATGGTTACACGGCTTCAACACTGTCCACGCCTAATTCAATACCTGTACGTAATGACCAAGGAATCATTACAGGTTCTATAGATGGGAACGCTGAGTTTCTTGGTGGTAAACCACACTCAGAATACGCGCTATCCTCGGATGTTCCTCAGTTGGCTAGAGGGACATATGTTGGTGATGGAACAATTAGTAAGCAAATATCACTGCCTTTTACTCCAACACATGTGAAAGTGTGGCCAGTGTCTTCTAATGATTCCATGTTATTAATTGATGAGACAGGAGGTTATACGTATCAGGTAAATGAAATGGGAATATACCTGGTTGGAGGAAACTCTACATATGGAATTATAAACGAACTTGGGTTTATAGCAGGCTCAGACGGCAATCAAAGAGGGAATAAATTAAATACAAAGTACATCTGGGAAGCATATAGGCATGTACATTAAACAGGCGTATCCTTATTGGATACGTCTGTTTTTTGTTGGAATAGTGAGTGAAATAACCGATAATAAGTAAAGATGGGAAGGGGAGGTTAATTTGTCAAAAAAGAAAATCATACTTCTAATATCAACACTTAGTGTTGTGGCAGTTGGTATTATTCTAGCTATAACAATTCCGATGTACATAAACAGATTAGACACCAGTAATTTAGACTCAATTGCCGAGAAAGTGGGAAATGATAAGGGAGTCAAGAAAAACTTTAATCAAGTGTGGATGTCTAAAACCGATAAATCCAATGATAAAGTATACGACTTATCTTTAGCAGCTAAACCATCTTTTACATCGCTATCAGATAAAGAAAAGTTGCTTACAGTGGGTGAAGCAATGGAAGTAGCTCAAAAAAACTCTAATTTTAATAAAATAAACTGTGGAAAAGATAAGGTTTGCTCAATCAGTCGTATCTATATTTTGCCGGATAAAAATGATAAAGCAGTCAGTTATGAAGTTGCTTATGATCCATTAAATACCCCTGAAGAAAACACTTTACTAATAAAAGATCGTGTAGATGATAATCCTGAATCAACTGGTTTCCAAAGAAGAGAAGTTACATACAGCGAAAATGATGAACAACAGTCTGAAGATGAAGAATATCAAGAAAAGAAAATTGCTATTGGCATGACCAAGCAGGAAGTTATCCAACTTAAAGATTGGGGCAGACCTATGTCTATTAATAAGACAACGACAGCATCAGGAATAAACGAACAATGGGTTTACGGCAGCAGATACCTATATTTCGATAATGGAGTATTAACAACAATACAAGAATAAAACAGCTCTATCCTTAACCGGATAGGGCTTTTTCTTTCGGACATTTGAGTCTAATCTGAAAATAGACCACACAATAAATAGACCCCTCACAAATAACTGTGAGGGGGTCTTTTTTGATTTACAAACTATTTTAAAGGAAGTATATATTAGTGTAATAATTTAAAGGTTAATAAAAAAGAGCAGGATTAATTAATCTGCTCTTTTTGTGTGATTAAATTATTTTTTATAGGGACGTCGATTTAAAATAAAATTCAAAACTGATGCTATAATAAGTACAATTGCACTGACAAAGATCAACATTATCCCCTTATCTTTATCAAGTGCTATTCTCCCTACTAGAATAGCAACTATAAATATCAGAACGAAAAATATATTTAAACCCTTATACAGATTCATACGAATCGCCCCTTTAAAGTTAATTAATTTTCATCTCTAACTCTGACAGTTTGCTTCCCTTTATAGTTCGTTCGTTCATAATAAACTGTTTTAATTCTGAATTTCTTGTTGGATTTCGGGCTTCTTTTGATGTATGTTTTGAACGACAGATTTCCATGATACATCTCCCTATAACTATATGCAGCTCCACCTAAAAAAGATGCTACAGCTCCTGGTGTCCCACCAAAGAAACCTACCCCAGCAATTACAATACCTCCTGCATAAGAACCAGCTCGTCTGTCCGGATTTTTATAATACAGTTTGTAGTTTTTGGGAAGAGTAGATTTCGACATACATTTATAAGCTGGATAACAAGCTTCAGCCTTTTTTGTTTCGGTAAATGTCCCAGAAACCAATAGAGTTAGCACAAAACCTAAAGCAATGATTATCTTGACAACTTTTTTCATTTTTACCATTCCCCCTTTATTTTTACAATTGAATACTAACATTAAAAAAGAGGGGATTAAAGTCCTACAACCTTAAAATAACATTAAATTAAGCACATAATAAATAGGAATATATATTATCAGATGAGAATTATTAACTGTTCCTCTCTTCTTATTCTCATCCATTACAATTTCGATGACTAATCTAAAGTGTGACCTATTTTAAATCAGTTTTTTAATCGACTTTCAACATCAAATAATCGCTTATTCAATAGCTCTGTCTTATTATCTACGTTCTGTATATGTTTAAGGTGAGCCGCAATATCTTTTGGCTGATTCTCTTCCAGGCGGTCTAACTTAACGTTAATCTGATTAAATTCCTTCTTTGTTTCTTCTCTAAAATCATTTAGCTCAGACTTAATGCTTTTCACTTCTCTTGAAAGTTCGTATATTGCTTGTAAAATTTTATCTTCCATCCCGTTCACCTCTCCGTACAGTATAACAGCAATTGCAATACTTTTGATTGTCCGAAATTTGTTACCAACGAATATTTCAATGGTTTTGTTTAACGAATTTTAAAAAAATAAAAGCAATACTTTTGCTTAAGACTCTTTAGGGTCATCCTCTACAAACTCTACAACTTCCTGAATTGGACAATCAAGGTACTCGCAGATCTTGTGAATTACAGAAAGCGCTACATACTCATCTTTGTTTAATTTGGCCATTGTTCCAGGAGCTAGACTCAAGTTCTGTTTTAAATCCAAATTCGTTTTGTCCTTCAATATCAATGTCACCTTTAATGGTTTATAACTTAATTTTAATGGTTTCATATTTCAAGATCACCTGTTTATAATTCAATTTCTTGAAGTAATTATAACACATATTGAACGTGAAGAATAAAAAGTCTTAATAAAATTGCAAGAAAGTGTTGACTTAAAATCGCATAAGTTGTAATCTTAATTCAAGAAGTTGAAGTGATGATAAAATAAATTGGACGTAAGGAGCAACAATTTGAAATCAACAGCTGAAAAAGAAACTAAGCCCTCAGGGCAAGTTGTAATCAAAAAGAGAACCTTTTTAGGTGAATTCAAGCTTGAAGATTACATTGACCAACAATTCAAAATTGCACTGAGACAATGAGGAGGCCTTGAATTGAAGCGAATAACCATTCGTAGAAGTGATTTGGGTGACTTACCAGCAATGTTGTTTTACAAGCAATTCGCCATTTCTGGCGAAGATGGTCAAGTACATCTGTATCAAGTCCTTAAAAGGAAGGATGGAAAATACGACAGTATCCATTCAGTATTCTTGGCGGAAGACATCAAATACAAAAACCTCAGAAGCTTAACCAATGCAGTAATTGATAAGTTGCTCAGTACACGATTATGGGATGCTCTCATTGACAATAGGGAGCTTGTTACACTGGAAGGCTATCAGATTCTTGATAAAAACAATACTTACTAAAGGGGATAACGACAATGCAAATTAACCGTCACACTGTAGGAACTAACGTAGCAAGCTTAGGGGCAATCACAAACGAACAGCGTATCGAGGAAATGACGAATCATTTCAACTATTTTAAAGGGAAAATGTTCGAAGAGGAAAACAACTTCATTGAAACATACGACGATGGGAAACCTAAAAAGCGTCTCAGAATCTTCACAGATATGACAATACCGGTTTGTGTTGAACTTGATGCGAATGATCGGAAAGACGGAATAGCAGCGTTAGTAGAAGCAGGAGAGATGGGTGTTAATTTCCCTCATATCATGTTGGATATGGGGGGGAGGTAAAACAGTTATTCCAACTGTCACTGACAATGTGTTTTGCATAGATGAAAAAGCAACTGTAGTAGAAGTGGAAGACGATGAATAAGACGGATTTACATAATGAACGGTTCTGTCAGGTTGTATTTGGGGGATTGATCGTAGTTATACCAGCTTTAAGCATACTGTGCATAGCGTGGTTTGGGTGATTAGGAAGAGTGTCACCAGCACTCTCCTAATCTGATGGGTTAGTACACTCCCATTGTATTTAAACATAACAATTTAATCAAGGGGATAACTGAAATGAAAAACACATACACCACTTATGAATTTAAAGCATATGATAGTTGAAATAATTTGTTGAAAGAAAGGTTTACATGCAATTACAATGATCGCCTTTATTCAATCATAAAGTGGATTATCAAGAAATGTCCTACCGTTGATGTGATTGAATGCATGGTATCTGAAGTCAGTGACCTTGCTTTCTTAAAGAGTGAGTATGTCGATATCTTCACGGTGTGGAAAGCAGACGATTAAATAGACAGAGAGGACGGGAGTTAAAGTCCCTGTCCCCTATAATCTCAATTTAACTGAATACAGTCAGTCTATACTCCTGAATTAAGGTGTTGTCTTTAGTGATGCCTTTTTTCGAAGGCTCCAATATGGCGCCATCGCCACTTGTGGCAACGAAAGAGACTGCCGTGGAATGCGCTAACACACGTAAAACTTGACAGGGTAGTGACTCAGCCGACGCAAAAAATGAGGATAGGATGCCTTCTGTGTTTCCCTATTTACACATGCATCTGAAAGGCGAAAGCTGCCATTAAGTGCTGACGAAGGAAGGGTGTATCGTTTCTGACGATGCAGGACAAGCCATAAGTATCAGGGCTCAGATTTGAGCTTTGAGAACCTGTTAGGGACACTTGACACAGGAGGCTTGTTTGGGGAATAACCAACGGCAAATAGGGTGAACACACGGATACCACAAGTTGATATACAATCAAGTTTCAGTCGCCTGCCTGAGTTTGTTTATTTTTTTACAAGCAAATTCAGGCAGACAACTCGTACAGCCGTTGTCCACAGTCTCAACCAATCAAGCAAAAAATCAAAAGAAAAGTCAAGACAAATAACAAAAGTTTTGATGATGAATGGAGGTTAAAGTGATTGAAAGTGACTGTAACCAAGAAGGAGCACGAGGACTTAGAAATGTTTCACAAGATGATGGGAGATAAGAGGTTAACAATATCACAACGAAGACAGGCGAGAATACGGTACGATATGATCTATAACCAAGCGAAAAGAAGAACGCTACTGAATGAGTACAAGGGGCGTTTGTGAGGTTCATAGTGAACCTGGCAAGGTGTAGTTCATGATGAAGCTCTGTCACTCCTCAATTTTGAGGAGTCCCCAACTTTGGGGGCTGAGACTATTACCAATTGTAATAGTTGGGAGGTCGTACCCAAAACGTATACGACCTTATATCACTCATTGACAAATTAGCAACGACTCAATCCACGACCACAATAAGGTCGTAGACAAAATAACCACGACCACAATAAGGTCGTAGACAAAATAACCACGACCTCGGTAAGCTCGTTGGTAAAATAACAACGACCTGATGGAAACTATCTTGCCATCAGCTGTGACGAACAATATTCAGTGCAGGTCAAAGTGAAAACCGGTTTTAACAATTGAAATACAAAAAAGCCGGATGTTTATAACCCGACTTTTTGAGAAGAATCAAACACTTTTCTAACGTACAATCAATGTAAATAAACCGGCAAGTATTATAATTGCTCCACAAACTGTAATAAATGTTCCATTTTTTCGTTGTTCTGATTTAGCTGTTATTATCCCTCTGATTAGATAATAAAGGCCGACTAATATTAGAGTCCAATAAAAGAAAGCGCCATTTAAGGTAAACCCTAATATGAGAAATAAAAGAACCAATGCTAGCGATGTGTAATGGAAAAGTCTGAATGTAAGATTAGTCATTATAAACCTCCTAGTTTAAATTATCCTTAAAATACAAATAATGGGTTGAATTGAGCTGAATAAACCTCCAGAATTGTTAATTAATAACAAAAGGAGGTATTAATTTACCATGAAAAAGATTGTCCTTTCAAGTGTTGCTGTTTTGACTGCTGTTACAATTTTTAGTCCTGTTTCAGATGCAAAAGAACGTCAAGCCCCAAGCGCAGTTGTCCAGAATGTTGAACCGACTTATGAAACTGAATCTGTAGATTACAACGGAACTACGTACACTTTTTCTGAAAGAACTGTTAATGATGTAGTTGAGATTATTGTAAATGATGGGGAAAAAACAGACAAGATTCAATATGACCAGAATATTGGAAAACTTGAAGTTAATGGCGAAGTGGTGAATTATGAAGAGGCTTCATCACCTATTGAACAATTGGCAAATAAAAACGATACATCGGCTGGGATCTTGAGAGATCAATGGTCAGGCTATAATAATAGTAAAGGTACTTATAGTACGATTAGTGCCAGTGTTGCAGTTCTTGCCGCAGTCTTTATGGCTACTAGTATGAAAACAGCTAAAAAGGCGGCGGCCGTTACAGCAGCAGCTGGTGTCATTGCTGCTGTAAGTAGTGTAAAGACTACAGTTCATTGGAGTAGATTAGATTATAAGTTGATGAATGCCAAGAAGGGGCAATATGAGCGTAGATCAGATACATTTTTTACAAACTATAAACATAATCATCTTTTCAAGACTTCTTGGCTCTGGAAAAGAAAATTAAAATAATCCTTTTTTGCTCATGAATTAGTGAAATCAATTTAAGCTATCGAAAGTTCACTTTCAGGAAACTTGGAGAGTGGACTTTTTGTGAACGAATCGTTCAGTTGGTGTTTTCGTGTCACCACGGAGTCACACAAACATTTTAAACTACTTAGAAACAACAAATATCAATCAGGAAACTAAATCCCATGAACCCTTATATGGCAAGAGTTTAGGCAACTATTTAGGATTGTTAAAGATTAATCAGAATACGTGTCTCGTCCTTGACAGGGTAGAGGTCGCTGGTTCGAGCCCAGTCGGAATCATACCCAAAACCCTTGCATAGCAAGGGTTTTTTAATTTCCCTTAATAAAACCGGTTTATCAAATTCGCAAGTTGTTGGCGAACTTGATTTTTCGGCTCGGAATTTATGGTCCGTATCTCTTTTTAGGGTCAAAATTGTAGAAAAGTTCAGCTAGTGATGCCGTCAAGTAGATTCAAACCGCACTGTCGGTATTGCATTTCTATCCGGATAAGAAAGCCGAAAAATTCGGTATCAATATAAAAAGGCCCTCCATAAAATGGGGACCTTTCAGTGTTTCTTTTAAATAGCCTCTTTTAGTTGTTCTATTACACTTTTTAACCATTCTATAGGCGGTAAGCCAATTGTCGGGAAATATATTTCTGCATTACACTTTATAATGTCTTCCTTTTCTTCTTTAGTTAGATCGCTATTTAGAAACTCTTCGCAATACTTTACTGTAAATAGCAAACCTTCTTTACTAATTTCCTCAATAAATTCGTCTAAGGCGTGTTCAGGGGATTGGATATCTTGATGAAATGTTGCACCTAAAAAATTTTCTAATTCATCTAAGAAATCATACCTTTCATCCATGATACTTCCTCTCTTTCTATTTGGTTGGATATCCTGTAAGAATAAAGTTACCGTTATTATCTTTTTTGAGTATAATTTTTGCGTTTGTGACGTTTTCTACTAGTTCTGAATTTCTTGATACACTTTTGCCGATTATTTCTCCATCGCCCTTGTATCTTAACATTAATTTAGGTTTTTTAGGATCATCAATCCAATTTTCGATTTTCTTTATATTTTTTGAATCGTTTAAAACTGAATTAGCAATTCTTTCAGCGGTAGCCCTATCTTTAAAAGTAGATGAAGCTGTAATATGTGGGTTAGGATCAGTTTTCAGTCTTTCTATTAATTCTTTATCTGTTTTCCCAACATGTCTTTCTATAAGATGCCCGCCTTTTGCTTCATGAGCAGCTAAACCTCCGCCAGGTGCGAGAGGGGTACTATCACCTTGTTTGACATTACCTATGGCTTTGTTGTTAGAATTTTCAGATTTCATGAGCGCATTTTCTTTCTGATCTTCAATAATACTTTTCAACAAAGGCGTATTCTTCACATTGTGAGTATTTTCAATATCCTTTGCTATTCCGGCAAGCGCGGGTTGGTACTTATTTTTCGAAACGGAATTGATATAGTCTTTTCCTTTTTCAATCCCTGTTTTTACATGTTTTGCAGCCGCTTTTTCACCGGCTTCCAAGACGTTATCCACTTTGGCGGCACCTGTTTTGGCGAGCTTGCTTGATACTTTTACAGCTGAGCCGGAACCTTTTAGTCCGACGATGCTTATTTATTGATTTTGTCATCATTCATCGAGGGGCGAATTGGGGACGGAACTGCTTTTTGGGCTAATTTTGAAGTACATTCGCTGTATACTGCAAGGGAGATAAACATCGCCTTTAAGGCGGCGGTCTTTGCCGAAACCTGTTCATTTCAGAGAAATACAGAAATTTCGTATCACTGAACGGCTAAAGTGATAACGATCAGCAGCTGGTTAATCCAGCTGTTTTTTTGTATTTGAAAAACGGAATATTTAGTTTTTTATGGCAAATACAGCGGCACTCCGAAAATCATTCACAATACAGGAAATGACGCATGCGGCCGCCATTGAAATCAGTTATATGTCGGGTAACAGCGAATCGACAAGCTATCATTTTGCCGTCGATGATAAAGAAGTGATTCAGGGGGCTCTTCATCTGAAGGCAAGAAAGCATCCTTCCTCTTGTCTTCCGGTTTTTTAAAGTTGAAAACCCATTAAAATCCGAGGGGAGAGCATAAAACAGATTCGAACGGCGCTGTCGCCCTTCATTATAGCGAAAGAACTTCGGGATTGATGGTGCATATGGAGCGAAGACAGCGAATGCAGTAATTCGATTTCAATTGATGACTGGATTAAAAGCTGATGGAATTTATGCGCTTGAACCAAAGTAAAACTTGAAGTGTTGTTAAAATAAGCGGAGACCCTTTCCTTTTTTACAGACTCTCTCCCACACTGACAAGAAGAGGTTTGTGTTAAAGCAAAATCTAAGAAATTAAACCCAAAAAGATTGCAACGACAAGCTTCTAAAGAGATGAAAAATATCGGGATATCAACTAAGGCATAAAAAGCGATAAAACAGGAGCTTGAAACAAGAAAAAAAAAACAACTGAATAGAAAATAAAGAGAAAAAATAAAGGAACAAAAATATTTAATCAGAAAACAAAAAGCAAAAGAAAAGCATAGGGGCAGATTGAAAAGTTGAGCGGCATCAGTTTTTTGCTTCGGACTGATTTAGAGAAAAAGAAGTATAAGTCAGAGCCCTTCTCAAGACGAGGAGGGTTTTTCTGCAATTTATTCAAATACACTTACATCAGTAAATGCGGCTGAACGTTTCAGTACGATTCAGCTCATGTATGGTTTGAAGCCAGACGGCATTTACGGACCAAAAACGAAAGCGAAATTGAATTAATAAAAGAAGCCCTTCTTATAAGAGGGCTCTTTTTCTCTAACTATGTTGTTTTAAGATGTTTTTTAATTTGTTCAGTGACTTGCTTAAGCCATTCTAATGGAGTTAAATCATCTTCAGGAAAGTATATACCATCCGCTGCTTCCTCTATAAATTCATTCTTGTCTTCTTCTGAATGATCACTATTTACAAACTCAGTTAGTGCTATTAAATCTCTTTCTTTTAGTTTTTGAGATGCTTCATTTAAATATTCATCAAGTGCATCTTCCGGAGACTCTATATCTTGGTGGAAATGTCCACCGAGAAATCTAAATACAGGATCAGAAACTTTAATTTCAATCATTATATATCACCTCGTTGGGTAGCCTGTTAGTATAAAGCTACCATCTTCATTTTTCTTTAATACTATTCTAGCATTAGTCATATCTTTAACTTCATTTGAACCTTTACGAACTCCTCTACCTATAACTTCGGTTCCTCTATAAGGTAACGGTAATGGATCATTAACATCACTTTTTAACCACTCTTCAATTTCCTTTTTATGTTTAGTTAATGTTTCATTAGCGACTCTTTCTGCAGTTGGCCTATCAGTGAAACTAGAAGAGGCCCGTATCTTCTTGTTTATCTGTAGCCTCTGTAATAACTCTTCATCAGTCTTACCAACATGTCTTTCTATAAGGTGTCCGCCTTTTGCTTCATGAGCAGCTAAGCCACCGCCTGGTGCGAGAGGACTGCTGTCTCCTTGTTTAACACTATGTATGCCGCTATTGTCAGAAGACACAGATTTTCTGAGCACACTCTCTTTCTGATCTTCAATAATACTTTTCAACAAAGGCGTATTCTTCACATTATGAGTATTTTCAATATCCTGTGCTATTCCGGCAAGTGCGGGTTCGTACTTATTTTTCGAAACGGAATTGATATAGTCTTTTCCTTTTTCAATCCCTGTTTTTACATGTTTTGCAGCCGCTT
>NZ_JBXARS010000002.1:250634-313709 GCF_058808515.1 Bacillus sp. GW821-FHT11D08
TCCAAGACGTTATCCACTTTGGCGGCACCTGTTTTGGCGAGCTTGCTTGATACTTTTACAGCTGAGCCGGAACCTTTGAGCCCGACAATGCTCCCGATGGCGTAGGTGATGTAATGTGATCTTGAATACGCATCCCCGTTAACCATTTTATCATTCCACGAATCCGCCAGGTTTGTCCATATGATTTTTGCGTAGGAGGGTGTGTTCAATACAGCTGATATGGTTTTAGCGACTTTTTGTTCATCAGAGAGAAGGTAAAAATCCCATGCGCCGACAGCCAGATCTTTGACGCCTGTTATGGTGTCTTTCCCGACATCATAAAGGCCGACGCCTATTCCTTTGACGATATCCCAAGCCGTTTCTCCGACTTCTTCGAGCTGTTTTGCTTGTTCAAGCTGCATCACATATTGCACCTGAGCGGGTTCAAGGTTTTCATAGCCGATCTTTTTCGCGATTTCCAAATACTCATCCGGATCGGTGACACCATCGGCCAGCTTTTTCTTCAGATCCTTGATTTCACGCTCTTTCGCTTCTTCCTTTTTAATCGTCAAATAAGCATCTGAAAGTCTTGCGATATCGCCTTTTTTCTTATGGATGTCGCTTTCACGATACGCTTTGGCGTTGTAGTGAAGCGGCGTGGCGCTTTTACCTTTGCCCGTGGCGTTTTGAAGCTGCTGGAAGTCAGCTTGGATGAACTGTTCGTTCGCTTCGGTTTCTGCGTATTCTTTCATTAGATCGTGATCGAGCTTGCCGAGTTTATGTATCGTTTCGCTTCTTTTTTTGTCAGCTGAAGAAAGCTCCTGATCTGTGCTTTCGGTTGAAAACAGATCGAGCGAGATAATGTCTTCGATCTCTCCGAGGATGGAGCGCATGTCCTTTTTCTGCTCTTCCATAATCGCCTTTGATTTACTGAGGGCATGGGTGAGCTCGTGCTCTAGAAATGATTCCTCTACATGCGAATTGGAAAGTCCGGCATCTTCGACCTTACCGGGAAGGCTTGTGAGAAATGCGATTTTCATGTCGATCAGATCAAGCCAGCTGTCTGTGACGCCGGCGTGGTCTTTGAAAAAAGCTTTGATGTTGTCAGCGCCCCGGCCTGAGAAATCGCCGTCACCAAGATCAGCCATGCCTTGAAACGCTTTTTTTAGATTGACCATCTGGCCGCGCAGTTTTTTGTATTCACTCGCACGCTGTTTGGCAGCGGCCAGCAGGCTGTTTGCTTCGAAAACTTTCATGACCATATCCTTTCATTCGAAATGTTTCAACAAGTTTTTATCATGGAGGAATGAAGAAAAAGACAAATAAGTATTTTGAAAGTGCAAAATGATTAATTTGTTCTGGGTAAATTTACTTATTTTATGATCGGGAATTGGGGAAGAGTTAGCTTTAGGTTGAATCGGTTGTTAGAACATCATGTGACGCACCTCCTTTACAAAGCATACACACATATTAGAGGGCTGAAATTCACCCGTATGGATTGGATACGGCGACCCAAACGGCTTTTCGCATGGAACCAACATGCGGTAACTGGTCAACAGCCTTTAGAAATTTCATCCTAACAGGGAAGTGCGGCAAGCATTGGGAATATAAAGGAATATAGGCTTACAGCTATGAAGGATGTATGAAAATCCGTCAGACGGCGAAGGAAAGGCAATCTCCATGTAATTGTGACGGTTTGAATGCGGGGGTATGGAACTTCCCATTCATCTGCTGTTACGTCAGAGGGACGAAGCGACTTTTTTGAGGAGGAAGCGGAATGATTGAATTTACACGGCCATCGCCTATGAAGAAAACATGCACGATGCACCCGGAAAAGGAATCTGTCAGATCGGTTTCGTTTACTGATTTTAACGGCAATTCTGTAACAGTAACCCTTTGTCAAATGTGTCTGGCTGAATTAAAAATGAAAGCCGCGACTGAATACAGGAGCATGACAGAGGAGCGGGCCAAACTGAATCGTTTCAAGATTGGTGATCATGTGTATTTAGAGCATTTGGGAGTCGTCAGCGAGATAAAAAACATGGAAGGCGCTCAAGTGGCAAACAGGACAGACGCAGACGGAGTCCGGAAGGCTACCCCTAAGGAAATCGCAGAATTTAAAAAGCAGGGGAAGCAATGACAATGAAAAAAACTACTCAAGTCAATCATTTATCCGTTGTATTATAGCGGAGGCCGTTGCGCCGTCTGCAGAAGAGATCGCGCAGTTATTGGGGATTAAAAAAGGAACTGTGCAGAAGAACATTGAACGTTCCCGCCTGAAAATGAAAAATAGAGCAGATCACAGCCTATTCTGTTTAGCATGAATAGGTTGTTTATTTATTGAAATATAAGAAGAGTTTTCAAAAAAATCTTTAAATACTGTTATTTTTATAGGTATAATGGTATTGTTTATTGTTGCAATTCAGGGAATTCAAAGAGGATGATGTTAATGTACAATCTTAAAGAACGCGATGCAATTAAACGGTTCTTAAATGAGGAAACCGTTAATACAAGCGAAGCAATTGAATTATTGGGCTTCACTCGTCAATACCTAAACCAGTTAGTTAAAAGAGGGGAATTAGAGCCGATGAAAGAAATGCCAAGGGACAGGCTTTTTATAAAAGAAGGTGTTCAGAATTTTTAAAAAATAGTAACAAATGAGCTCTCGTAGATAAAAGGGTACGTTTTATGTTCTACGATACCTTAAAGAGCTTTTTAATTAAAGAGAACTAAATTATAAGCCACTGGTATAAAAAAGAGGTGTGAAAAATGAAGGGTTTTTTTGTGGGTTTCTGGAGAAGGGTATACAAACGAAAGAAAAATGAAGTTGAGAAGATACCCTTTGATGAGATTACAGAAGTAACAAAATATCTTGAGTACTTTGGTACACCATATAAAAAAGGATCTACAATCAAGCATGAAGAAGATTTCAAAAAAAGCTTAAGCAAGAAAAGCTTAAAGAAAATCAGCTAAATAAACTAATTAAAAAATTAGATGGTAGTCTAGAAGTTTCTAACGATACTTCCAACTTAACTCCAATTCCTTTCGCTATAAATACAGCGGTAATGACAAGTACGGTTAGTATTATTACAAGTTTAATTGCTTTTTACGCTGCAACAGCTAATTCATTTTCAAAGATAGCATTAGACATAGATGAAAAGAAAACAATCAAGCCTTCAGAACTGCTTCAAATGATTATAGATGGGGGATTATACTTAAGTTCTGTGGCTGTTTTTTGTGCTGTTATTCTGTATTTCATAATAATGGAAATTTGGCATCGGATCACTAAAAAAAGAACCGAATTTTCATCAAAATTACGTTGTTATAAGATGCTATTGGAAGAAATAATCGAAGAGAAATCAGAAACTGAAGAAAAGAAAAACGGACAAACAGAAGATATAAAAAAAGAAAAACAAACAAAAAAGAACCGAAAAAAAAGAAACAAAAAGTGATACTCATTTGTCTTCGTCCAACAAATTCTGCGAATGGTCCCATTAACTTAAACTGTAACTGATAATAAGGAGGGGGTGAGGAAATGGATCGCAGAAAACTAGTTTATAGTATTTTAAAGGAAATAGACAAAGGCAATGAACCAAGATACGCTAATGTTGATCTTCAGTTTTTTGGTGAAGTTGTAGAAATGATGCAAAGCAAAAATTTAATTGAAAATGCAACTGTCATTAGAGATGGGTAATCCTGTAAAAACGACACTACTAAATCATGTGAAAGTTACTTTTGAGGGTATGGAATATCTTGAACAAAATAATGATTGGGCTATAACATACAATACAATTAAAGAATTAAGAGATTGGATTAAATAACACCATGGCATCCCTTGGGGGTACTTATTTTATGAAAGTTGCTTTCGTTCGACAAATTTTGCAAATGGTTACTTTATCATTATCTTTCGTCGATAATAAGGCGGAAGGAGATGATTAATTTGACTAATAGTAATCAATATATCGAAGCGGCAAAAATAGCAGCTGAAGCAGCATCAAAAAATACTGAGCTAACATTAAAAGTCTCAATTGTTGCTGCTATAATTGCCTTATTAGGAACAGGTATCTCAGCATATATTTCATATCGTAGTTCTAGAAGGACAACATTAATTGAAACTATAAGTGCTCAAAGAATACAATGGGTCAATCGTTTAAGGGATAAGTTTGTTGAATTTAATAAATTGATTAATGAGTTTTCTTATTCTATATATGAAAGTGTTGAAAAAAAGTATGTTACAACATTTGATTATAAAACAAAATTCCATGATTTGAGAGCTGTTGGAAATCATATAAGTCTTTTGTTAAACCCGAATGAGAATTATTCAGAAGAATTATCAAATGAAATAAAAAAAATGTTTGATATATTGCTTGAGCAAGACGCTTATAAAGTTGAGCTTTATCAAAGCTGTTATTCTAGAATAGAATTAATTCAGCAAGTTATTTTAAAAGCGGAATGGAAGAGAATTAAAGAAGAAACAAAAAAAGGTAGAGAATTAACTGAATCAGAAATTGAAAAAATATATAATGAAAAGGCAATCAGTATGAGCCTTATATAAGGATAGTTGGGAGAGAAGATATTGGATAAAGAAAAATTGAGATATGCTATTGCTAAAGAGATCTATGAAGGTAACACCCCTTTGACAGAAATGGACTTTGAAGTTTCCGAAGATCAATTTGATGAAGCAGTGAACTTCTTAAAACGAGAAGAATATTTAATCGGTGTTTTTTATTCAGATAATCGTCCGCATTTATATAAAATAGGTCCTGAACTAACTGAAAAGGGTGAAAACTTTTTAAAAGAGAATGGCGCTTGGTCCAAGACTTATAAAACTATTAAAGAAATAAGGGATTGGATTAAATAAACAAGAGTATCCTGCAGGGGCATTCGTCTTACGGTTACCACCTATTATGAAAGGCGCTTTCGTTCGACAAATTTTGCAAATGATTTCTTTCTCCTACGCCTTAACCGATAATAAGGTGGGGGAGGTGAGTTAGATTGAAAGTCGCATTAAGAATCCATAATATGAGTGATGATTCTTTAACAGATAAAGAAATGATTTACGATAATTTTAGTGCTCCAATCCCACAAGTTGGTGAAATCATTTCGGTCGAAGGTCATTTTTATACTGTTGAAGACAGATTGTTTGTGTACATGACAAATTTAGATATTGATTTACAGATTATTTTAAGATGTAAACTAAAAGAATCAAAAGAGAGAAGTTAAGGCAGTTGTTTTGAAATTATAGTAACTGATGCGAGGGCACCCAAATAGGTGCCTTTTTTATGTTCTCTTTAAACCGATTCCGGAAGCCTCGGGAAAACTATTGGCGGTTAACGGTCTGAGTGCGGCGTCGGTTTAGAGGGAATATCTTTTTCCAAAACAACTCAATTCAAAAGGGGGCGGCGGTGGATGTAGATGGCTGAAAAGCACATACAGGCGTATAAGGATTACGTCAAAGGCATGAAATACAAGGATCTTGCCGAGAAATACGGGGTGTCAGTGAACACCATTAAATCGTAAAAACAGCGGCGGGGCGGCTCCGGCAAGAAATCAAACGCTGTATCACACGGGTTCTTCTCGAAATATCTGCCGGAAAAAACACTATCCATTGAAGAGATTCAGGGGTGTTTTCAATTAAATTTTCAGCTGATTTCCTAACTGTCACGGAAAACATCACACAGGAATTATATTGACTTTCATCCTGTTTGTAATGTTAATTAGAAGATGTATACAAAATCATTATAATGAGGAGGTCTGGATGTGAAAAATAAAGCGAGAATACAAGTTGGAATATGCATTGGACTTTTATGTTTAAGCTTTACCGGTTTCAATCCTTTATTCGGCTCAGCGCATGCTGAAGCGAAATCTATAGAAAACACAAAAATGACAAGCTGTATATTGAATCAAAAATTTGTTCAGCTTGAGAAAAAATTTGATGCCAGGCTTGGGGTTTATGCGATTGATACAGGTTCAAACAAGACAATCGCCTATCGGCCGAATGAACGGTTTGCTTACGCATCAACCTATAAAGTTCTGGCTGCAGCTGCTGTTCTGAAGAAAAGCTCAAATGAAAAACTTAATGCCATCATCCGCTACAGCAAAGACGATTTAGTTACATATTCTCCAATCACAGAAAAACACCTGGATACAGGCATGAGCCTGAAAGAAATCTCAGAAGCCGCTGTCCGTTACAGCGATAATACCGCCGGGAACCTATTGCTGCAGCAGCTTGGCGGTCCCAAAGGTTTTGAAAAATCACTGAAACAAATTGGGGATCATGTAACGAAAGCTGATCGATTCGAGACGGATCTAAACTCTGCGATTCCCGGGGATCGTCGTGACACAAGCACCGCAAAAGCACTGGCAACTGACCTTAAGACTTTCGCTTTGGGTAACACTCTCACGGCTGACAAGCGCACGATTTTAACAGATTGGATGCGGGGCAACGCTACCGGCGACGAACTGATTCGGGCAGGCGCTCCTGCAGGATGGGAAGTCGGCGATAAATCCGGAGCCGGAAGCTACGGCACACGAAACGACATTGCGATCGTTTGGCCGCCTGACAGAGCCCCAATTGTTTTGGCAATCCTGTCAAACCGGTTTACGGAAGATGCCAATTATAATAATGCTCTTATCGCTGAGACTGCAAAAGTCGCTCTAAATGCTCTTAAATAAACATTGCCGTTCATTTTTTATGGACGATTTTTATATGTTGAGAATGCGGTATGCCGGTTTCGTTTTTCGATAAATGTTATAATGTAAAGCCATAAAAAGATGGGAAGAGGGGGAATTTCGATGCATTACATAACGGCATGCTTAAAAATCATCAGTGATAAAGACCTTAATGAAATAATGAAAGAGTTCAAAAAACTTGAGGAAGAAACGAACAAAGAAGAAGGCTGTATTCAGTTCCATGCTTATCCGCTCGAACCATCAGAACGCAAAATCATGCTTTGGGAGATTTGGGAAAACGAAGAAGCTGTTAAAGTCCATTTTACGAAAAAACATACAAAAGACGTTCAAAAACAAGAATTAACGGAAGTAGAATGGTTAATGAAAAGCAATGTGAATGAGTAAAAGGCTTTGTCTGTTGTTGGCTGACTTTGCCGGCAACAATCATCAGTTTCATTCACTAAAACCCTTGCTGTGCAAGGGTTTTTTACTTTAAAAAGTTCTTTATATGGCAGTCTTTTTATGGGTAAGGAACAGACTTGGAATGAAGATGGCCGCAAGGATGATGACGGATACTAAGAATCCGGCATGGTAGCCTTTTAAACTGTTCGAAATCGTCGGCTGCAATCCTTGTATGACAGTTGCGGTAACGGTTGCGATCACAGCTGACCCAAAGCTGGAACCGAGGTTTTCAATCATATGAATACCGACACCCGCTTCCGGAAGCTGTTTGCTGTCAAGACCTGTATAAGCGTCACTCATCAATGGGAGCATAATTCCTCCAAAACTGGTGCCGCGGATAAATAATACGACGGAAATCCAAATCATACTTGTGTTATCGGTGATAAAAATAAGCGGGATAGATCCGATCAGCGAAAGAACAAGACTGACCGTAACCACGTATTTCGCACCGATCTTATCAATCATTTTTCCGATCAGCGGACGAGTCACGAGCATTCCGACTCCTTGAGGGATTAAAGCGAGTGCTGCTCCGGCTGCCGTGAAATGACGAATGTTTTGAAAAAACAGCGGAAGTATTAACATCGGCCCCATGATGGCAACATTCGCTAAGAACAACCCGATCGAAGATGATAAGAAGCTCTTGTTTGCAAACAAATTCATAGGCAGCACGGTTTGGTTTTTCTGGATCAGATTATATACAAGATAAATGACTGCTGAAACAAGACCGATGCCCACCCATAAAATGGTGTCGCTATTGTTAAATGATGCATGATCCGCCGCTTTTGTAATACCGTACATCAATGCCGCGCTCATTAATGACAAATTGATAATCCCGAAAATATCGAGTTTACGATCTTTGTTGAATGGTTCAAATTCTGGAATGGTTTTCATCATAAGCGGTGCAGCAATCAAAACGATGAACACGTTGATGTAAAAAATCCAATGCCATGAAGCGCCTTGGACGATGAAGCCTCCGATGACAGGTCCTAAGATCGGGCCGAAGATCATAGGGGTGCTGACGATTGCCATCACTTTTCCCAGGTTTTCCGGACCTGCCGTTTTAACCAAGAGTGTTGACATAAGCGGAGTCATAATACCGGCGCTGAATCCTTGAAGCAAACGGAAGAAGATGAAGCTGGAAACGTCACGGCTCATCCCCGCAAAAACAGAAATGACACCAAAGGCGATGACTGAGCCGATGAAGATTTTCTTACCGTTATATTTATTCATAAGCCAGCCGGATACGGGTACTGCAATCGCAAGTGCTAAGACATAGCCTGTAACGGACCACTGAATGGTATCCAATGTCGTGTTGAAGTCTTTGGTCAGTTTGTCGATGGCGATGTTTACCATCGTAGAGTCAAGCATTGGAGCGATTGCTCCCAGTGCAATAGCCCAGGCGGCTGTGAGAACTTCTTTTGGCACCCGAAGTTCCTTTCTTTTATGTGTTGACATATTACTCTCCTCTCAAAATTGCTGTCTTTGTTTCCTTGTCAACAAAATAATAGAGTGATTTTGTTTCTTTGTCAACAATAAGAGGGATATAAAAAGGCAGCCCGTTTTCATGGAGAAGGGCTGCCTATGGTTTTATTCATATTTATTCCGATTTCATGTCTGCACCAAGTTTCTTTATTTCTGAATCCAAATGCCTGCTGTATGTTTCCACGAAGTTCAGCATCGTGTCAAATTGTTCATCGGTTACTTGTTCAAACACGATTTTGTCCCGTTCTTGAAACTCTTTGTGCAATTCCTCGTGAATTTTATAAATGACTTTTCCTTGCTCAGTAAGCCTGAAATAGATTTCTTTCTTGTTAAGCGGCTTCTGATAGCTTTCAATAAGGCCTTTATTGATAAGCTTCTTCGTTAATTTACTTATGGCGCCTCTTGTCATATAAAGGGACTCCGCAAGTTTAGTCACATTGGCGTCTTCAATTTTTTCGATGAATTCGATGCAATGCACTTCAGAAGGTTTATGCCCCTTAAGGCTTTCTTCCATCTTCAGCCTATTCAGCCACACCATCTTGTTAAAAAAGTCCCTGAAATCCGTGAGGAGCTGTTCTTTTTTGTCCATGGCCCGTCCTCCTGCTCGGTGGTGCTTACACAATATTATAAAATTTTTGTTTCTTTTTCAACAATCGTAAAGTTATGATTTAGGAACTGAGAGATAGTGCGCAGAAATAAGAAGGAGGGGGAACAGAAGAAGTATTCTATTTAAAAAGCGGCTTTTTAACCGAAACGTGGGTTTTTGAGTATTTTTCTTTCCGTATTCTTTACTTGCTCTGTTTCATAACAGGCCAACACTACAGCCTTATAAAAAAGCAGGCTGCGCAATGAGCCTGCTTGAGATTCGCATCAATCATTTTCCTGTTGCGGCATCATGAAAAGCGTCGATTGCGGTTGTGTATTTCAAGACGTTTTTAGACACTTTGGCGGTTGCGCCTAATGGATACGCGTCTGACAGAACGCTGGAGTGAGCTTCGGGTTCCCAGTAAAATACGCCGGTTCCTTTGCCGTTCGGAACGGCTTTCACCAGTTTTATGGTGTCTTTTATGGTCCAGTAGGAATCTTTCGGATTGTTTTCATCTCCGCCCAGTTCAACCACCATGACTTCCTTGTTGTAGCGTGAGGCGATGTCATTCAAATTAGATGATAAATGGCTGGTGAGCTCCCAGTACGGCTTACCTTCCCAATAGGGATAGAATGAAACGCCGATGATGTCGGTTTTTCCGCCGTTTTTAAAGAATTGATCAAACCACCATCTGAATAGGCTGTTGTCCGTGCCGTGTGCCAAATGGCTGATGACCTTGGTGGCCGGGCTGACGGATTTCACGGCGTCATAGCCTTTGTTCAGTAAGCCGGTCAATTTGCTGAAATCGTTCGTGCTGCCGTCGGGCAGTAAAATTCCTGAATTCATTTCATTTCCTACTTGCACCCAATCAGGGGAGATGCCGTGATTTTTAAGTTCTTTCATGACATCGTACGTATGGTTATACACGGCTGCCTGCAGCTGGCTGTTTGAATAGCCGGTCCATTTGTTCGGCTTGATCTGGTGGCCGGGATCAGCGAACACATCACTGTAATGGAAGTCAACCATTACCTTCATTCCTAACGCTTTTGCCCTTTTGGCCGCTGCAAGTACGCCCGCTTTGTCACTATAGCCGAGCATGGTCCATGTTGTGCCGTCTTTCAGCCAATAATAGCTGCTTGGCGGATTCACAAACACTCTCAGTCTCACGGCATTTATTCCGTGATCTTTAAGAATCTGCAAGGCATCTTTCTGTTTTCCGCCGTCATCCAGCCAGCGCACACCTTCGTCCTCCATTTGTTTCAGCCAACCTATATCAGCGCCATAGGCAAACGGGGCATCCGCTTTTGCTTTAGGAGACTTCTCAAAGAATGTAAAAGCAGTGAAAATGAGAGAAAGACAGATTGCGTTTACAAATACACGTTTCAATCGGTTTTTGAACATCGCAATACCTCCTGATAAAAAAGATTGTTGATTGATTTCACTCTGAATGTTTCAGCTGCCATTCTCCAATAACGTCGTGAAACGCTGAAACGCCTGAATTCCTTCGGGTGTCATTTTAAAAACGCCTGCATCGGTCAGTGCGCGTAAAAATACATTCGCGGTTTCTTTTTGTAAAACAGCGGCTGCATTCTCCGATGTCACGTCTTTATCCGCTTTGATGTTTTCAGCCCACGGAAGATGAATATCTTTGATGTCATGAGGTTCATTCAGTAAATACTTTTTCACTTCTGCCAGCTCATCTTTCAGGCGGGGAGGTAAAACGGCGAGTCCCATCACTTCAATCAGACCGATATTTTCTCTTTTGATGTGATGCACATCTTGATGCGGGTGAAAAATGCCATCCGGATAATCTTCGGAGGTGCGGTTGTTTCTGAGAGCGAGATCGATTTCAAAATCCGTTCCCCTGCGTCTGGCAATTGGAGTGACGGTATTATGGGGTTCATTTGTCTTTGCGATGATGCTGACGGTTTCGTCTGAATATTCCCGCCACTTTTCAAAAACATACGCAGCGGCATCTGTCAGCAAATCCGGATCTTTTGCGCGAAGGCGGATCACTGATACCGGCCACTTCACGGCTTCGGCCTGAACGTCTGGAAAATGACGCATATGAAAAGGGTAGAGGGAACCCGCTTTTGCCATCGGAAACTCATGGGCGCCGCCTTGATAATGATCGTGAGAAAGAATGGAACCTCCTACGATCGGCAAGTCTGCGTTTGATCCCGCGAAATAGTGGGGGAAGATTTCCGTTATGGCCAGAAGCCTTCTGAAGCTGTCGCGGCTGATGTTCATCGGCTTGTGCACGCTTGATAGAAAGATGGCATGCTCGCTGTAATACGCATAAGGGGAGTATTGAAACCCCCACTGTTCTCCCGCTAAGTCAAGCCTGATGATGCGGTGATTTGAACGGGCGGGGTGATGCGGTGTTCCGGCATACCCCTCGTTTTCCATACAAAGCAGGCATTTCGGATACCGGTTTTCCGGACTGTTTTTTACCGCGGCGATGTCTTTAGGGTCTTTTTCGGGCTTTGATAAATTAATGGTGATGTCCAATTCCCCAAAAGGTGTTGGTGAGCGGTACACGATATTTTTTCGAATGGCCCGCGTCTTAATATAGTCGTTGTTTTGGCTCAGTCGGTAAAAGTAATCTGTTGCTTTTTTCGGGCAATCTGATAACAATTTGCTGAATGCGGCATTGATCAGAGAAGGGGCCGGTGTGATCACGTCCATGATTCTGCTTCCCAGCATGTCTCTTTCAGCCGGTGTATCGTTTATGATTGACCGTTTTACCGCGTCTTTCACCATTTCGTCCAAATAGTGGAGCCTGTTTTGTTTCTTGATATGTTTCGGTTCTGCATAATCCGTCAGTCCGAGCAGATCGAGAAGTCTGTTTCTTGTATAAATCACATCTGTTTCATTTATGTCGCCTAAGACAGTGCTTTCTTTCAGAAACCCTGTCACTGATTCAAAAACTTCAATGACCGCCGCCTCCATTTCATTTGTCCTTGTATCCGTTTGGATGTTGCCGATGCCAATTCCATGCTGACGCAATGATTTCCGATATGTCCGTTTGTTTCGGATTCCAGCCCAGAATGTTCCGCGCTTTATCGCTGGAAGCGATGAGGGTGCTTGGATCACCGGGTCTTCTTGCGGCCGCTCTTACTTTTATGTCTCTTTCGGTCACTTGCCGGGCCGCTTCCGCCATTTCTGATACGGAAAACCCGCTGCTTGATCCTAAATTGAAAATGCCGCTGTCTCCGCCGTTTTGCAAATATTCCAGAGCGAGAATATGGGCATCGATTAAATCGGAAACATGGACATAATCGCGGATGCACGTGCCGTCTTTTGTATCATAGTCAGTGCCGAATATCAAAACCTCCTCGCGCTGACCGAGCGCGGTTTGTAAAAGGATAGGGATAAGGTGGGTTTCCGGATGATGATCTTCTCCGATGGAACCGTCCGTTTTCGCGCCGGCAACGTTAAAATACCGAAGCGAGACATATTTTATGCCGCAGGCGGTTTCACACCACTTCAGCATTTTTTCTGCCATGAGTTTTGATTCGCCGTATGCGCTTTCCGGCTTTTCGGGCATGTCTTCTGTGATGGGCACTTTTTCAGGTTCGCCGTATACAGCGGCGGATGAAGAAAACACAATGTGTTTCACTCCGAATTCCTGCATGACCTCCAGCGTAATTTGCGTACCGTACACATTATTATTGAAATATGAAAGAGGGTCTTTCATTGATTCGCCGACAAGGGATTGAGCGGCAAAATGGAGAACGCCTGTTACGTTCTCCTTCGCAAACACAGAGCGAAGAAACGGTTTGTCACGGATATCTCCATGGTAAAAAACTGCTTTTTCATGAACGGCTTTCCGGTGGCCTGTCTGCAGATGATCCACAGCTATCGTTTTAAATCCTTTGTTTAATAATTGATCAACCGCATGAGAACCGATATAGCCGGCTCCGCCGAGAACGAGAATCGCCATGATTTATTTTTCCCTCCATTCAGCCGCGCCATCGCTTATATCCGCGATGTAGAAAGAAGCTTCAAGACCTGTCCTGCTGCGGTAGTGAGATGAAACGGCCCGGATAAAGCCGGCGGTTTCTTCATTTTCCACAATGGCTATGGCGCAGCCGCCGAACCCCGCGCCCGTCATCCGCGCTCCGAGTGCTCCTTCTTTCCAGGCTGCTTCAGCGAGCGCGTCTAATTCGTCACCGGTCACTTCATAATCATCGCGTAACGAACGGTGGGACGCATTCATCAGCTCGCCGAACGTTTTCAAATCATTCGATTTGAGAGCCTCCGCGGCTGAGAGGGTCCGCTCGTTTTCATTGACCGCGTGCCGGGCTCTTTTACGCAAAGTTTCACAGGAGAGAAGGGATTCGAGTTCGTTGAATTCTTCTCCTGTCAATTCCGCAAGTGATGCGATATTCCGATATTGCCGCAGTTCTGAAAGAGCCTCGTCACATTCGCTGCGGCGTTCATTATATTTTGAAGCCGCCAGCTCCCGGCGCTTGTTCGTATTCATAATGACGATTTTATATCCGTTAAAAGCAGCCGGAATCATTTCGTGCTCAAGCTTATCGCAGTTTAACAGAATGGCCATGTTCTTTTTGCCTTTTTGCACTGCGAATTGATCCATAATGCCTGAATTCACGCCGATAAATTCATTTTCGACTCTTTTTCCGATAAGCGCCAGTTCAGTATCGGAAACATCCAGGCTGAATAACTTTCTTAAAATGGAACCTGTTAACATTTCAATAGAAGCGGAGGAGCTTAAACCGGCTCCGTTTGGAATCGTACCGTGAAAAAGAATATCCATTCCGCTGTCTATTTGGCCGCCGACTTTAAGAAGGTAATGGATCATCCCCTTCGGATAATTGGCCCAGCCGTCTTCTTTTTTGTATGCTGTGGCGGAAAGATCAAGGCAGACAATGCCGCTGTCAGGAAAGTTTTCTGAGTATAACCGGATCTGGTGATCTCCGCGTTTTGCGCATACGGCATAAGTTCCGATCGTGATCGCGCATGGAAGAACGTGGCCGCCTATATAATCCGTATGTTCCCCGATCAGGTTGATCCGGCCGGGTGCGAAAAACAGTTCTCCGTTACTTCTCTTGAAAATGTCTTCGAATCTTGATTTCAAAAGTTTGGCATCCATGATAAACCTCCGATTCTATTTTGAGGTATGCTCCAGTATGAACTGAATGGCTTTTTGTGAATTTCTGGTGAGGCTGATATATTCCGCTCCTTTCGTTGCGATGAGTTTCACTTGCAGGCGGTCCGCATCTTCTTTAATGTCATCATAATAAGAGCCGACCTGCGGAGCCAAAATGATCATATCGAAGTCTTTCATGATGTCGTAATGGGAACCGTAGGCGCCTGCTGAGGCGGTAATCGGCACGTTATATTCTTCGGCTCCTTCTGTCAGTGCGTTCGCAAGCATGGCGCTCGTTCCCGCTCCGGCGCACAGCACTAACACATTGGTGCTGTGTTCCAAGGCGGATGAGGATTCCTGAAGATTTGTGCTGATGACGGAGGACGCGTCTTCGGAGGCGCCGGCCATGGCGGGCTGTAATGTTTGCGGCGCGGTTTCAGGCTCGGTGTGTTGGGCTTCTTTCGCCGCTAATACTTTGTCATAAGCTTTACAGAATGGCAGGTATATCAGGAAATCGACAATGATTAATACAGCCGTCAGCACAAAAGCCGAGAGCCCCATGCCGGTTCCGAGAATCAAGCCGGCGGGCGCCGGGGTGGCCCACGGAAGAACATACATAAAACTGTTCATTCCGATGACATCCACGAAAAATTTAAACAGACAGACATTCACCATCGGCGTTACAACAAACGGAATGAAAAAATAAGGATTTAAAATGATCGGCGCAGCAAAGAGCAGAGGTTCGTTTACTGCGAAAGACACCGGAACCGCGGATGCTTTTCCGACTGCTTTCAATTGCTTGGATTTCGCGAAAAGAAGAAAGATAAACGGAACCACAAGGGTTGCTCCGGTCCCTCCCATTGTGCCGACGAAGTTCCCGAGTCCGACGGTCAGCACGTTGGACGCCTGCTCACCTGCATTATGAAGCTGCAGGTTCGCCTCCACATTTGCGTAAATAATAACTGCGATGGCCGGTTCCACAATAGAAGGACCGTGAACGCCGACAAACCAGAACAGCGCCATCATTCCCCAAATGACACAAATCCCGAAATAACCGTCTGCGGCGGTAAAAAACGGCGATAAGAGAGAGGAGAGAGCCTCCGCAAACGATACGTTCAGCGTGTTCCTGATCAATAAATCAACGATCACCATGGCCAAAACGGAAAAAGCGAACGGAAAAACATCTTTAAATGTTTGTGAAATGGTACCCGGTACTTCTTTAGGCATTTTAATCGTAATATTTTTGAGCACGCAGAATCTGTAAACGTTCACTGTTATGAAAGCGGATACAAAAGCAGCTAAAAGACCTTTTGTGCCGAGGTATTCCGTGGAGAATCCGCCATCAATTTGAGTGACGCTTAAAATGAGAAACCCGACGACTGAAGCAAGCATCGCTGAAACGGGGTTGATCCCTTTGTTTTTCGGCATTTTTCGGTTCATTGATTCACTCAGGCATTTCGCACTTGTTGCCGCAACGATCAGACCGAGGGCGCCCATTGAATAGTTATAAACTTTCCAAAGCCATTCAGAAACACTTTTAGGCCAAGTGAAACCCAACACTTCCGGCACAGCGGCGGTGAGGATGAAAATGCTGGCGAATAAAATAACAGGCATGGCCGTTAAGAAGCCGTCGCGGATCGCGCCTAAATAAATGTTTCTTGAGATTTTTTCGAAAAACGGTTTTCCCTTTTCGATTTGCTTGATGATACCATTCATTTTTCCACTCCTTATCGGCGGCTTCGGTAGAGTTCTATAAAATCCTGAATAAGATCACGGAGCAAAAGGGTTGTCATCAAGTGGTCCTGACCGTGAACGAAAATAAATCCTAATTCCATGTCCTTGCCTTCAGCTTCTTCAGCTAACATTTTCGTTTGCGCATTGTGGGCGAGGGTTAAATTTTCATCGGCGCTTTTCAATGCTGCTTCCGTGTTTTCGAAGTTTCCGGCACGGACTTCTTTCAGGACTTTCAATAAAGTGCTTCTGGCGTCGCCGGCATAGGCGACGATTTCAAAACCGAGCATCTGCAATTCTTCCTTTGTCATGAAAAAAACCTCCTAAAGACGGCACACATGATGAAAAGAGACTCTTTTCACCATGTATGATCGTTAAATGATTGTTTTTGTTTCACTTACAAGTTTGTACCAGTAGGCCGATTCTTTCGGATACCGTTTTTGGGTGTCAAAGTCGACGTAAAAAAGACCGTAACGTTTGTTGTAGCCGTTGGTCCATGAAAATAAATCCATTAAGGACCATAAGAAGTACCCCTTTACATTGACTCCGTCGGTAATCGCTTTACTGACGGCTTCTAAATAGACTTTTAAATAGTCGATTCTTGCCTTATCCATAATGATGCCGTCTTCAAACTCATCTTTATAGCCCATGCCGTTTTCGGTAATGTACATTTTGTTATATTGCGGATAGTCCCGTTTGATGCGCATCAGCATGTCATACATGCCTTCAGGATAAATGAGCCAGTCCCAATCAGTCCGCTTCAGGCCTTCTTTGTAAATTCTTTCGCCGATTCCTTTTACTTTATAGACCGAAGTGCCCTTATCGCCCGTTCCGTTATGATGAATAACGGTTTCTCCGTCGTACGCTTTGACGAAATGGCATTGATAATGATTGATGCCGAGATAATCATTGCGCGTTGAAGCTTTTTTCATCACGTCAAAGTCACTGTCTGAAAACTCGTATGAAGCGCCGTTTGCCTCACAGATTTCATCCAGAGCCCGCATGGTTTCCTCAGAATAATAGCCGAGGTAGGTGGCGTCGAGGAGGAGTCTCACTGATAACGCGTCATCCAGAAAACAGGCGTGACGGTCTTCTTCTGAGTCGCTGGCGGGATATTTTGTTTCCAATGAGTGGACGACACCGATTTCTCCCGGATAGCCGCCGTCTTTAAAAAGATTGACGGTCATCGCATGCGCTACCATCATGTGATGGAGGCATTGAATGACTTTTGTGATATCACTTTTAACAGATGGCGGGAAAACCCCGAGTAAATACTGGTTGGTGGCTGTGGGATAAATTTCGTTAAACGTGCTCCAATATCTGATTTCGCTGAATTCTTTAAAGCAAAACTCCGCATAGCTGACGAACGCTTCTATTGCAGCGCGGTTGAGGAAATCTCCCTGATCAAATAATCTTTTCGGTGTATCGAAATGATGCAGTGTGACAAAAGGGGTGACGTTGCGTTTATGGCATTCTGAGAAAATACGATGATAGTAATCAACACCTTCCTGATTGATTTTGCCCGTGCCGTCAGGGAAAATTCTCGTCCAGGCTATAGAAAGGCGGATGCCGTTTATTCCGAATTTTTCACATAGTTTAATATCTTCCGGAAACTGGCGGTAAAAATCACTTGCCGGATCAGGGCTGAATCTTCCCTGTTTTTCAAGAAATTCATCCCAGGCCACAGGCCCTTTGCCGCCTTCTTTTGTGGCGCCTTCCGCTTGATATGCCGCAGTCGCCCCGCCGAAAATAAAGTCATGAGGTAATTTGAGCATTACTGAATCCTCCTTCGCCAATGTGTGAATTGAAGTTTGTTAATGTTTGTAATTGTTATCTTTTGTTTAATGGTAAACGCATACATTTTTGTTGTCAATAGCTTCATAAAGAAATAACATCTGTGTTCATAGGGATTATATAAGTTTTTCGTTGTTTTATATGTTGATTATGTTGTTTGTTAGTGTTTGTTTTTGTTGACCGGAGTGCCGCGGTGTGTTAGATTGTGTGTAAAGTTGAGGGGATGATTGAACATGTTAAAAAAAGAGCGTCTTTTAAAAATCATCGATATCGTAAACTCGCGGGGGTTTATTACGGTGAGTGATATTATCGATGAATTGGCAGTTTCTGATATGACAGTGAGAAGAGATCTGGACGAACTGGATAAGGCCGGAAAAATCGTACGTATTCACGGAGGCGCACAGAGCATATCTTATTCCATTGATCACGAATTATCGCATAATGAAAAACTGGGTGTTCAAATGGATGAGAAGGGGAAGATCGCGGAACTCGCAGCTTCATATGTAAATGACGGCGATACCGTTTTTTTAGGGCCCGGCACGACGATTGAACTTTTAGCCAAACACCTGCTGCATAAGCGAATCAGGATTATCACAAACAACTATCCCGTATTTGATATTTTAAAACATGGTGACACTGCGGATACCATCCTGATTGGCGGCGATTTCCGAAAAAATACCGGTGCCTTCGTCGGGCCCATCGTGAACGGCAATCTGCAGAAATTCAATTTTACGAAAGCCTTCATCAGCGCCAACGGCATACATAATGATGAGATTTCTTCTTACAGCATTGAAGAAGGGGAAGCTCATCAAATCGCGCTGAATAATTCGCGGACGAAATTTTTGCTGGCGGATAATAAAAAATTCAACCGGGAAGATTTTTACGTATTCTATAACTTGCACGATATGGATTATCTGATTACGGATGATAAAGTGATGAAAGATGTTCAAATTCATTACGAGCAATATGTAGATGTCAAAATCGCAAAAAAATAAAAAAGGCGGGCGGTTCGATGAAAGGGGTTATTTTTGATTTCAACGGCACGATGTTTCAAGATTCGCATCTGCACGAAAAAGCATGGTTTTTCATGGTGAAAAAATACGCGCCGAAAACCATTTCTGATGAAGACATTTTCGTTAACATTCACGGGAGAACAAACAGTGAAATCCTGACGTATTTTATTTCCGGCGATTTAACAAATGAAGAAATCAAGAAGCTGTCTTTTGAAAAAGAAGCCTACTACAGAGAATTATGCCTTGAAAACAAAGATGAGTTAAAGCTGACGAAGGGACTGACCGGCGTATTGAACCATCTGAAAAAATCAGAAACGCCGATGACCATTGCCACGGCTACGGTAAAGGAAAATGTCGAGTTTTACTTTGACGTCTTTCAGTTGGATCGGTGGTTTAATTTTGACAAAGTCACGTTTGATGACGGGAGCTTCCCCGGAAAACCGGCGCCGGATATTTTTCTCATCGCATCGGAAAAGTTAGGCCTCAGACCTGAAGATTGCTTAGTCATTGAAGATGCCTTTTCGGGGCTCACAGCGGCGAAAAAAGCAGGTGCAGGCAAGATTATGGCCATTGACCCGCTCGGAAAAAACCGCGCGCTATTTGAAGAAAAACAGCTGGCGGATGACGGGATACTGACAGATTTCACCTCGTTTTTTGAGGTTGCCGGACATTCTGTTTGAGAGATGCAGTTGGGAGGAACCACCAAATAAACAGCCCGCCAGTAATCGGGCAATTCTTCTTGTTACAATGACCACAGGTCTTGAGAAAGAATTTGATCTTTCAATGGAAGAGATTAAAGATTTTATCAGATGGTATGATCAAAAAAGTTCTGGAATAGGCTTATCTAGATATGTTATCGAGAAGCACTATAATAATATAGGGCCTTTTCAAAATAGAAGGGACCATATTGTTTTTGGGAACATTCTTACTTTTAATGTGAATGAATACACTTTAGATAAATAAATAATTACCTGTTTCCTTCTGCAGCCCTCTTTTTAAAAAGAGGGCTTTTTTTATGAGGTGCTTATTCTTTTTCAGTTGCGCTTTTGTTTTTGTATAATGATTTTCTCATTGAAGGCGGCATTTTTTGGATCAGAAAGGTGTTCGCCTTAATTGAGATATTGGCTGAATTTATAGATTCGCAGAGATAAAGGAAGTCGTAAAAGATATGCCGTTTGCGGATTTCAGCCTGTCTTTTGAGAAGGATCATTCTTCAATGACGCTTATTTCCCCCGTACCGAAAAAAAGTGAAACACGTTCTCCTCGCTTTTCATAGGTTTTGATAAGTCCTTCCTGCCCTATAAGTTTCCAGCCTTTTTCGGCTATTTCCAATTGGTATAAACCGCTCGGACCTTCTTCTTCTTTTGCGAAACGGTATGTATAGTTTGAAACGTATTTTCCTTTTTCATATTCCTTTGTTTTGCTGTGCACAGCAAATAATGGAACCGGGAAATCCGGGTGAGAAACAGATGCTTTATATCCTCCCAAAATAAATAAGCTAAATAACAATAATATAAAAAACCACAGAATATATTTCATAAAACCTCCTTATGTCAATTAGTCGGTGTATTTTAAAAAAAAGATACACCGCATGATTGGGGTGTAAAAGCGGGTAAGAAGATAAGGAAAGGAGAGAGACGGATGGAACTTGATTTTGTGATTCGTCTGGCGGTAGCGGGTCTGCTCGGGGCTCTTATTGGATTGGAGAGAGAATTCAGGGCGAAGGAAGCCGGTTTGAGGACGCATTTTTTAGTGGCCGTCGGCAGCGCTTTGATGATGATCGTTTCCAAATACGGCTTTTTTGATTTGTTATCCAACAGCCATACGTCCTTTGATCCGAGCCGGGTGGCGGCGCAGGTCGTCAGCGGCGTCGGATTTTTAGGAGCCGGCACGATTATTTTGCAGCGGCATGTCGTGCGGGGGCTTACGACGGCCGCGGGGATTTGGGCTACGTCGGGCATCGGGCTGACGATCGGGGCAGGTATGTATGTCATCGGCATCAGCGGCACGATTTTGGCGTTAATCGGGCTTGAACTGTTAAATTTTCTGTTTAAACCGGCGGCGCATTCTTTGTCTGTCAGTTTCAGGATTGAGGAGAAAGCCGTCATGCATGATATTTTAACTTCTCTTGAGGAAAAAGGAATTCTTATTACGTCCTATGAATTGAATAAGGCGGTGCTTGAAGTGAAGGGAAGGGTGAAAAGCAAAAGCGGGAAAGCGGCGGTAATGGAGAAAGTTCAAGCCCTCCCGTATATCCTGTCGGTCAAAGTTGAATAGCAGACAGGGGAAGCCTCCTGTCTGCAGTCATTTCTTTTCAAACATTAATACCAAGGATAGAACGGGATATACGGCCGCGGATAGTATGGATATGGTCTAGGATAATAATAAGGCGGCCGCGGATAGTATGGATATGGTCTGGGGAAATAATAAGGCGGCCGCGGATAATGATATGGCACCCGTTCGTGGCTCTCGGCTGTGTATTCATGATAGAAAGGATCGTACAAGAGGAAAACCTCCTTTTCAAATGTTTGGTTCCGTTTACCTTATTCCTGTATGCCCGGTATGGTGTACGTACAACGGGCAAAAAAAAGACGCCGGTTATCATCCGGCATCTTTTTTTACACTTTCACATCAATTGAATGTCCGGCAGTCGGGTGCTGGGACGGCAGCATTTTCACTGTTTCTTCCGCCGCAGCCTGTGCTTGCTGCATGACCGTTTTTGTTAAAGCGATATTTACATTCTGCGCCAGAGATGCTTGGTGCATAGCGATTGATAACGCAGGGATATCCATAGCTCCACCTCCTTATCCCTTCATATCGGCGGCATGCTCTGATTATGAAGGAGACTGGCGGTTTCTTTTTACGGCCCATTCTAAAAATGCGGCAGCGCATACCCCGAGGGTATAGGCGAAAATGTCACTCCAGACAAATTGCCAGCCGAGGATCAGCCCGCCGAGCGTGCTGCTTCTGATTGCGTCAATCCAAGGCGCGTGATACAGCTGGCTGCATTCAATCAGACAGCAAAACGAGAGGCTCAAAAATGCGGCTGTTTCCGTCCGTATGTGCCGAAACAAAAGCCCGAATCCTGTGAAAATCATTGCCGACCACAAGGCATCTCCTAAATAAGCGTTTATGATGCCGGGCAATAGGGCGGTGATGTATGCGGTTCTGGACAGCAAACCGAATGCGATGATAAAAACGGTACATATTCCGTATGTCAATGGATGTCTATTCACTTCACACTGTTCCCCTTTTTTTTGTACTCCCATGTATTGTAAGGAACGACGGAGAAGCTGTCTATGAAAAAAACGGCCCGGGAGGCCGCTTTTTTTGCGTTATCTGGCTTTTAGGTTGACGTGGTCTGCTTTTTGGTCACTGCCGATGACGAAGCGGAGCTCATACTGCCCCGTATGGTAGACGTAATCTGTTTCGCCCGTTTTTGGCACTGTCAGGATTTTGTCAGCGCTGCCGATTTGTTTGCTTAAGACGTCAGGTGTGACGCTTCCGAGGTTTAAGCGCCGCTCGACCCCCGTTCCGAAATAGCGTATTTCCGAGATTTTTCCGTTTTTATGATAGGAAAATCCATAACCGGGGTTTCCCATGTTCCAGCTGTATAAATCAAATGGATTGCGGCTGTCTGCTTTTTGTTCCGGCTCGCCGATTTTATCGTAAACGTCCTGTCTTGTGCTTTGGTTGATTTTCAGGCCTTTCACATTTTGCGGCATTTCCCCTTTAAATGCCGATTGGTAAAGGCTGTTCACCAGTTCTTGTGCACGTTGGTTTTCTGTTTTTGAAGCGGCTGCGGCATGGACGGGCTGTATAACCGAAAATGCTTCTGCGCCGAATGCGCATCCCGTGAGCATCACTGCCGATAATCCCGTGGCGAGTGTTTTTTTCTTCAACATATGTGAACGCCTCCTTTTTACCGCTCATACCCGTATGTTTCCTGAGATAAACGAGATGTTTTAGTGAAAGGCCGGCTGGGAATCATAGAGGATGTATAGAGGGGTACAGAAAGGGGAAAAGAAAATGGCTGATACAAAGAAGGTTACAATCAATGGGGTTGAAATGGAAGCGCCGGACGGTCAAACCGTTTTGCAGCTTTTGAACAATAGTTCAATTGACGTGCCGCATGTGTGTTATCACCCGAGTCTCGGGCCGATTGAAACGTGCGATACCTGTATCGTCAATGTTAACGGGGAACTGGTGCGTTCGTGTTCCGCGCAAATAAAGGACGGAGATGTCATCGATACGCTTTCGTCCGATGTGAAAAAAGCGCAGATTATCGGCATGGACAACATTTTGCACAACCATGAATTGTACTGCACGGTCTGTGATTACAACAATGGGAGCTGCGAAGTACATAATACCGTAAAGGAAATGAAAATCAATCATCAAAGCATTCCGTTCGATCAAAAACCGTATCCTAAAGATGAATCAAATCCGTTTTACCGATATGATCCCGACCAGTGCATTTTGTGCGGACGCTGCGTCGAAGCCTGTCAGGACGTACAGGTAACCGAAACCTTAAGCATTGATTGGGAGCGGAAACGCCCGCGGGTCATTTGGGATCAGGATGTGCCGATCAATGAATCATCATGTGTTTCCTGCGGACATTGTTCGACGGTATGTCCGTGTAATGCCATGATGGAAAAAGGCATGGAAGGCGAAGCGGGGTATTTAACAGGCATTAACCAAGAGACGCTTCGTCCGATGATTGACATCACAAAAGGCGTCGAAACCGGATACGGATCGATTTTGGCCATATCGGACATGGAATCGGCCATGCGGGATGAAAGAATCAAGAAAACGAAAACCGTATGCACTTACTGCGGTGTCGGCTGCAGTTTTGATATATGGACGAAAGGAAGAGACATTTTAAAGGTAGAACCTCAGGCCGAGGCGCCCGCAAATGGCATTTCGACGTGTGTGAAAGGGAAATTCGGCTGGGATTTCGTCAATAGTGAAAAGCGCCTTACCAAACCGCTTATCCGGGAAGGAGACTCGTTTCGGGAGGCGGAATGGGATGAAGCGCTGCAGCTGATCGCTGATAAATTTACCGATATAAAAGAACATTTCGGCCCGGACGCACTTGCCTTTATCACATCTTCCAAATGCACGAATGAAGAATCATACGTGATGCAGAAGCTTGCAAGAGCCGTCATCGGCACAAATAATGTCGACAACTGCTCACGCTACTGCCAGTCTCCCGCCACGGCCGGATTGTTCAGAACGGTCGGATACGGCGGTGATTCAGGGTCGATTACAGATATAGAAAAAGCTGAGCTCGTGCTGATTATCGGCTCAAATACGTCTGAGTCTCACCCCGTCCTGTCCACACGCATTAAACGTTCTCATAAACTGCACGGACAGAAGCTCGTCGTCGCTGACTTGCGAAAACATGAAATGGCCGAGCGCTCCGATGTGTTTTTCCAGCCGCGTGCCGGATCAGATATTGTCTGGCTGAATGCCGTATCGAAATATCTGCTGGATCACGATTTGGCGGATACTGCATTTCTGAAGGAGAGAGTGAACGGATTAGATGAATTCGTGAAAAGCCTTGAACCTTATACAATGGAATATGCGGAAAAACATACCGGTGTGGACAAGGATACCCTAATCAAAGTGGCCCGGATGATTCATGAAGCCGGCAGCGTGTGCGCACTGTGGGCGATGGGTGTCACCCAGCATATCGGAGGAAGTGATACGAGCACGGCCATTTCCAACATGCTTCTTGTGACCGGAAATTACGGCAAGCCCGGCGCAGGCTCATATCCGCTTCGGGGCCATAATAACGTGCAGGGAGCCAGTGATTTCGGCAGTATGCCTGACAGCTTCCCCGGCTATGAAAAAGTAACGGATGAAAAAGCCCGCAAAAAGTATGAGCAGGGCTGGGGAACAGACCTGCCGAAAGAAATCGGAATGACAAATCATGAAATGATCGAAGGCATCCACTCAGGAAAACTGAAGTCCATGTACTTAAAAGGAGAAGAAATGGGGCTTGTCGACTCCAATATTAACCATGTTCATGCCGCATTTGAAAAGCTTGATTTCTTCGTTGTGCAGGATATCTTTCTTTCGCGTACGGCCGAGTTCGCCGATGTCGTGCTTCCGGCAAGCCCGAGCCTTGAAAAAGAAGGGACGTTTACGAATACGGAACGGAGGGTGCAGCGTCTTTACGAAGTGTTTGAACCGCTGGGCGATTCAAAGCCTGATTGGCAGATCATTACGGACATCGCCAACCGTCTGGGCGCTGATTGGCACTATGAACATCCGGCAGACATTATGGAAGAAGCGGCAATGCTTTCGCCGCTCTACGCAGGCGTCACTTACGAACGTCTCGAAGGCTACAATTCACTGCAATGGCCGGTTGCAGCGGACGGAACCGATTCACCGCTTTTATTTACGGACAAGTTCCCGTTTTCAGACGGCAAAGCGATTCTATATCCCGTTCAGTGGACCGAGCCGAAAGAATTTGATGAAGAATATGATATCCATGTGAATAACGGGAGGCTGCTCGAGCATTTTCACGAAGGGAATCTGACTTACCGATCAAAAGGAATATCCGAAAAAACACCGAGTGTGTTCCTTGAGGTCTCGCCCGAACTCGCCGAAGAAAGAGGGCTGGAAGACGGAACGCTTGTCCGTCTGACTTCACCGTACGGAAATGTGAAAGTCAAATGCGTCATCACAGACAGGGTAAAAGGTAAACAAGTCTATCTTCCGATGAACGATTCAAAAGACGCCGCCATTAACCTTTTGACAAGCAGCTATGCGGATAAGGATACCGATACACCGGCTTATAAAGAAACATCAGCGAAGATGGAGATTTTGAAAAAAGAAGGCGTTAATCCGCTTCCGAAAATCAATTTCCGTTACGGAAACCCGCAGCCGCAGATCGGTGTCCGGGTTGATCGGAAATGGGCGCGTAAAGATTATGTATTTCCGGGAGACGCCGTAAAAAGGGGGAAGCAGCAAAATGGCTAAAGCAATCAGCGGCATCCGAAAACAGACCGTCACAGAAGAAGACAAACGAAAAAAGGACTTAGAAGAGATCGAGACGGCTCTTTTACGAAATAAAGACGCGATTTTGGAATCTCTGCACATTCTTCAGCACATGAACGAGCGCGGCGTTTTGGCGCTTCTGCGCGGGCTCTTCGGCCAGGGAGACAAAGTGATGGATATCCTCGTGAAGAAGGCGAATACTCCGGAAACGGCCAATATGCTGAAAAATCTCCTGCTGTTAAGCGGCGTTCTCGGCATGCTCGATGTAAAACAGCTTGAGCCGTTTATCGTTAAAATCAATGCGGGGGTCACAAAGGCCGTCGAGGAAAAAGACAGCGGCAGGAAGACCGGGTATTTTGATATCGTCCGCGCTTTAAAAGACCCGGAAATCAACAAGGCCGTCACTCTGCTGTTTTCTTTCCTGAAAGGCATGGGCGCTGATACGGACGATATGGAAAGAAATACGCAGCCTCCTGAAGACCAAAAGCAGCACCAGAAACCGCAGACGAATGAGTGAACATATCTCCCGAGCCTGGCCGAAGGCTCGGGTTTTTTGCGTGCTTATGCTGTTTTCTTGGGAGAAATTTCACCTCCGGATTCATGACTTTTGTTGTGTTATGTTAATAGTTAAGGTTATGAATAGAAAAAAATTGAAAATATGTGCTAGGATAAAATTCAAGGTACGTCAACTATTCAAATATGAAACAATCAGGAGTGATGAAACATGAGTAAGCTGAGGAGCACGAGACAAGCCATCCAAAGAACCCTGATGAAAGGAAAAAACGGCCTGGACGTATACAACCCTTTTCCTTGGTATGAAAAAATGAGACGGGAAAGCCCTATACACTTTGATGAAGAAACGAAGGTTTGGAGTGTGTTTTTATACGATGATGTCAAAAAAGTCATCAGTGATAAAGAGACGTTCTCAAGCCTCATGACTGATGTGAAAAGCTCGATTGCAAAGTCCATGCTGAATATGGACCCGCCGAAGCATACCCAAATCAGATCCGCCGTCAATCGCGCTTTCACTCCCCGCGTCTTGAAGGAATGGGAGCCGAGAATTAAAGACATTACCGATCATCTCCTGAAACAGGCAAAGAACAAAGGGCGGATTGATATCGTTAAAGATCTCTCTTACCCTTTGCCGGTCATGGTGATTTCAGAATTATTAGGCGTTCCGTCCGAACGTATGGATCAGTTTAAAAAATGGTCGGACATTCTCGTCAGCATGCCGAAAGATGCGAGTCCTGAAGCGGCGGAGAAAAATCAGCAGGAACGTGACCAATGTGAGGCGGAGCTGGCGGCGTTTTTTGCGGAAATAATAGAAAGCAAACGAAAACAGCCCGGCCAAGACATTATTTCTATTTTGATAAAAGAGGAAGAAGAGGGAGAGAAGCTCACGGCAGAAGATCTGATTCCGTTTTGCAACCTGCTTTTAGTGGCGGGAAATGAAACAACGACTAATCTCATTTCAAATGCGGTTTACAGCATATTAGAGACGCCCGGCCTTTATGACGAACTGAGACAGGACCCTTCTCTCATCGCGCAAACGGTGGAAGAAACGCTGCGTTTTCGCGCTCCCGCTCCGTTTGTCAGAAGGACGGTCCGGCACGACATTGAACTGCGCGGACGCCGCTTGAAAAGCGGGGAGATCGTTCTCTGCTACGTTGCATCTGCCAACCGTGATGAAAACAAATTTGAGAAGGCGGGCGTATTTGATATTCATCGCCAATCGAATCCGCACCTTTCCTTCGGATTCGGCGTACACTTCTGCTTAGGCGCTCCGCTTGCCAGACTTGAAGCGGAAGTCGCGCTGAAAGGAATTGTAAAAGCCTTTTCACACCTTGAGCCGGTCCGGATTGAGCCGATCCGAAACAGTGTCATGTACGGGCTGGAGTCTTTAGAAGCGGAGATAAACGAAAATGAGGGAGAAGAAAAATGATGAGAAAAACACACATCGCCATTATTAATGTGGCCGCTCACGGTCATGTCAATCCCACGCTGCCCGTAGCCGAGGAACTTGTCAATCGCGGGTATAAAGTGACATTCGCTACGACTGAGGAATTCGAAGCTTCCGTTGCCAAAACGGGCGCCATTCCCGTTTTATACCGCACAAGCATAAAGGCGGACCCGGAGACGATAAAAGAACGGGTAAATAAAAATGATGCGTTTGTGATGTTTCTGGAAGAAGCGGTTGAAGTGCTTCCGCAGCTGGAAGAGCTGTACAAAGACGACCTTCCTGACATCGTCCTGTTTGATTTTTTAGCTCTTGCCGGAAAATTGTTTGCGGATAATGGCGGCATCCCGGCCGTAAAGTTCTGCCCGAGCTATGCAATGAATGAGTATTTTCAATTAGGAAGAGACGAAGAAACACTGGAAGCGGCCAAACAGGCGATAGAAGAATACCAGGAGCAGATTGAAAATGAACAATTGAAACGGATGACAATGGAAGAATTTTTTATGCCTGAAAAACTGAATATTGTCTTTATGCCAAGGGCCTTTCAGCCGAAACAGGAAACCTTTGATGAACGTTTCTGTTTTGTGGGTCCGTCTCTTGGAGAACGCACAAATACGGGAAGTCTGGAAATTGATGCAGCCGATGACCGTCCGCTTATGCTCATCTCACTGGGAACGGCGTTTAACGCCTGGCCTGAATTTTACCAGATGTGTATTGACGCGTTTCGGGACTCGGACTGGCGGGTTATTATGTCAGTCGGCACAACAATTGATCCGGAAAGTTTTTCGGATGTCCCCGATCACTTTATCATCCGCCAGCACGTTCCTCAGCTTGATGTGCTGGAGAAAGCAAAGCTGTTCGTATCTCACGGCGGGATGAACAGTACAATGGAAGCGATGAATGCGGGTGTCCCGCTCGTTGTCGTTCCGCAAATGCACGAACAAGAGGTTACCGCAAAGCGTGTGGATGAATTGGGGCTTGGCGTGCATCTGCCGCCGAAAGAAGTCACTGTGGCCCGTTTGCAAAAAGACGTTCAGAACGTATACGGCGATAAAAACATCCTCAGCCGCGTGAAAAGCATGCAGCAGAAAATAGAAGAAACCGGCGGTCCAAAACAGGCTGTTTGCGCCATTGAAGAATTTTTGAAAACGGCGGCCGTCGAAAATTGATTGAGAAACAGGCAGCGCACCGGAAGACGGCTGCCTGTTTTGTTATATGTTTTTCTTCATGCCGCATCTCCGGCATTCCCTCAAAAATTTTCCGCCCTTCACTGAGCTTTTAAACAGCGTGTAGTCGCAATTGTCACATCGACCGCTGTGAACATCAGGATATTCATTGAACTCATAAATGACCGAAGTATCGTATCCTTTTGTCTCGAACTCTTTTTTTGTTTCCATAATTGAAAGTCCCTCCGCGAATCAAATCATTCTGCCCGGTTAATGATACAGCAACTGCACGGGGGATTCAACGGGAGCATAGCTTGATTTTCCCGGCTGATTGCGTAACAATAATAGAAATAAATGACGGCCTGCCATAGGGCGCCCGGCATCTGAAGGGAAGAAGAAAACAGCGATGGGAAAAGGATTGAACGGGAAACGGATTGCCATCGGCGGTTCGCGGAAAACAGAAGAGATCACAAGATTAATAGAAAAGCAGGGCGGAACGGCGGTCGTCCGTTCCCTCCAAGGAACCGTATACCTGGCGGAGGATCAAATTGAACCCGACGTAAGAACATTTGCCGGGCAAAAAGCCGACTGGGTGATATTCACCACAGGCATCGGTACGGAAACGTTATTGTCGGTATCGGAAAAAATCGGTCTGAAAGAAGAATTTTTAGCGGCCGTTCATGAAGCGAAAATCGGCTGCAGAGGCTATAAAACATATGCGGCCTTAAAAAAGCTCGGCATCACGCCGCATGCCTCAGATGAAGACGGTACAACAAGAGGGCTGATCCGCTCCTTGGAACGATTTGACTTTAAAGATAAAAAAGTCATGATACAGCTTCATGGCGAAAAAGCGCCGGTCTTAACGGAGTTCCTTGAGAAAAACGGAGCGGAGGTATTCCCTGTTCTGCCGTATCAGCATATTCCGCCTGAAAGGGAGACGGTCGATAAACTGCTGGCAGAGCTGTTAAACGGAGAGGTCGATGCCGTATGTTTTACAACAGCCATTCAAGTGCGCTCTCTCTTTGATTATGCAAAAGAAAAAGGGTTCACAAAAGAATTGCAGCAGGCATTCGAAAAACAAGTGCTTGCCGCCGCAGTCGGCAAAGTGACGGCTGAAGCGATCCGGGATGAAGGGGTAAAGAGAGTCCTTGCTCCGGACATTGAGCGGATGGGAGCGATGATTATTGAATTATCCCGTTACTATGAATCTCTGACCTTGTCATAAACCATCATTCAGCAGGGAAAAAAGCCTACGCTTCCCTGCTGAATTTTTTTAATTGCCAATGTTCCGTGAAAAGGGAAGGATATGTCAAGGCGCTGAGTATGATACATGTAAGAAGAGCGGAGGCCATCGTTGTAAAAACGATCAGCAGCTGAAAGCGCACCGCCTGTATCGGATCAGCCCCCGCTAAAATCTGCCCCGTCATCATGCCGGGAAGCTGAACGAGACCCAATGTTTTCTGGCTTTCAAGCGTCGGGATCATACTGAGCTTCATGCTGGACGTCAATATCTGCCGGACGGCCTGCTTAGGCGTTCCTCCGAGAGAGAGAATCAGTTGGATCTCTTCTTTCCGCAGATCCGCTTCCGAACTGAGCTTGTTTAAAAACAGGCTTGAGAGCACCATGGAGTTTCCGATGACCATGCCGCTTATCGGAATGACATATCTTGAAGTGACCGGAATGATGTGAAGGGTCAGTAAAAGTCCCTGCGTCACAACTTCCACGATCGCCAGTGTCAGAAAAACGCGCCAAAATGAGCCGATCCGCATTTTTTTCCGTTTGGCGACATTGTGCGAAGCGGCCGTGAGCATGAGAAGCACCATTAATATGATAAATATCGGGTGATCACCGCGAAAAATCAGCGACAGCACATAGCCGATGATGAGAAGCTGAATGACGGCCCTGACGGTTGCGACGATCATATCCTTTTCGACGCCGGCTTTAAAAGATTTAGACAGGAATAAAGCAATAATGACAAATATACTTGTCAATAACAGAGAAAGATCATTCATATCAGCACCCGCTCCCTTGTAAAAGCGCCCGGGCCTTTTCGTGTTTCGGTTCCTTAAAGAACGTTTTCGTTTCCGCGGTCTCTAAAAGCCGACCCTCAGCCATAAACCATACCGTATCGGATAATCGTTCCGCTTGTTCAAGGTTATGGGTGATCCACAGGACCGTCAGCTGTTTTTGCCGATGGAGTTTCGTAATCAGTTTCTCAATGATGAGAACAGATGACGGGTCCAGCGCCGAGGTGATTTCATCCAGCAGCAGGATGGACGGCAGTCCGGCGAGAGTTCGCGCTAATGAGAGCTTCTGCCGCTGCCCTCCGGATAATTCTTTTGCATTTCGATCCAGAAGCCCGCGCGGAAGGTCTGTAAAATCTGCGAGCTCTTCAGGCGTATAGTGCTGTGCTCCGTGGAGTTTTTCTGCGAGCAGAAGGTTGTCCCGCACCGTTCCCTCGAGGGCGGGAGCTGATTGAAATGCAAGGCCCGCGGTTTTTCTGAGCTCCCTGATATCCCAGCGCCTTATTTCTTTTCCGAATACAAGCACTTCCCCTTCATCAGGTGTATTCATCAGATTGCACAGTGACAGCAATGTGCTTTTTCCCGCGCCGGAAGGGCCTATCAACGCCGTGATAGAACCTTTTTGAATATGTCCGGTTACACGGCTTAGGACATCAAAGGACGTATTGTTTTGTTCAAAGCGTTTGCCGGCTGACAGAAAAGATATTGCCGGAATTTCTTCTTTCATACAGGAGGACACCTTTCGTAAAAAAATCAGGAACCGGTGAGATTGGCTGACGTTTGCTCAGCCGTTTTCTGGTCTGTCTGCCGGGAAGCGAATGTATGCATGACCATTCCCGCAATAATAATGAACAGTCCGGCAAATGAAAGAAGTGACGGAAACGCCGCGGATAAAAAGACGATTTCGCCGATCAGTGCAAAAAGAACCTCTCCGGACTGCGTCGCTTCAACAGCAGCGAGCTTCTGCGGCTCATTCCTCACCATATCGGTGGCGCGGAAAAATAATACTGTTGCGATAACGCCAGAGCTGAGTGCGACGATAAAGGATTGGAATGTCTGTCCCATTGACGGAAGCCCGTCTCTATGCCAGCCGAAAGCGGCGATCAAAAGCCAAAACGGAAGGCTTGCGAGAGTCATGCCGAGCACCCGCTGAAACGTATCGAGTTTTCCGCCGTATTGTTCCAGCATTTTGCGGTTGCCGAGCGGATAGGCAAATGCGGCGATGACGACCGGCACCACGCTGAATAGTATCGTGCGGCCGGACAGAGAACCCGCATGCTGAAGCTGAATCAGACCGGCTCCGATCAGGATGATGACGGAAGTAACCAGCGAAATGAGCGGGATCTTTTGTCTGGCGGAAACCGGGCCCGCCGGTGAATTTTTTGTTTCGTAAAAAAACGGCGACAGAAGCACACCCGCGACAATTGTAATCTGCCACGTGCCGGCGATCAGCCAGCCCGGCCCATATGCCGCCGCAAACGTAATCGGGGCATAAAAAAGCACGAACCCGGTAAAACTCCACTTCAGCCAAAAAAACGGTTTTTTTCGGATTTCATGCCAGAGCGGCGCCCATTTTCCTTTCACATAAACGATCAAAAATAAAAACGGAACCATAAAAAGAAAACGCAGGGAAGAGCTCCACATCCAGCTTCCGCCGGAAAGCTCCATCGCCCTGTTTAAAATAAATGTGACTGCAAAAAACAGAGATGCCAATATTCCGATCACGATGGCTTTCATTAAATCCCTCATTTTGACACATATTTTTTTATACTATACTATTCACCGGCAGGCTTCGCAATGGAATATGAGAAAATAGCGTTTTAACAAATGATGAATGGGAAACAGACATATACGGAGGTGAAAACAATGCAGAAAGAGGATATTCAAGTGCTTTATTTTGAAGATGACGGCCGCATTCCGAATAACCCGAATCTTCCGCTTGTTATTTATAAAGCGGTATTTAATGAAGAAACGGTGCAGAAAGCAGAGTCCGTCCTCCGCCGGCACGATTGGTCGAACAGCTGGACGGGCGGAGTATTTCCGTATCACCATTTTCACAGCACCACGCACGAAGTTCTTGTCGCGGTAAAAGGAAACGCGGTTTTGAGGTTCGGCGGGGAACAAGGAGCGGACGCCGTTCTTCAAATGGGAGACGCAGCGGTCATTCCGGCCGGCACCGGACATAAAAAACTGTCGGGCAGTTCTGATTTTACCGTGATCGGGGCTTATCCGGGCGGCCGGCAGTACGATACAAAAACGGAGAAAAATGATAGAACTTCAGAAGAAATCAGCCGTGTCCCGCTCCCGGAATGCGACCCCTTTACGGGAAAAACGGGCCCGCTATTAAAATTGTGGGAGAAATGACAGGGGAAAAGCGGATGGTCTGTAAAAAAATAGCCTAAAAGAAACGTTATTACACCCCCGCCATATAAATAATTTCATAAACGAAACAATTCACGTTCAAATTTTGTTCAAAAAGTGTTATTATATAAGAGTAAATCAAATTGGGGTTTTTTATGTTTGCTATTTTCAGAGAGGAAAAAGAAATTTTGACTTATTCAATTGTTTTTGTTGATATAAAAATAATACTGGATATGGCAAAGTGAAAAACTGGGTAGTAAACATTTATTTTTGTAAATGATTGTGCATGAATTCACAATCTTGCTTTTTCATGCTTTTCTGCATGAAGGGGGAAAGGCTACCCTTTCCAAAAAAATCAGCATACTGCTTATAGTAAAGGAGAATCGGATATGCCAGAAACAATCGATCAAACAAATGCATCTGTCAGCCAAGGCCAACGCGATCTTATTGATCAGCTGCTAAAACCTGAAGTTCAAGAATCACTGACTGTTTTAGTGGATCAGCTTCCAAAACTGACTGAGTTAGTAAATGTTTTAACGAAGTCTTATGATTTTGCACAGTCTGTAGCGACAGACGAAGTATTGAAGAGCGATACAGTGGGTGCGCTTACAGAAATTCTTGAGCCGGTGAAAGAAACAGCGAAAGAAGTGGCGGCTACTGCGATCGAAGCAAAAGACCGCGCGGATGCAAGCAATGAAACGATCGGACTTTTCGGCCTGCTGCGCATGCTGAAAGATCCTCAAGCTCAAAAGCTGTTCCGTTTTGCTAACAGCTATCTTGAAATCATGAACGAAAAACAAAAATAATCTCAGATTCAAATTGATATAAAGGACGGAGGATATACGATGTCAAAACATATTGTCATTTTAGGCGCTGGTTACGGCGGAGTTCTTTCTGCTTTAACCGTTCGCAAACATTACAGTAAAGATGAAGCACGCGTAACCGTTGTGAACAAATACCCGACTCACCAAATCATTACGGAACTGCACCGCCTTGCAGCGGGCAACGTGTCTGAACAGGCTGTTGCTATGCCGCTTGAAAAACTTCTGAAAGGAAAAGACGTCGACATTAAAATCGCAGAAGTCAATTCTTTCTCAGTTGATAAGAAAGAAGTTGCCCTTTCTGACGGTTCTAAGCTGACTTATGACGCGCTTGTTGTCGGACTTGGTTCTGTTACGGCTTATTTCGGCATTCCTGGACTCGAAGAAAACAGCATGGTGCTGAAATCTGCTGCTGATGCCAACAAAGTATACAAACACGTGGAAGACCGTGTGCGTGAATACGCTAAAACGAAAAACGAAGCTGATGCAACGATCCTTATCGGCGGCGGCGGCTTAACAGGCGTCGAGCTTGTCGGTGAGCTTGCTGACATCATGCCGAACCTTACGAAAAAATACGGCGTAGATCCGAAAGCAATCAAACTGAAATTAGTAGAAGCAGGTCCGAAAATTCTTCCTGTTCTTCCTGATGACCTTATCGAACGCGCGACAAAAAGTCTTGAAAAACGCGGCGTTGAGTTCTTAACAGGTCTTCCTGTTACAAATGTTGAAGGAAACGTTATTGATCTGAAAGACGGTTCAAAAGTCGTTGCCAACACATTTGTATGGACAGGCGGCGTACAAGGCAACCCGTTAGTCGGCGAATCCGGCCTTGAAGTGAACCGCGGCCGTGCGACGGTTAACGATTTCTTACAATCTACTTCTCATGAAGATGTATTCGTTGTCGGAGACAGCGCTGTATACTTTGCGCCGGACGGCCGTCCGTACCCGCCGACAGCGCAAATCGCTTGGCAGATGGGTGAACTTGTGGGTTACAACCTGTTCGCTTACTTAGAAGGAAAAACGCTTGAAACATTCAAGCCTGTAAACTCTGGTACGCTTGCAAGCCTCGGACGTAAAGACGCGGTTGCCATCATCGGAGCGAACTCTACTCCGCTGAAAGGTCTTCCGGCATCTTTAATGAAAGAAGCAAGTAACGTACGTTATTTAACACATATCAAAGGATTATTCAGCCTCGCTTACTAATTAATCCTTAAGATCACACAGAAGACATTGCCGGACTTTCTCGGCAGTGTCTTTTTTTTAACGGATACAATTTTCTGAAAAATAAAATAAAAATGATTGATATGTGAGAAAGAGGAAGCTAAAATAAAAAAGAACCATTTTGTTAACGTTAACATTTTTTTAAGAGGGAGGATGAAAGTGTGAAAGCTTTTATGGGTGATGATTTTTTACTGGATAGTACAACGGCCGTAAAGCTGTACAGGGAATACGCCGAAAACATGCCGATCATTGATTATCACTGTCACTTAAGCCCAAAGGAAATCTATGAAAATAAAACCTTCGCAACGATTACGGAGGCATGGCTTTACGGTGACCACTACAAGTGGCGGATCATGAGGGCCAACGGCATTGAAGAGCGCTGCATTACCGGAAACGCTTCAGATGAAGAGAAGTTTTTCGCCTGGGCAAAAACGGTGCCGATGGCGATAGGCAATCCGCTGTACAGCTGGACGCATTTAGAGCTGCAGCGCTGGTTCGGCATTTATGACGTATTGAATGAAAAAACGGCCGCGGCAATTTGGAAAAAAACGAATGAGCTCCTGCAGGGAGACGGGTTTGGCGCAAGGGATCTCATTCTGAAATCAAATGTCAAAGTCATTTGCACAACCGACGATCCTGCCGATGCGCTGACATACCACGAACTGTTGAAAGAAAGTGATTTTCCGGTTCAAGTGCTGCCCGGATTTCGGCCTGACAAAGGACTGGACATCAGCAGCCCGGGTTTTGCCGATTGGGTCCGTTCGCTGGAGAGCGCTTCCGGAATGGCTGTCACCACCTACCAATCGTATTTAGATGCGTTAGAATCCCGCGTCCGCTTTTTTCACAATGCCGGGGGAAGAGTGTCGGATCATGCGTTAGATCAAATGGTTTATGCCGAGACGACCGAAGAGGAAGCGGCCCGGATTTTTGCAGCCGGATTAAGCGGAGAGCATGTGTCTTTTGAAGATGAAAAGAAATTCAGAACACGGACGCTGCAATATCTTTGCGGTCTTTACGCCGAACTGGACTGGGCGATGCAGTTCCATATTAACGCGTTAAGAAATACCAATACAAATAAGTTCAGCAGCCTCGGTCCTGATACGGGATATGACTCAATTAATGATGAACGTATCGCAAAACCGCTTGCCCGGCTGTTAGATTCCGCCGAAAAAAAGCGGCAATTGCCTAAAACGATTTTGTATTCTTTAAATCCGAATGACAACTATATTATCGCCAGCATGATCAACAGCTTTCAGGATGGGAAAACACCGGGGAAAATTCAATTCGGCACAGCCTGGTGGTTCAATGACACGAAAGATGGAATGCTCCAGCAAATGAAAGCGTTATCAAACACAGGCCTGTTCAGCCGTTTTATCGGGATGCTGACGGATTCAAGAAGTTTCCTGTCCTATCCCCGCCATGAATACTTCAGGCGGCTTGTCTGCACGCTGATCGGCGGCTGGGCGGAACAAGGCGAAGCGCCTTACGATATGGAGCTTTTAGGAAAGATTGTCGAGGGGATTTGTTACCGGAATGCTGAGGAATATTTCCGCTTTTAAAAAATGGAATGAAAGAGGTGGCCTATGAGTAATGTGCCTGTCGTGACAGCACCTGCCGCAAAAGTGAAGGAGCATAAGCTGAGTCTGAAAGAAAAAGTATCCTATGGTTTTGGAGATTTTGGGAACGGATTTATGTTTGATCTCGGGCAGATCTATTTGCTGAAGTTTTTCACAGATGTTGCAGGCATTCCGGCAGCGTTCGCCGGCAGTATTTTTTTGGTCAGCAAGCTGTTTGCGGCTGTGACTGATCCGATTGTCGGCTCGGCCATTGACTACAGAAAAAAGATCGGACCCCGGGGGAAATTCAGGCCGTACTTATTATTCGGAAGTATTATTCTTGCGGTCATGACCGTATTGATTTTTGTGTCACCGGACGTGAGCGTCACCTGGAAGCTTGTGTACGCCTATGCTTCTTACATGCTGTGGGGGGTCGCTTATTCTTTCGTCAATATTCCGTACGGCTCTCTCGGCGCGGCCATTACACAGGATGCGGACGACAGAACGGCGCTTTCCGCATTCCGCCAGATAGGCTCCCTCGGCGCGCTGCTCATTACAAGTGTCATCGTCATCCCGATTCTTGTTCATTTTGATAACGTTCACATCGGCTACCCGGCAGTCATGGGAATGATGGCCGTAATCGGAATCGCGGGATTTATGATCTGCTACCGAAACTGCAAAGAAAGAATTATCGTCCGTGAAGCGCCGAAAGAAAAGCTGTCCGTCATGTCGGTTTTCAAATGCTTTATCGGCAACAAACCGCTTCTGACCGTCGTTTTCATGACGATTTTCTCAATATCGGCATATAACATTAAATCCGCTATGCTTGTTTACTTCGCCCAGTACAATCTCAACAATGCGGAGCTGATGTCCTACATGAGTTTTATCATCATCGGTTCTTCATTTTTAGGTGTTTTGTTTATGCCGAAACTCGTCAAACGTTTCGGAAAAAAGCAAACGGTGATGATCGGTTTTGCCGTCAGCGCCGCGGCTGATGCGCTGAATTTCTGTCTGCCGTCAAATGTATATATCTTTACGGCGTTAGCGAGCATTGCTTTTATCGGGATCAGCATACCAAACGGCATTACGTGGGCGCTTGTGTCGGACATTATTGATTACGGGGAATGGAAGACGGGTGAACGGAAGGAGGCGACGACATATTCGCTTTTCAACTTCTCCAGAAAACTCGCCCAATCTTTATCAGGTTTTCTTTCAGGCATCGGGCTGAGCGTTATCGGCTATATCCCGAATGCATCTCAGACAAAAGGCACGCTGATCGGGATTAAAGGGCTTCTGCTGCTGTACCCGGCTTTCGCTTTAGCGTGCGCCATGCTGATTATCGGTTTGATGTATAAGCTGACGGACCGGCAGCATGCCGAGCTCGTTCAGGACTTACATCATGCAAAACCTTAACTTTAGTGATTTTATGGACTGTCCGTTAATGGTACAATAGAAATAAATGACAGCATACAGAAAGAAAGGAAAAACGATGGTAACCATAAAAGATATCGCAAAACTCGCCAACGTATCCCACACAACCGTATCCCGGGCACTTAACGGCAGCCCCTACATTAAAGAGCATACAAAACAGAAAATATTAGAGCTCGCTTCACAGCTGAATTACACACCGAATGTAAATGCAAAAAGCCTTGCCATGCAAAAGTCCCATACGATCGGGCTGTTTTTTACAAGCATCACAAACGGAACCTCACACAGCTTTTTTTCCGATACCATCAAAGGTGTAAACCGCACAATCAGTGAGGAATACAATTTGTTCGTCCGCGCGATTGACGACCTGAAAAGCTTTGAAACCATTACGCCCATGAGATATGACGGAATCATTTTAATGAGCCAAAGCGACAGTGATAATTCATTTATTTATCATATCCGCGAGAAAAACATCCCGCTTGTCGTGCTGAACCGGGACATTGATGACCGGAGCATCACGAATATCCTGTCAAACGATAAAGAAGGCTCCAGACAGGCGGTCGACTGCCTGATCGCAAACGGACACAGAGATATCGCGATCATTGAGGGAAAGGAAGGATTCAGGTCAACTTCTCAGCGGAAAGAAGGCTATTTGACATCTTTAATTGATCATTCTATTCCGATTAAGCATGAATACAGTGTAAAAGGCCGCTATGATATGGAAAGCGGCAGTCAGGCGATGGAAAAACTCTTGGCGCTTCAATCACCGCCTACGGCTGTTTTTTGTTCAAACGATGATATGGCGATCGGGGCGATGAATGCCATTTTCGCCAAAGGCCTGAACGTTCCGGAAGATATATCTGTTATCGGGTTTGATGACATCGGCATTTCCCAATACATGACGCCGAGGCTTTCGACAGTAAAACGCCCGGTTGAAAACATCAGCATACTCGGCGCAGAGAAGATTTTGGCGCTAATCGCCGACCCGGATACGGCGGCGGAAAAAATATATGAAAACACCGAGGTGATGATAAGAGATTCCATTAAAAAACTCACATAACGGCCCGTCTGAATATCCGGGTTTTCACACGGAGAAATGTTAACGTGTGCATAAATACAGAAGGAGGCGGACAGCTTGCAGCAGCTGAATAAAAAGATGTGCGGCGAATACATTCAATATCCTGAAAAAGTCCTTCAGTTCGGTGAAGGCAACTTTTTGCGGGCTTTCGCTGACTGGCAGATCGATCAATTGAATCAATTGACGGATTTTAACGGAAGCGTTGTCGCCGTACAGCCGAGAGGCTCTGAGAAAATAAAACGTTTAAACGAGCAGGACGGTTTATTTACGCTTTTTTTGCAGGGGATAAAGGACGGAAAACCGGCTGAAGAACACATGATCGTCAAATCCATCAGCCGCGGCATTGATCTTTTTTCTGACTATGATTCCTTTAAACGGCTGGCAGCACAAGAGGAGCTTCGTTTTATCATTTCCAATACGACGGAAGCGGGAATTACGTTTGAGAAAGGCGACCGGCTTGAGGATAGACCTCAAAAAACATTCCCCGGGAAATTAGCGGCGTTCCTTTATTTCCGCTATAAGGCATTTGCGGGTGACGCCGAGAAAGGGTGTATTGTGCTTCCATGTGAACTGGTCGAAGAAAACGGACGGAAACTGAAGGCGGCCGTGCTTCAATATGCCGGGCTGTGGGAGCTGGAACCTGGTTTTACTCAATGGATTCATGACGCGAACATCTTCTGCAATACCCTCGTGGATCGGATTGTTCCCGGATTTCCTGTTGATACCGCGGAAGAACTTACCGATTTTCTCGGATACGAAGACCGTCTGCTTGTGGTTGGTGAGCATTATTATTTGTGGGTGATAGAAGGGCCGGAACAGCTTCAGAATGAGCTTCCTTTTGCTGAGGCCGGGCTGAACGCACTGATCACGTCTGACCTTACGTCTTACAGGACAAAAAAGGTGAGAATCTTAAACGGCGCTCACACGGCATTGGCGCCAGTGGCTTTACTATACGGACTGCAAACCGTCCGGGAAGCGGCTGAGCACGAGGTGACGGGCAGATTCATTGAAGAGCTGATCAATGAAGAAATCCTCCCTGTGCTGCAAATGGAGGATGTCACCCAATACGCGGCAGATGTGTTACAGCGGTTTAAAAACCCTTATATCCACCATTATCTGCAAAGCATTACCCTTAACGCCGCCGCGAAATTCAAAACAAGAAACCTGCCGACGCTGAAGGCTTATATCGAACAGGAGGGCCGGCTACCTGAGAAGCTGGTATTTTCGTTCAGCGCCATGATCTATTCATACTGGAACGGACCGAACAAACCGGCTGACTGCGAGGAGGTTCTTAACCGTTTTCAAATGGCGCGGTCCCGTTGCAAAGATGATATGTTTCAAGCGGCGTCTGCCATATTAGGAGAAGACCGGTTGTGGGGAAAGAATCTGAACCATCTTCCGGGCCTGACTGAACGAACGGCTTTTTTTCTGTCTGTCATTCATGAGCTGGGTATGAAGCAGGCGATACATGAATGCTGCGGCAAAAAGGGGGAAGTGAAATGAAAGAGGTCATAAAAATCCATAAAAACGATAACGTGCTTCTCGCCATGCGCCATTTTAACAAAGGGGAGCGGCTGCATACAGACGGACTGACGATTGAAGTGAAGGACCCTGTAAAGCGGGGGCATAAAATCGCGCTGCAAACCATTGAAGAAAACGGCAGCATCATTAAATACGGTTTTTCAATCGGGCGTGCGACAAGGCGGATTTCGGCCGGCGAGCATATTCATACCCATAATCTGCAAACGAATTTATCCGATGTGCAAGAATACACGTATTCACCGCGCTTCGAGGACAATCCTTTTACAAATGAGAACCGGACATTTAAAGGCTACAGAAGAGAAAACGGTACATCCGGCGTCCGGAATGAACTGTGGATCGTGCCTACAGTCGGCTGCGTTAACGGCGTCGCTGAGAAAATCCTGCAGCGCTTCGTAAAAGAGGCGAAAGACATTGCGCCCTTTGACAATGTGCTGGTTTTAAAGCACCAATACGGCTGCTCCCAGCTTGGCGATGATCATGAGAATACGAAACAAATGCTGATGAACGCCATCCGTCATCCAAATGCGGGCGGTGTGCTGGTTTTAGGGCTCGGCTGTGAAAATAATGAGCTGGCGGCGATTAGGGAAACGCTTTCTGAAGTGAATGGAGATCGGGTGAAATTTCTCGAATCACAAGCTGTCACAGATGAAATTGAAGCGGGTACTGCGCTTCTTAAAGAGATACACCTTGCGGCAAAGGGAGATAAACGTGAGGAGATTCCGCTGTCAGAATTGAGCATCGGATTGAAATGCGGCGGGTCGGACGGTTTTTCCGGCATCACCGCAAACCCTTTATTAGGGAGATTTTCAGATTACTTGATTGCACAGGGAGGGAGCACGGTCTTAACGGAGGTGCCTGAGATGTTCGGCGCTGAGACGATTCTCATGCAGCGTGCGGCGAGTGAAGAAGTGTTTCATAAAACAGTCCGATTGATCAATGATTTCAAGCAATATTTTATGAAGCACGAGCAGCCGATTTATGAAAACCCGTCACCTGGGAATAAGGAAGGCGGCATTTCAACGCTCGAAGACAAGTCGCTCGGCTGCACCCAAAAAGCCGGTCTTGCACCGGTTTCTGATGTGCTGACATACGGTGAAACACTGAAAACAAAGGGATTGACACTGCTCAGTGCGCCCGGCAATGATTTAATCGCTTCTTCAGCGCTCGCCGCGGCGGGCTGTCACATCGTTTTGTTTACAACCGGAAGAGGCACGCCGTTCGGCACATTTGTCCCGACTGTGAAAGTATCAACAAATACCGATTTATTTCAATCAAAGCCTCATTGGATTGATTACAACGCGGGCAGATTGGCGGAAGACCAAACAACAGAAGATCACATTGTAAGAGATTTTATTCAATACATTATTAAAGTTGCAAGCGGAGAATTCGTCAATAACGAAAAAAACGATTTTCGGGAGCTTGCAATCTTTAAGTCCGGTGTGACGTTATAAGGGAAAAGGCGATCTGACAACAGACCGCCTTTTTTATATTAATTTTATTCCGCTGATTAAAATAATCGCCGCCATCACAAACTGCAGCGGGCGCGGTGAGAATTTCGGCGAAAAGAAGCTGCCGAGAAGCACACCCGGCACAGAGCCGATCAACAGATTCAATACAAGCAGGTAATCGACGCTTCCGAAGCTTGCGTTTAACAGACCGGCAACAGTTACGAGCAGAAAGGCATGTGCGATATCCGTTCCCACCACTTCTGCCGTTTTCATTCTGAACAGGTATAGCATGGCGATCGCAAATAATGAGCCGGATCCAATAGATGTCAGGCCGACGATGAAACCGAAAATGACGCCGATCAATATCATGAGTGTCCGCTTTTCTTCAAGCGTTTTTTGCTGCCAGCGGTTCGGCCGCAGTTTTTTATCGAAAAAAAGGCGGGCGATAATGGAAATGGCTACAAGGGTCAGCACGTAGCCGAGCGCCTGTTTGATAATCTGCTCCTGATGCTGGTGAAAAGCGGGAAACAAGTGAAGAACACCGATGGCGGCTGTTGCGCTGGGAATGCTTCCGAGCGCCAAGTAGCCGACAAGTTTAAATTGAACGGTGCGCTGCTTCCAATGAGAAACGACACCGAACAGTTTGGTGATGGAGTTATATAAAAGGTCAGTGCCGACGGCGATTGAGGGGTTGATCCCCAAAACGATTAGTAAAGGAGTCAAAAGCGCTGCTCCTCCCACACCCGTCAATCCGACAAGCGTTCCGACAAAGAAACCCATAAACACAATGCTTACAGTCATCTGTGTGCCTCCTGAATAATCCTACTATTTTTATCAGATTATATATGATTAAGAGGCGGTAATCAATTAAATTTTCGGAAAATTTTATACAGAACAAAAAATCCGCCAGCCTGCTGTTATGTCGCAGACCGGCGGATGGCCGGATTATGATTTTTGCTGATAAAACGGAAGTTCCGTGTGGCCCATTTCTCTGACATACACGAAAAGATTGCCTTTATGATGAATTTCATGCTCCATGGCAAGCTGAAGGAGAGCCGCGCCGGTCACTTTTCTGCCGAAAGAGGCGGTCAGGTCAATTTCGCGGTTCAGCTGATCTTCTGTCAGCTGTGACAGGATGTTTGTCGTTTTTTCAGTACACGTTTCAGCCAGTTTGACGAGGTCTGTTTCTGCTTCTTCTTTCGGTTTGTTCTGGATGGCTGATCCGTTTCCGTCGTTAATGACGTTTGCAAACATAAGAAAAGAATAAACCATGTGTTTTACAAGTTCCTGAGCGGACATTGATGTCTCTGCCGGCTTGTAATCGTAATGTTCGCGGCTGATTTTTTCCGCCAGCTCAATCGTCACGTTTCGATGTGACAGAAAGTGGCTGACCAATTGATTTTGTGCTGTCATGTGAAAACCCCCATTTAATACAGAATAAAAAGCTGCAAGGATATGCTATATCAACGGCACGGAAGAAACAAGCAATAAGCTTGTGACGGAGATAAATCGTTGCGGATATCCGAAATTCGACAATTGCGGTCTTTTTGCGTTCTTCTTTTTCTAGCAAATATGATAAAATATGACATATCTCGGTCATTCCAAAAGGGGGGATTTATTGAGGATGAAGCAGACTATTCCGTCCTCTTTTGTCGGGCTCAAAATTAATGAATGGTATACCCATATCCGGCAGTTTCACGTCCTTGAGGCGGAGCGCGTCAAACGTGAAGTAGAGAGAGAGATCGAGGATATGGAAGAAGATCAGGATCTGCTGCTGTATTATTCATTAATGGAATTCAGACACCGTGTCATGCTGGATTACATCAAGCCCTTAAAAGAGGACCCTTCTCAGCCTGAGTTTTCAGAATTATTGGAAGACATTGAAGGCAACCAGTATAAACTGACAGGACTGCTTGATTACTACTTTAATTTTTTTCGAGGAATGTACGAATTTAAACAGAAAATGTTCCTAAACGCCATGATGTATTACAAACGGGCTGAAAAAAACCTTGCACTCGTTTCTGATGACATCGAGAAAGCTGAGTTTGCTTTTAAAATGGCCGAGATTTTTTACAACCTGAAACAAACCTACGTCTCCATGAGTTATGCCGTTCAAGCCCTTGAAACGTACCAATCGTATGAGACGTACAACGTCCGCAGAATCCAATGTGAATTCGTTATTGCAGGGAATTATGATGACATGCAGTATCCAGAAAGAGCATTGCCCCACTTAGAACTTGCTTTAGATCTTGCAAAACAAGAAGGCAATCCCCGTCTTATCAGTTCAGCCTTATATAATCTCGGAAACTGTTACGAAAAAATGGGAGACCTCTCTAAAGCAGCCGAATATTTTGAGACATCCGTTTCCATTTGCAGGTCAGAAAAGTTCGATAATCTTCCGCATTCTATTTACTCATTAACACAGGTTCTTTATAAACAGAACACTACAGCCGAAGCAGAGAAGCAGTACCGTCTCGGGCTCAGTATCGCCCGCGAATACAATGATGAATTGTTTGTGAATCTGTTCCAATTTTTACATGCGTTATACGGCAAGGAAATGGATAACGCATCCGTCAGGCACACGTTTGATTTTCTGGAAGAACACATGCTGTATCCGTATGTGGAAGAATTGGCGCATGACGCTGCCAAATTTTACATGAAACACGGACAGCCTGAAAAAGCGCTCACGTTTTATGAAAAAATGGTGCACGCCCAAAAACAAATCCAGAGAGGAGATTGTCTATATGAAATCTAAACTGTTGTCAGGATTGCTGCTTGTTGCTGTCGGGTTCAGCTTTACACAGGTAATCGGCCATGAAAGCCATTTGGAAAACCAAGCGGACGGCACATTCCATATTGCCGCGCGCAACCAAACATAACATAAAGACCCTTCTGTGGAAGGGTCTTATTTTTTGCATGCGTATCCATTCCATTTTTATCCGAATGCAGGGTCTATATGCTCAAGTTATCTGTCCTACGAATGCCACCTATTGATGAAAAAGGCATAAGGAGAGATGAAGAGTGGGGATTGAAGTGAAAAAACGGCTCGTATCGGCTGATAAATATGCGTTAAAATGTCCGAATCCGATGACGCCGGAGTATATTACCATTCATAACACGGCAAACGACGCATCCGCCGCTAATGAAATCAGCTATATGACGGGAAACAGCGAATCAACGAGCTATCATTTTGCGGTTGATGACAAAGAAGTGATCCAGGGAATTCCGTTGGACCGGAATGCCTGGCATTCGGGAGACGGCACGAATGGTACCGGAAACCGAAAGTCGATTGCTATAGAAATCTGTTACAGCAAGTCAGGCGGCGAACGGTACAGAGCCGCAGAAGAACTGGCGATTGCGTTCGCGGCGCAGCTTTTGAAAGAACGGGGCTGGGGGATTGACAGAATCAGAAAGCATCAGGACTGGAACGGAAAGTACTGCCCGCACCGCATTTTGTCTGAAGGCCGCTGGGATGAAGTGAAGGCGAAGATTGAAAAGAAATTAAGCGGGAGTATGCCGGCGAAAAAAGCCTCTATTGCTTCTTCCGCGTCTGAATACCATGTGAAAAAAGGCGACACCTTATCGGAAATCGCAGCATCGCACGGTGTCAGCGTAAAATCGCTGCAAAGCATCAACCATATCACAGATCCGAATCACATTACAGTCGGACAAGTGATCAAGCTCGCTCAGACGGGTTCTTCTTCAAAAAGTCAGGCTGTGTCTTCCTATCCGCTTCCATCAGGTGTGATCAAAGTGACGAAACCGCTGACGAAAGGGACAAACGTAAAACAAGTGCAAAACGCTTTATCCGCTCTTTATTTTTATCCTGATAAAGGAGCAAAAAATCATGGGGCGGACGGCGTTTACGGTCCGAAAACGGCAAATGCCGTAAAACGTTTTCAATCCGTCAGCGGGTTAACGGCAGACGGAATTTACGGCCCGAAAACGAAGGCGAAAATTGAAGAAAAACTGTAATCAATAAAACGGAAGCTCTCCGGGCTTCCGTTTCTTCTTACATACAAACTGCGGCAAGGGCCTTTTGAATATCATAAATGCTTTCATCTTTTTTAAACTGCTTTGAGACAGCGGGAAGTTCCGCGCCTGAAATCCAAATTTTCAGCTCTGAATCAAGGTCAAAGCGGCCGGCGGTTTCTACGCTGAATCTGGAAATGCTCTTGTACGGAATGGATTGAATCTCCGTTTTCTTCCCTGTGAGTCCCTGTTTATCAACAAGAATAAGACGCTTATCCGTAAAGACAATGATATCTCGGACAAGCTTAAATGCGGCGTTGACATTCTCACCTTCCAGCAGAATACGAGCCAGTTCTGCTTTTGCTTCAGCCGTCGATATTGTCGACGCATTGCCCAGCAATCCATTGATGAACCCCATGATATATCCCCCCTGATACGTATTCTATCAAATCATACTATAAAAAGGTTTCCAATTCCCAGATGAGTAGAGTAAACTGGTGCTGACTGGAAAAGGAGAGCATGTTACACATGAAAGATAGATATGATAATTTCGCAGCCCTTTCTGCTGCTGAATCGGAATACAGAATTATTTATGAAGAAAAAGAGGGAAGTAAATGTATCGTCCTCGCTCCCCACGGCGGCAGGATTGAGCCGGGTGTCAGTGAGCTGGTGCGGGCATTTTCTGACCAAAGCTCAATTTATTTATTTGAAGGAACGAAGCGGTGCGATAACCGTTCTCTCCATTTGACAAGCACACGCTTTGACGAACCCCTGGCTTTAGAAAAAGTGACCGCCCATCATTACGGATTGGCTTTTCATGGGTATCATGATCTGAAAAAGGCAAATACACTCGTCGGGGGCGCGGATCTGGAAAAAGCAAGACTGATTTGTGATCTGCTGTGTGAAGCGGGATTTGATGCCGAGCTGACAGAGAAGAATGATCGGCTGGCAGGTGTAAATCCCGGCAACATTGTCAATCGGACAAAAAGGAAAATGGGGCTGCAATTGGAAGTGAGCACGGCGCAGAGACACGCGCTGTTCAGCAATTTTGGCTGCCGGGGAGAAAAATATACGCCAACCGATCTGTTTTTTCGGTATGTAGAAGCCGTGAAGGCCGGTTTTTATGATAAATGAACAGGGGGCCCGTTCTTACATTTACTGGAGCTGCTATGCGGCGCAAGAAGTGCTTGGCGGGCAGCACGGTGAGAACAGCGTCATGATGCAAAAACCTTTCCTCCGATGTGAAAATGATGACATTCTGCCAGCGGAGTATCGCTAATTTTCAATAAAATACGGCGTTTTTTCTTCAGCGGCATGTAAGTGTGTCTGTCCGCTTTCATAATACACATTCGGCCGCTTGTCGGATAACAGACAAGCGAGCCGCTTCTGAAATTGAATACCTGCTTTACGCCGTTCAAACAGCTCCAGCCTTTTTTCCGCAAATGATGCCGTCACCCGGAAAGCGGCTGCGATTAAAATAACGGCGTGGCTCCTTCGCTGGGGAAGCTCCATGTTTAACAGCATAAAGGTCGGCACACAGAAGTGGTACATAAAATGGTTGGCCTGAAATTCCTGCAGTTCTCTGAACAGCTTGTTCATATGAAAATGGTTGCCGGTATGCTTCAGCACATGGCACAGTTCGTGCGCAAAATCCTGCCATTGCTCTTCGGGTGACTTTCTTTGATTCAGGACGATGCTGTACATGCCGTCCCGCTTCAGCATCATACTGTGCGTATCTTCAAAATGAATCCAAATGTCAAGCTCCTTGGCAATCATCTGCATATCAATATGGAGAGGGGCGGTCATTCCCATGCGGCAATATAAGTTTTTGACGTATTCCTCAAGATGTGTTAAAAAATCGCCCAATTGAATACACCCTTTCGAACATATGTTCTTTTTTAAGCGAGAAAGAAAAGCCCTGATCGGACTTTGAATCAATTCCCTTTTCTTTTAAAAATAAACATTCAGCTTTTATATCGGCTGAACGTTAAGCAGTTTAAAGGAAAAGAGCGGATTATTTATGTTTCGGCCTGCGGTTTTTCTCTTTTTCTTTTAAATAATTAATGAATTCAATGGCCTGCTGCTTGCTTTCCGGAGAAAAGTCCTGCATGTCCCGATATGCGATCTGCAGGTCGGGATCGGCAAACATGTCTTCATCTGAAGGTTCTTTTCCGGTTAACAAATAATCAGTCGACACTTTGAAATAATCCGCAAGCTTTTGCAGCGTGTCGTAATCGGGTTCAGATCGGCCGTTTTCATAATGAGAATATCTGGCGCGCGAGACACCGATATGATTTGCGACTTCTTCCTGTGTTTTCTTTCCTCTGAGATTCTTTAATCTTCCGCCTATCATCCGAATGACCTCTCTTTTTTCAACACCCTAAGTTACTTATGATTATAGATACAAAATGTATCAAAATAAAGAGATGATAAAAAAAGTATCAAAAAGGTCTTGATGATACGAAAGGTATCGTATATAATCAACATCATAGGGATACGAAATGTATCAAAATACGATAAGAAATTGATCAGGAGGGTGAGAGATGAAGCCGATAATCATCCGTTTCAGCAGCAATCCGGCTGACCAGAGATGTTTAGGAAAAGCAGGCGGTTCGATATCTTTTACCGCTTGCGGACTACCGGTATTCCGATTTGATAACCGATTGCAGTATGAACGCTATATAGGTCTGAAGACAAACGGAGACGTTCCTTATGAGTCGTAAAAGCTACCCGTTTTTCATCTATTCCGGATTATTGAATTCAGAACATTATGACAAAATAGGGTCCGCCATTTGGCTGTTTTTATGGTTCATCAGCTCAACGACAAAGGAACACGTAAAAGACGGTGTAAAGTGGGGGATCGTCCTTGGTCATAAGCCCGTAAAAGCAAGAGAGATGGCCGATGTATTTGCCGTCAGCGAAAAAACCGTCAGACGGTGGCTTGAGGTTTTGGAACAGCATGAATATATCAAAACCGTCCGCGCCCCTTACGGACTCATCGTCTCCGTAAAGCACTCGAAAAGATTCACGCCGAAAAAGACATTGACCCGCCCGGAAGCAACTGACCGGACAATATCGGCGGATCACCGGGACAAAAATGTCCGGAGAGAAATAGATATAACAAAAAATCATACTGCTGAAGAAGCGATTAACGACATTGCCGCCCATTTTATCAGATTAAGGTCTGCACAGGAGGGGCGGAGCGTATACCCGTCGCCCCGGGATTATCAGGCCATCGCCCGTATTGTTTCCCTCGGTGCGTCAGCACAAGAAGCAATCAAATGGCTCGGCGAATGCTTTACCGCTTTTGAACAGCGGCGCACCTCTTCAGCTGAAACGATCAAGGCTTTCAGCTATTGCGCCAAGTATATGGAAGACCGCTTGAATGCACGAATTGCGGGAAGGACAATCACAACAAAAAAAGAGAGGAATACGATACATGACAAAACGAACGATCGAGCAGATACTGGCCGACCTGAAAAACGGAAAACGTCCATTACTGGCGGACAGACCGGAAGAATCAGACGAAAGCCGCTTTGACTGTCCGCTCTGTAAAGATCAGGGCGGTTATCTCAAAAACCAGCTGGGAATGGATGTGTGGGTTAAGTGCCGCTGCGCCGCCGAACGAAAAGCAGAGCGCATCCTCAGCGCAAGTGAGATTACAGGCGCCTTTCGGAAGCTGGACTTCAAAGGATTTATCACGCGGGGCAAGCCTCAGGCAGTCGTCGACGCATATGAGTGCGCCCTTGAATATGTTGAAAACTTCGACAAGATTAAAAACTGCCGGAAAAACAGCATTGCCCTTTTAGGGCGTCCGGGGTCGGGAAAAACCCATCTTTTGACCGCTCTCAGCAATTATGTCATGAGACAGATGCAGACACCCGTGCTGTATTTTCCTTTTGTGGAGGGCTTTACGGATTTAAAAAATGATTTTGATCTGCTTGATGCAAAGCTTGGCCGTATGAAACAGGCGGATGTGCTTTTTATTGACGATCTGTTCAAACCGCTGAACGGAAAACCCCGGGCGACCGATTGGCAGATTGAACAAATGTACGCCGTCGTGAATTACCGCTATTTAAATCATAAGCCGGTTCTTATCTCGAGCGAGCTGGCCTGTGACAGACTGGTGCAGGTTGATGAAGCCTTGGGCACAAGAATTTATGAGATGTGCAGCGATTATTTAGTCATCATTAATGGCAATTCATTTGACGTAAACCACAGATTAGAGGGGGCGAGATAATGTGTAAGCTGTGCGGGCCGAAGAAGGTCATTGTGACGGAAACGGGTTTCGGCGCTGTCTTTCACCCTTGCCCGAACTGCAAAACAGGCACTGATTTAACGCCGGTCATTAAACGTCTTGAGCGAATGGTTCAAGACGCAAAAGCGAGGCTTGATGCACGTGTATAAATATATTAAATGGCTTTTTTGCCTGCTGTTCAGGGCGAAACGGATAGAAAAGCAAATTGAAGCATGGCATGAGGCTGATGGAAAGTGAGGATAACCATTGCAAGAAAAACACAGCCCCGCTCCATGGCGGGCCGTACACAGCGGAAAAGAAAAACCCATTTACATTTATTCCGCTTACAGCGAAGCGGATAAAGAGAAGTTCCCTTATTCAAACGGAAGGCTCATCGCGGCCGTTTTCAACTTAAGTTCATACTCTCAGCAGATCAACGCGGCATTGATGGCAAAGGCTCCGGAACTTTTTGAGGCGGCCGAAACGGCTCTCCGCCTGCTCCGGGGAGAAAGTTCTGAAGAAAAAGAAGCGTTCATAAATGAGCTCGGAAGCCTCATACATGAAGTAAACATCCTGAAAAAAACGGAGGACGTAAAACATGAATCCTAAAAAACTGACTGACATTGAACATACAACATTACAAAGCCAGCTGGAAGAAGGCAAGGTTCGGGTGATTATTGTAGACGGACTGAAGAAGGAAGCATGGCTCGCCGAAGCGCCGGAGCACGGCAAAACGCTTGTCGAAACGCGAAAAGGGGATCTGGCCCGGGTCGAATATGAAATCGGCTTTAAATTGAATTAATCGAAAAAAACAGAATACGTCCAAGACGGAAAGCCTGCGGACACTGATCAATCGCGTACATGCTGCGCATTGGTTGGTGTCCTTTTTTGTTCCGAAAAAGAGGAGGATCTGCATGGAAGACTTACTATTTGAATATAAACGCACGCTGAAAGAGACGAAAAAGTGGTACAAGCAGCTGGAGGAAGCCGATGAAACGGTGCTTACTTCAGAAGAACTGAAAGATAAAAAAATCATCAGAACGATCATTACAGATGTGGAGTATGTCATCGAATGGCTTGAAAAAGGCCGGCAGCCCGGCATAAGAAGAGCGATAGACCGCAGAGACGCTTATCAGAGAATGCTGATTAAAGATCCGAGAATCATAGAAACCTATTCGCAGGCGCTGATGTTTGAACCTTCCGCAAATGTGACTGAAGAAGACAGAATCAGACTGCAGGACGCATTAGCCGTTTTAACGGATAGAGAAAAAGAAATGCTGCTGCTCCACAAAGCGGAATGCTTTTCATATGAACGGATCGCCGCCTTGCTGAATGTAAAGAAATCAACCGTACAGACGACGGTCAAACGGGCGCTTCTGAAAATTCAAAAACAGCAGGAACAAAGAAATCAATCGCCTGCTTCATAAGTTGTCATACGTTTGCCACCTAGAAGTGAACAGACGATCACAAAAAGCGGCCCGATTAGAAGCCGCTTTTTATTATAGACAATCATGTCGGAGGTGGCGGTGATGCCGTAGCATGAAAAACGCAAAAAGAAAACAGGCATTTACAATCTATCAGTCTCATAAAGGCCGCATCACAAATCGCGCCCTTGCCGGCAAATCAGGCGTATCCGCAAGAACGATCGGCAGATGGAAAAAAGAAGGGCGCTGGGACGAGGCGCTTCATAAGAACGCGGAAAGCGGCGGAAAAAACAACCCGGGCGAAGGTGATGAGTTAAACGAACGCCAGCGGCTGTTTTGTCTTTATTATGTGAAAAGCTTTAACGCCACTCAATCTGCGATAAAAGCCGGCTATTCACCGGAAAGCGCGCATGTGACGGGAAGCAGGCTGTTAAAAAACGAAAAAGTCGCCAAAGAAATCAGCCGCATGAAAAAGGAAATGGTCAATAAAGTGTTTGTCGAAGCGATGGACGTTCTTCAAGTCTATGTGAAAATCGCTTTCGCCGACATTACCGATTATGTAACCTTCGGAAAAAAAGAGGTTCAGGCCTTCGGAAAATCAGGGCCGCTCTTTGACGAAAATGATAAGCCGATTATGCAGGAAATCAGCTACGTTGACGTTAAAGATTCGCACCTTCTGGACGGAACCATCGTCACAGAAGCAAAACTCGGAAAAGAGGGCATTGCAATAAAGCTTGCCGACAAGATGAAGGCTCTTGAAAAGCTTTCCTTGTACTTTGACCTTTTCCCCGATCAATTTAAACAAAAAATCGAAAATGAAAAATTAAAGCTGGCACAGCAGAAGATGGAAAAAACAGAAGACAGCCAAAAGCCGATTGACATTGTCATTACGCGGAAAGAGGAACGGTCATGATTGAAAAAGCGGTCAACCCGCGCTTTGAAGATTATTTGTTCAATTGGAATGAAACGTACCAACTTCTCGTCGGAGGCTACGGCTCGTCAAAAAGCTATCATACCGCGCTGAAAATCATCCTCAAGCTGCTTCGTGAAAAGCGGACGGCGCTTGTCGTGCGGGAGGTTTTCGATACGCACAGAGATTCTACTTTCGCCTTGTTTGAAGACATTATCGGGGAGCTTGAGCTGGGACATGCCGTAAAGGCCGTGTCTTCACCGATGCAGCTGAGATTTTCAAACGGAAGCCGGATTATGTTTAAAGGGATGGACAACCCGGCCAAATTGAAATCCATTCATCATATTTCACTGATATGGATTGAAGAATGCTCTGAAGTGAAGTATGAAGGCTTTAAGGAGCTGATCGGGCGTCTGCGCCATCCTGAGCTTTCGCTTCATATGATATGCACCACAAATCCAGTGGGCACCTCCAATTGGACGTATCGGCATTTTTTTCGTGATGACCAAAAAAAACGGCTTGTATTGGATGATCAGACGCTGTATGAAAAAGGCACCGTCGTTAAGGGAGATACGTATTACCACCATTCCACAGCGTGCGATAATCTGTTTTTGCCGAAAAGCTATATTAAGCAGCTGGACAGCTTACGGCATTACGATCCTGATTTGTACCGGATCGCCCGCAAAGGACAGTTCGGCGTCAATGGCATCCGCGTGTTTCCGCAGTTTCAGGTCATGGAGCACAACGAAGTAACGGAGCGGATTGCTTCCATCAGGCGCCCCCTGTTTCGGACCGGCATGGATTTCGGTTTTGAAGAGTCATACAATGCGGTCATCCGGCTTGCCGTCGATCCGGATCAAAAAGAGCTTTATATTTTCTGGGAGTATTACAAAAACAAAATGACCGATGATCAGACAGCTGAGGAGCTTCAGGAATTGGCGGATCAAAAAGAGCTGATCAAAGCGGATTCGGCTGAGCCGAAAAGCATCCAATATTTTCGCAGGCAGGGCTTTTGCATGGTTGCGGCCAAAAAGTTTCCGGGCTCAAGACTTCAGTATACAAAAAAACTGAAACGGTTCAAACACATCTATTGCTCAGACAGCTGTCAACATACGATCCGCGAATTGCAGAACTTAACGTACGCAAAAAACAAAAACGGCGTTCTGTCGGAAGATGAGTTTTCAATTGATCCCCACACACTTTCAGCCATTTGGTATGCGCTGGATGACTATGACGCGGCGGATCTGAAAGATGCATCACAAAAACGGAGACGTCCGAATCGGGAAAGGAGGAGGTAGGTGTTGCCGAACTATCAAAACGTTAGAGCCACCGTCTTTAAATCAAAAATGGCCGCGCCGCAGGCAAGGCAGATGAACGAAGATCAATTTGCCGATCTGTACGGCGAAGACATCATTTCACCGCCCTATAATCTCATTGAACTGAAAACAATCGCCGAATACTCGACGATTCTTCAGCAGTGCATTGACGCGTATCGGGTCAATATTACGGGTTTTGGGTTTGATGTGGAATATACCTTTGATGTAAATAGCCCGGATTGCTCCCCGTCAAAAAAGGCCCGGGCCGAAAAAAACTGGATGAAGCTGGAGAGCTTTTACAAATGTCTTCATTTTGATGAATCGGCCGAGACGATCCTCGGATATGCGATAGAAGACCGTGAAAAAACGGGCAACGGTTTTCTCGAAGTGCTTCGGGACGGGGCGGGAAAACCAGCGGGGATTGAATATCTGGATGTGAAACATATGCGCGTGTGCGGTGTGACTGATCCCGTTGAAGTTATATTTTCTTATGAAGAAAACGGCGCATCCAAAACGATTAAAAGGCAAAAACGGTTTCGTAAATATGTTCAGATGCTGAACGGTAGGAAAGTGTTTTTTAAGGAATACGGCGACCCCCGCATGATGGACATGAGAACCGGCGAATACGTAAAGACCCTGTCTGAAGAATACCGGGCAAATGAAGCCATTCACTTAAAAATCGGCAGCGGCACTTACGGAATTCCGCGCTGGGTCGGCAATATCGTCAATCTGTACGGCGCCCGGAAAGCGGAAGAACTGAATTTTATGTATTTCAAGCAGGGCCGTCACGTGCCGGCCGCCATTACGGTTGAAAACGGCATGCTGTCAGAAGCATCGTACAAAGAGCTCCAGGATTATATGAATGACCTGGAAGGGGTGGAAAACGCCCACAAGTTTCTGCTGATTGAGGCGGAAGGCATTGCGAAGGAAAAAGACCTTCACGGAGGCGAAGACATTACGCCCGTGTCTGTGGAAATTAAATCACTTGCGGAAATTCTGCAGGATGATGCGCTGTTTCTTGAATATGACGACAAAAGCAGAAATAAACTCCGTTCCGCTTTCCGTCTCCCGCCGCTTTATACGGGCGAGGCGCAGGAATACAACAAAGCCACCGCCGATACGGCACGGAAAATAACGGAGGAGCAGGTGTTTCAGCCGGAGCGGAAAACGCTGATTAATAAGCTCAACACGTTATTTTTGCCTGAACTGGGTCTCCACGATGTACAGCTCACATTAAAAGGGCCTGATTTTCGCGATCCGCTTGAAATTGCGAAGGTGCTTACGCCATTTATTTCCGCCGGCGCGGTCTCTCCTAATGACCTCCGTGATCTGGCCGGAAGAGTGCTCGGCAAGACGCTTGAGGAATGGCCTGAAGAGTACTACAGCCGGCCGGTGCTGAAAGGGAAAAAGGAGCAATCCTGAAAGGGGGTGAAAACATCTCGTGCCGAGAGAATTGAGAAATGCCGTCATCAGTTTTGTGAGCTATGTCGATAAGGCGGCGAACCAAACGGAATTCTTTTTTACAAAATCAGCCGGAGGCCTTCCGTCATTTGAAAAAAAGGTGCAGGTGTTTACAAAAAACGAATCGGATGAGCAGAAGCTTGTTTACGGCATCGTTTACGAGCCGGATGTCCCGGATGCCCATGGTGATTATATGACGGCTGAAGAGATTGAAAAGGCCGCCCACGGTTTTTTGGCGGACGCCCGCAACATCGATACAAATCATAATTTTGAAGGCGGGACCGGCGAGGTGGTAGAGTCGTACGTCGCTCCGGATGACTTTGAAATCGGGAATGCTGTGATCCGGAAAGGATCTTGGGTGCTTGTCACCAAAGCTTCCGATGAAGTATGGGATCAGATTAAAGCCGGTATCATTACGGGCTACAGCATGGCGGGAACCGCTGACGTTTACGAAGAGCCGGCAGAAAAGCAAGCCGGCTTATTCGGCGCGGTCAAGCAATTTCTCGACCGTGACCGCAAATCAAGAAACCGCAAGGGAGAGGACTTGAACAAGATGAGAAAAGAAGACGTAAGAGAATCGATTGAACACGCGCTGCACCCGCTTTTAAAGCGGCTTGACAGCTTGGACCAAAACACGGAAAACAAAGACGGGGCGGCTGCGCCGTCTGATGAAGAAAAGCTGAAAACGCTTGTTGAGGACATGCTCGCCCCGATTATTAAACGCATTGAAGCGCTTGAAAAAGTAAGAGGCGCATCAAAGCAGCCGGAAGAAGAGACGGGCGGCCAAGAGCCTGTTAAAAAATCCATTTGGAGCGGACTGCTTTAAGCCCAGTCAGAAGGAGGAACTGTAGAGTGAGAAATCAAGATATCATCAGAAAGGCGGAAATGTCACTTTCCGCTTTAAAAAGCGGCGGTTTAATGAACCCCGCACAAGCTTCAGCATTTATCCGCATGGTGCAGAACACGCCGACCATTTTCAGCGAATCGCGTGTGATTCAAATGGAAAATGACTCGCAGAAATTTGAAAAAATCGGTTTCGGCCAGCGTATTCTGCGTGCCGCTGAGGAAGGAAAAGCCTTAACTGACGATCAGCTGACCGTCCCGGCAACAAGTACGGTGCAGCTGAATACGAAAGAAGTCATTGCGGAAATTAACATCACCTATGACACGCTTGAAAATAATATTGAAAAAGACGGCCTGCAGCAGACGATCATGCAGATTTTGGCGGAGCGGGCGGCAGTCGATATTGAGGAGCTTGTCGTAAACGGCGATACATCTTCTTCTGATCCGTACTTGGCACAGCTTGACGGAATCCGTAAGCAGACTGTATCTCACGTCATTGACGGAAACGGGGAAGAGCTGTCCAGGGCCACATTTAAAAAAGGCTTAAAAGCCATTCCGGCAAAATATTTGCGCCTGCCTCAGGAATTCAGATTTTACACATCTCAAGGCATGGAGATTGAATGGAAAGACCGTGTGGCTGACCGTCAGACCAATCTGGGGGATCTTGCGGTGCAGGGCGGTTTGTCTTCAGCATTCGGCGTTCCGGTCAAAGGAGTGTCCAATCTGCAGCCGTACTCGGTCGGAGAAGGTGACTCCCAGTACGATGCGTCTGACATCATTTTGACTCACCCGAAAAATATCATTCTCGGTTTTTCACGGAATATCCGAATCGAAGTAGATAAAGATATCCGCAGCCGCAAATTTATTATCGTACTGACGGCTAAACTTGACAGCAAATTTGAAGAAGAAGATGCAAGCGCCAAAATCGTAAACGTTAAAGAATAAGACGGGGGTGGCAGTTATGTTAATTCAGCCGTCTGACGTTGTTTCATATTCAGTTTATGATCAAGTCAAAAACAGGCCGGAGCCGCTTCTAATACAGGACATTCTGGAGGCGGAGGCGGAAGCGGCCAGAATGGCGGGGCATTCGTTCACTGACCCTATTTACTCACCGCTTCCCGAAAAGATTAAGCTTGCGTTATTAAAGCTTTCTCAATATTTTGCGCTGATCAACCAGAATGAAGCAGCCGCTTCCGCCTATCAATCTGAAAAGATAGGCGGCTACTCGTATACGGTGGCAGGTGAAGGCGGAATCAGAAAACCGGCGGTGCACCATCTGCTCTGTGAATATATCGCGCCGGGTTATTCCCCGGTTTCTGCAAACGCAAAGGTGAGACCTTTATGAGCTACGAACGGCTGCTCACTGACAGATGCGATATTTATCATGAGACGGTGTCCGTTCCGAAGGCCGGACGCTTCGGGATTCCCGCCGAAAAGCTCCAGCCTGTCTTTTCTTATCCGGAAGTGCCCGACGCTGAAGACGTGCCGTGTCTGTTTGTTGAAAAACAGCAGCAGCTTATTCAGCTTGCGCCTGATCATAAGGTATATCAGCGGTTTCTCGTTCATTTTCCGAAAGAGGCCGCTGTGCGTGTCAATGACAAAATCATTTGGGAAGGACAGGCGTATATTCTGGAAATGCCGAAGAAAGCAAGACAGCACCATTGGGAGGTTATCGCTGTGAGAGATGACAGACTATGAACATAAAAAACCTTGAACAATGGAATCGGTCGCTGCAAAAGGCATCATCCGGAGAATTTGCCCGTCAGGCAGGCGAATGGCTGGAACAGTCAGGAGAGGATTTTCTCGACATGGTACGGGAGGAGCTTATTCATTCGGGAGGAATTGATACAGAAAACCTGCTGTCTTCTTTCCGAAAAGGAGCGCAGGATCATGTATGGATCATTGAAAACGGGGGACTGACCCTTGAAATCGGCACCAATGTAGAGTATGCCTCATTCATAAATGACGGACATTGGACCGTCTCAGATGAAAATGTCAGATGGGTGCCCGGGTATTTTCAAGGCTCCCGGTTCATCTATGATCCGTCAGCTTCAATGGGAATGGCGCTCAAAAAACAGTGGATCAGCGGGAATGGGTTTTGGGACAAAGCCCTTCTTTTGTATGAAACACTCTTCGCCGAATCGCTGGACAAGCGTTTCAATCAGTGGCTTAACACGTTGGGGGGAGATATCGGATGAATCGCGAAACCGGTTCAATCGCCGCTTTTTTGTATCAGCAGTGCGGCGTGCCCGTATATGAAAATGAACTGCCTGAACAATTTCAGGTGCCGTCACTATACATTCCGCCCCCATTTGTTTTTGACGAAAATGATACAGTCTCCACTTATAAGAAAACGTACAGTCTGAATGTGAAGCTGTTCCATGCCGACTCGGTGCAGGCGCTCTATACAGCTGACCGGATCGCTGATGTGGTGAGAGAATCAAGACAGCTGATTCCGCTGCTTACGGAATCAGGGGAGGATACCGGTGATTTCGTCCGCATCAGCCGTATCGAAACAAGAGTCGGAGACAAAGGCGAGGCAGTGATCACAATCCGCTGGACGAGCCGCTACTACTATCAGAAACAAACATCTCCCGCACTGCGGGATGTGGACATTAACAGCGGGGTGAAAGAAAAGTGAAACAACATAAAAAGAAAAACGCCGCAGCGGCGGAACGAGCGGTTCTTTATGACACGGCGGATTTAACAAAGCACGCGAAGGAGCTTTTCGGCGTAAAACCTGAGATTCTCCAGGGGGCTTTATTCGGCGTGAAGCAAAAACAAATGACAAAAGCGCAAGCCAAGTCTTACATTGAAGCATTTTTAACCAAGGAGGTCATGCAATAATGAACGGCGGAACATTTACACAAGGAAAAGAAAAAGAACGTGCCGGGATCTATTTTAACTTTAAAACAACCGCCCAGGAGCGGGTATCGATCGGTGAACGCGGGATTGTCGCCCTTCCCGTCGCATCCGGCTGGGGGGAAGCGAAAACATTCGTTTCCATTTCAAGCATTGAAGATTTGAATAAAAAAGTGGGGCTCAGTATTGAAGATCCGTCACTGATTCTGCTTCGTGAGGCGAAAAAGAAAGCAAAAACCGTTTTGATGTACCGTCTGACAGAGGGAATCAGAGCGAGCGCAGATCTTTCGCAAGGTGTTAAAGCAACCGCTTTGTACGGCGGTTCAAAAGGAAATGACATCATCATCCGCATCAGTGAAAACGTCCTTGATCAGACCGCTTTCGACGTGACCACTTACATGGATGAAGCGGAAGTTGACAAACAAACGGTGAAAAAAGCCGAAGAATTAAAAGCAAACGGCTATGTCACATTCACGGGAACAGGCGAACTGTCGGCTTCCATCCCGCTGACAGGCACTGAGGAAGAATCCGGGGAAACGTTAAACCCGCAGGCAGGCATCCGTCTTGCGGGCGGAACTGATAAAGCACCGGTCAACTCAGACTATACGGATTTTTTAGCTGCTGCTGAAACGGAGAATTTCGATGTCATCGCTCTTCCTGTCGCGGAAAACGATCAGCTGAAAGCGACATTTGCCGCATTCATTAAACGCCTTCGCGATGCGCAGGGACAGAAAGTGCAAGGGGTGACCGCCCATTACAGCGGGGATTATGAAGGCATTATCAATGTTACTGAAGGTGTGCTGCTGGAAGACGGAACCGAGATTAAAGCTGAAGATGCGACCGCCTGGGTGGCAGGCGCAAGTGCCAGCGCCGCATTTAATCAATCCTTAACATTCGTTGAATACGAAGGCGCCGTCGATGTGCTGCACCGCCTGACTCATGATGAAGTGATCGAACGTCTTTCCAAAGGTGAATTCCTTTTCTCTTATGATGCCCGTGATAAGTCAGTCAGCGTTGAAAAAGATATCAACTCATTGGTGACATTTACGGCAGAGAAAAACAAAAAGTTCGCGAAAAACAAAATCGTCCGTGTGCTTGATGCGGTGAATAACGATTTGACAAGAGAACTGAAAGCCTTAATTAAATCGAAAAAAGGCACGGGCAGCGATCTTCCTGCGACAAATGACGGCCTTCAATTCGTCAAAACGATGATCATTCAATATTTGACTACGCTTCAGGATGCGGGCGGCATCGCAAATTTTGACTCAGATACAGACATTACAATCGGGCTGAATGAAGACCGCGACGGCTTTTTAATCGATCTCGCCGTACAGCCTGTGGATGCGGCAGAAAAATTCTACTTTAACGTGGAGGTAAACTAAGATGGCATTAAAAGCGCAAAACACGATTTCAGGAAAAGAAGGCCGTTTATTTCTCGACGGAGAAGAGATGGCGCATATTAAAACGTTTGAAGCAAACGTGGAAAAAAACAAATCAGAAGTAAACATCATGGGCCGCCGCATGACGGGACATAAAACAACAGGCGCCAACGGAACGGGCACGGCAACATTCTATAAGGTCACATCCAAATTCGCCGTCCTTATGATGGATTACGTCAAAAAAGGCAGCGACCCGTATTTTACGCTGCAAGCCGTTCTTGACGACAAATCATCGGGCCGCGGAACAGAACGCGTCACTCTGTATGACGTCAACTTTGATTCTGCAAAAATCGCCGGACTGGACGTAGACTCAGAAGCACTCGAAGAAGAAGTGCCGTTTACCTTTGAAGATTTCGATGTGCCGGAAAAGCTTTCTGAAACGTTTTAATTAAGATCGGTATGAGTGAAACAGGCCTTTTTACAGGCCTGTTTTTTATAAAAAAAAGAGTAAGGGAGTTTTCATCATGAGCGAAAAAAACGAACAAGTATATGATCTATCATTCTTTATGCCGGGTAAAACAGTCGAGGCTGAGGAGATTCGGGTTCCGCTTTCAAAGCGTTTTGTCGATAAAAAAGGAAACATCGTGCCTTTTATTTTTAAAGCCATTACGACTGAGCGCATTGATGAACTGGAGAAGGAAAGCACGACATATAAAAATGTGAAGGGCAGAGGCCGAGTAAAAGACTTAGACAGCCAGCGCTTCTATGCGCGGATCGCGGTTGAATCTACGATTTACCCTGATTTCCGGTCTAAGGAGCTCCGCGACGCTTACAAAACGGCAGATCCGGTCGAGGTGGCAAAACGCGTGCTTTCAGTCGGCGGTGAGTATGCAAATTGGCTGAATAAAGCGATTGAGATCAACGGTTTTGAAGATGAATTAGAAGATCTGGAGCAAGAAGCAAAAAACTGATAAAAGATGGGAATAAGGAAGCCGTGTATCTCTATTACGCGATGCATGAGCTTCATTATTCTCCATCAGAACTGAAAGAGTTATATGAAGCACCGAGACATTTTAAGGCGCTGTTGTACGGTTTAATCGGTTACAAGCTGGACATTCTTGAAAAACAAGCGAAGAAAGGGGGAGCGACATCATGGCAAAGCTGACCGCCCGTTTTGAATTGGAAGATCGGGTTTCAAAGAAAATAAGGAAAATCCAAAATGGCTTCAGAGCGCTTGAGAAATACAGGAAAATGACAAAACGCCAAAGTGAAATTGATATCAGCAAAGAGAGTAAATCTGTTTTAAGAACAATTGACCGCATCCAGCGCTCTATGAAAAGAAAGCTGGGCGCACAAATGATCTCTATTTCAGCTGAAGACGGAGCCAGTGCCGTCATTCAAAAGGTGCAAGCCCAATTAGCGGGTCTGCCTGCGTCTTTAACCATTAAAATAGGAGCAAAAGACAGCGCGACAGCGGCATTTGAGAGATTGCGGGATCTGGCTGCCGGTTTTAAAGGATTTACCGTTTCACTGTATGCGTCAGACGAAGTGACCCCTGCCATGGAACGTATCAAACGCTATATGCAATCTGCGTTAAAGAACGGGTACTCTGTCACTATACGCGTCATAGATCACGTCATGAAAACAGTCGGCCGAATTTCAGCGGGCATTGATTCGCTGACGGGAAAAAACAATGTTATTCAATTATCGTTAAACGAAAAGGTGACAGCACAGCTGGCTGCAATGCAAAAGAATATGCCGGACGTCGGAAAAGCTTCTGCATCTGCTGCTCCTGCTTCGCCGAAATACGATTTTTCAATGCTTGACTCCATTGCAGACACCTTCATGAAAAAAGTCAATGACATCGCATCCAAATTTTATCCGGAAACAATCATAGCGGAACTGGATAAATTCGCTGCAAGCTTTATGAAGAAAGCGGACGAAATCGCAAGCAAATTCAGCCCGGCAACGATTTTAGCAGAGCTGGACAAGTTCACAACGTCATTCATGGGAAAAGTGGACGAAATCGCGAGCAAATTCAGCCCGGAGACGATTTTAGCCGAACTGGACAAGTTCACAACATCATTCATGGGAAAAGTGGACGAAATCGCGAGCAAATTCAGCCCGGCAACGATATTAGCCGAACTGGACAAGTTCACAACGTCATTCATGGGAAAAGTGGACGAGATCGCAAGCAAATTCAGCCCGGAGACGATATTAGCCGAACTG